>NZ_CP012184.1:4903687-5215100 GCF_001420995.1 Pseudonocardia sp. EC080619-01 | reverse complement strand
CAGGCCGGCCCGCTCGGTCTCGGACAGGTTCTTGACCACCGGGCCGCGCTCGTCGACCTGCCCGTCCTCGCCGATCAGCACGTAGGCCAGGCCGCGGGCACCGCGCTGCTTGGCCCACTCCTGCCAGCCGTCGAGCACCTTGCGCGGCTGCGAGGCGCCGCCCGGCATGACGACGGCGCCGACGTAGGGGTTCTGGAAGACCCGGAACCCGGTGTCCGCGAAGTACGACGTCAGCTCGGTCAGCTCGAAGCCGAACCGCAGGTCGGGCTTGTCCGAGCCGTAGCGGGACATCGCCTCGGCGTAGCTCATGCGCGGGATCGGCGCCGGGATGTCGTGGCCGACCAGCTTCCACAGCGCGACGAGCACCTTCTCGGCCAGCGCGATGACGTCGTCCTGCTCGACGAAGCTCATCTCGATGTCGAGCTGGGTGAACTCGGGCTGGCGGTCGGCGCGGAAGTCCTCGTCGCGGTAGCAGCGCGCGATCTGGTAGTAGCGCTCCAGGCCACCGACCATGAGCAGCTGCTTGAACAGCTGCGGGCTCTGCGGCAGCGCGTACCAGGAACCGGGACGCAGCCGGGCCGGGACGACGAAGTCGCGGGCGCCCTCCGGGGTGGACCGGGTCAGGGTCGGCGTCTCGACCTCGATGAAGTCCTCGGCGGCGAGCACGTCGCGGGCGGCCTTGTTGACGTCGCTGCGCAGCTTCATCGCCGACGCCGGGCCGGAGCGGCGCAGGTCCAGGTAGCGGTGGGTCAGCCGGATCTCCTCGCCGACCCCGGTGTGTTCGTCGATCGGGAACGGCAGCGGCGCGGCCTCGGACAGCACGGTCAGCCCGGTGACCGTGACCTCGATGTCGCCGGTGGGCAGCTCGGAGTTCTCGTTGCCCTCGGGGCGCCGGACGACCTCGCCGACGACCTGCACGCAGAACTCCGACCGCAGCCGGTGGGCCCGCTCGGCCATCTCGCCCTCGCGGAACACGACCTGCGCGGAACCGGACCGGTCCCGGAGGTCGATGAAGATCACGCCGCCGTGATCGCGGCGGCGGGCCACCCATCCGGCGAGGGTCACGGTCTGGCCGGCGTTCTCGGCACGCAGCGTGCCGACAGGGTGGGTTCGCATCACGGCGGACAAGGCTATCCGCCGCCCCCGACCGGCCCGTCACCAGGCTTGCCGTCGGGTCACAGCAGGCTGAGTTGCTCGTCGCGAGGCTCCCGTGGCGGGGGTGCGGCCGGTTCCTGACGGGTCCAGCCGGGGTCGCCCGGATCGGCCTCCGGACCGTCCAGGCCGTGCCGGGCCAGCAGTGGCGCGGCGCGGCTCCGGAGTGCGGCGCGGTACTCGCGGTCGGCCGTCGCCCCCCGGCGGTAGAGCTTCTCGTAGCGGGGCAGCAGGGCCGGGTACTCGCGGCCCAGCCACTGCAGGAACCACTCGCGGGTCCCGGGCCGCAGGTGCAGCGCGAGCACGGTGGCACGGCAGGCACCGGCCGCGGCGATCTCCCCGAGCAGCGCGTCGAGCGCCTCGGCCGAGTCCGTGAGCCACGGCAGGACGGGCGCGACCATCACCCCGCACGGCAGGCCCGCCTCCGTGATCCGCCGGACCAGGTCGAGCCGGGCCCGCGGGCTCGGCGTCCCCGGTTCCAGGCGCGCCTGCAGCTCCCGGTCGAGCAACGCGACCGAGACCCCGGTGCCGACCCGGACGTCCCGGTTCGCCGCGGCCAGGTCCGGCAGGTCCCGGGTCAGCACGGTGCCCTTGGTCAGGATCGAGAACGGTGTGCCGGACCGGGCGAGCGCCCCGATCACCCCGGGCATCAGCCGGTAGCGGCCCTCGGCCCGCTGGTACGGGTCGGTGTTGGTGCCCATCGCGACGTGCTCCCGCCGCCACGACGGCCGCGCCAGCTCACGCTCCAGCACCCGGGCGGCGTTCACCTTCACCACGATCTGGGAGTCGAAGTCCGCGCCCGCGTCGAGGTCGAGGTAGGTGTGGGTGTTGCGGGCGAAGCAGTTGTGGCTGACGACCCCGGCCGCGACGAAGTCACCCGTGCCGGTGGTGATGTCGTACATCGGGACCACCCGGCCGGTGTCGTGCACACCGGTGACCTGCGGGGCCCCTTCCGGCGGCTCCTCGACGAGGGCACCGGTGACGTCGCGGACCCGCGCGACGGCCGGGTCCGCGACCGCGACCAGCCGCAGCTGCTCCGCCGCGCCGCCGAGCACCCGCAACGCGCGCGCACCCGGCCGCCCGGACGGTTCGGACGCCACCCGGAACCCGAGCCGGCGCACCGCCGCGACCGTGGCCCGGGTGAGCTGCTCGTCGCCCGGGACGATCCGCAGCACCCCCGCCGAGACCTGGCCGCAGGCGTCGAGCACACCGCCGACGAATCCCGCCGACCAGCCCTGCCCGGGGTGCTCCGGCCACACCGTGGGCGACGGCCGCTGCGCCGCGGCCGGGGCCGCCGACGGTGCGGTCGCCCGTGCCGGTTCGCCGATCAGGTGGTGGGCGCGGGCGACCGCCTCCAGCTCCACCCACGCCGACGGGAACGCCTCGGCCGTCACCCGGGACCGGACCGCGTCGGCCCGGACCAGGCCGCAGAGGTAGCCCTCGTCGTAGCCGGGCGGCCGGGCGCCGCGGGGCATCGCCGCCGCGCCGGGCCCCACCAGCGCGGAGCCGGGCCGCAGGTGCGGACGGTCCGCCGAGGCCCGGCACCGCCCCGGCCGCACGTGGGCCCAGCCCTCGCCGGTCAGGAAGCGGTGCTCGGCCGAGGTGACCAGCACCGTGCCGTCGGTCAGGGACACCCGCTGGGCGCGGCGCCGGGTGGACCAGTGCGCGAGCACCGGGGTGCGGACGAACCGGCGGCGGCCCCGCCCGTCGGACGTCGTGCCGACCACCTCGTCGCCCGGGCGGAGCTCCCCGATCGGGCGGGACCGGCCGTCGGCCGTCAGCACCGGGGTGTCGCCCGCGAGGCAGTAGGTGCACGCGTGGGAGCAGCCGCGGTACGGGTTCACCGTCCACCCGAACGGCACCGGCGAGGACGACGCCACCCGGTTCAGCACCGACCGCGCCTCCACCTCGTGGAACACCGTCCCCGCGAACTCCGGCGTACGCACCGTGCGCAGCAACCCGCGCATCCCCGGCAGCGCCGCGTCCGCGCCGATCCCGTCGATCCCCACCTGCTGCCCGTTCCACCGCACGAGAGTCATTCGAACACAAGTTCGAACACCGGGCAACCGGTCGTCGCCCGGCGGCCGCCTCCGGGCGAGGACCGGTCGGCGGTGCGGTGATCGCTTGCGAGGATGCGGACGTGCATCCCGACGATCCCGGCCCGCGGCACCCGTACCCCGGGGACCCGCGGGGCGGGCAGCCGTCCGGCAGGCGGCGCCGCCCCGAGCCCGGCGACGGCCACGGGCACGGTGTCCCCCGGCCCCGTGCGACCCCGCCCGTGCCGGGGCGTCCCGGTCCCGGTGGCCCGCCGCCGGAGCGGGCCGCTCGTCGTCCCGACGCGCCGTGGGCCCCGGGAACGGAGGGCGCCGGGCAGGAGCACGGCGGCGGGTACGCCACCGGGCCGGTGCCCGCCGGCGCCCCGACCGGCACCGGGCGCCGTGCGGCGCGACGCCGGGCCGAGGAGGACCACGCCGGCACCGGGCACGGCCACGGGCACGGACACGGCGCCCCCTCCCCCGCCGGCCGACGGGTGCGGAACCTCCTCGTCGCGCTGCTCGTCCCCTGCGCCCTCGCGACCCTCACCGGTCTCGTCCTGCTGTGGCCGGGGCCGGTCCCGGCACCCGAGCTGCCGCCGACCGAGCAGGTGCACGGCGACGTGCAGTCCGTCCAGGTCGCGGACTGCTCCCCCGGCTCCGGCGACGGGGCCTGCACCGGCGTCACCGTCCGGATGACCGACGGCCCCCGGGCCGGACGCGACCTCGTGCAGCTCGTCCCGACCGAGCCGTCCAGCCCGCGGTTCGCCGTCGGCGACCCGGTGACGATGGCCTGGTCCGGCGGGAACCCGGACGAGGCGGGCTCGTACCAGCTCAACGACTTCCAGCGCGGGCCCGCGCTGGGCTGGCTGGCGGCGGCGTTCGCGGTGGCCGTCGTGCTGCTGGGGCGGCTGCGCGGGTTCGCCGCCCTGGTGGGCCTGCTGCTCAGCTTCGCCGTGCTGCTGTGGTTCGTCCTGCCGGCGATCCTGTCGGGCGGGTCACCGCTCGCGGTGGCCGTCACCGGGTCGTGCCTGATCATGTTCGTGGTGCTGTACCTGACCCACGGGTTCAGCGCCCGTACGTCGTGCGCGGTACTGGGGACGCTCGCGTCGCTGGCCCTGATCGGCGTGCTCGGCTACGCCTTCACCGCGGCCACCCGGCTCACCGGGCTGGACGACACGACGGCCAACCTGATCGGGACGCTCGGCCCCGGCGTCCCGATCGACCCGCGCGGCCTGGTCCTGGCCGGGCTCGTGATCGGCGCGCTCGGTGCGCTCGACGACGTGACGGTCACCCAGGCGTCGGCGGTCTGGGAGCTCGGTGCGGCGAACCCGCGGCTCGGGCCCCGCGAGCTGTTCGCCGCCGGGATGCGGATCGGCCGCGACCACGTGGCGTCCGCGGTGAACACCCTCGTGCTGGCCTACGCCGGCGCCGCGCTCCCGTTGCTGCTGCTGTTCTCGGTGGCGGCCGGCGGCGTGACGGAGGTCCTGACAAGCCAGGACGTCGCGACCGAGATCGTCCGGACGCTGGTCGGCAGCATCGGGCTGGTCGCCGCGGTGCCGGTGACGACCGGTCTCGCGGCGCTCGTCGCCGCCCGTCGCTGACTCAGGCGGGCCGGCGGACCACCAGGTGCGCCTCCCCGCCGCCCTCGTGGTGGGCGACGACCTCCAGCTCGCCGAACGCCGCCGGAAGCTCGCCGGGGGCGGCCCGGTACTGCCCGCCGGTGTCGCCGACCTCGGAGAGCACGGTGACCACCAGCAGCCCGCCGGGAGCGACGGCCGCGGCGAGCGCCGGGTAGAGCGCGGGGGCCCGGAACCGCTGGCAGACGACGACGTCGTACACGTCGTCGTCGGCGGGGAACCCGTGGTCGAGGTCCGCCTGGACCCAGCGGACCCGCCCGGGCGGCTGCTCGGCCGCGACGAGCGCCGCCCCGGCCGCGAGCCCGGCCGGCGAGACGTCCACCGCGACGACGTCGAGCCCCTGCGCGGCGAGCCACGCGGCGACGGACCCGCGGCCGCAGGCGACGTCGAGCGCCCGGCCGGTGGCCGGCAGCAGCCCGGTGTGCGGCCGCAGCGCGTCCGGTGGCTGCGGGGTGCCGACGCCGGCCGCGCGGTGCCGGGCGTCCCAACGCTCCTGGTCGTCGACGGCCACGGTCAGCTCGCGAGGGCCGTGACGACGGCTCCGGTGACGGCGTCGAGCGGGACGTCCTGCTGCTCGCCGGAGGCGAGGTCCTTGAGCCCGACGGTGCCGTTCTCGAGGTCGCGGTCGCCCAGGACCAGCGCGAACCGGGCGCCGGAGCGGTCCGCCGACTTCATCGCGCCCTTGAGGCCGCGCCCGCCGTAGGAGAGGTCGACCCGCACCCCGCGGGCCCGCAGCTCGGCCGCGACGACGACGAGCCTGCGCTTCGCGGCGTCGCCCAGCGGCACCCCGAACACCTCGGCCCGGGCGGTCGTCCACGGCTGCACGCCCTCGGCGGCGCAGGCCATCAGCGTCCGGTCGACGCCGATGCCGAACCCGACGCCGGACAGCTCCGGCCCGCCGAGGGTGGCCATCAGGCCGTCGTACCGGCCGCCGCCGCCGATCCCGGACTGGGCCCCGAGACCGTCGTGGACGAACTCGAAGGTCGTCTTCGTGTAGTAGTCCAGGCCGCGCACCATCCGCGGGTTCGCCGTGTAGGCGACGCCGAGGTCGTCGAGGTGCGCGAGGACCTGCGCGTGGTGCTCGGCCGACGCGTCGGACAGGTGGTCCATCAGCAGCGGGGCCCCCGCCATCGCCGCGCGCACCTCGGGTCGCTTGTCGTCGAGCACCCGCAGCGGGTTGATCGCGGCCCGCTCGCGGGTCGCCTCGTCGAGGTCCAGGCCGGACAGGAACTCCTGCAGCCGCTCGCGGTAGGCGGGACGGCACTCGGCGTCGCCGAGCGAGGTGAGCTCCAGCCGGTAGCCGGTCAGGCCGAGCGCCTTGAAGCCCTCGTCGGCGACCGCGATGACCTCGGCGTCGAGCGCGGGGTCGTCGACGCCGATCGCCTCGACGCCGACCTGCTGCAGCTGCCGGTACCGGCCGGCCTGCGGGCGCTCGTAGCGGAAGAACGGCCCGGCGTAACGCAGCTTGACCGGCAGCCCCTGCTTGTCGAGGTTGTGCTCGATCACCGACCGGACGACGCCTGCGGTGCCCTCCGGGCGCAGCGTCACCGACCGCTCGCCGCGGTCGGCGAAGGTGTACATCTCCTTGGAGACGACGTCGGTGGACTCCCCCACCCCGCGGGCGTACAGCCCGGTGTCCTCGAACACCGGGAGCTCGATGTAGCCGTACCCCGCCCGGGCGGCAGCCGCGGCGAGGGTGTCCCGGACATGGACGAAGCCCGCCGAATCCGTCGGAAGGTACTCCGGGATGCCCTTCGGCGCGGCGAACGGCTCGGGCTTGCGTGCCCGGGGCCCGTCCGCCCGCTGCTCGGTGGCGGTCACTGCAGGTCCACGTCCTCTCGTGCTGTCGTCCGGAAGCCCCTCCAGCCTAGGACCGCCGTCTCTCAGAATCCCTCTCAGGTCGCCCCGCTACCCTCCGTCGGAACGAATGATCAAGCAGGGAGTGGCGGAGCGTGGCGACGAACGAGCAGCGCCGGGAGGCGGCGAAGCGGAAGCTCGCTGCCCAGCAGGCCCACCGGGCCGAGCGGGCGGAGAAGCGGAAGCGGACGACGACGATCGCCGCCGTCGCGACGGTACTGGTCGTCGCGCTAGCCGCCGGGGGCGTCTACGCGCTGACCGCGGCGTGGGGCGGACCCGAGGAGGCCGCGCCGCCCGCCCAGGCGCAGGGTGACGGGCCGGACACCTCCGGCCTGCCCACGGTGCCGCTGCCGCAGCGGCCCACCGCGCTGCCCGCGTCGGTCGACTGCGCCTACGCGGCGTCGCCGGAGCCCGCCTCGAAGCCGGCCACCCCGCCCCCGGGCGGTCAGGTCTCCGCGGAGGGGCAGGTCCCCACGACGCTGCAGACCAGCGCGGGGACCATCGACCTCACCCTGGACCGGGCACTCGCGCCGTGCACCGTGAACAGCTTCGCGAACCTGGCGCAGCAGGGCTACTTCGACGGCACGTCGTGCCACCGGCTGACGACCAGCCCGGGCCTGCAGGTGCTGCAGTGCGGCGACCCGACCGGGCGCGGCAGCGGCGGCCCCGGCTACTCGTTCGCCGACGAGGTCTTCCCCGAGCTCACCTACGGCCGCGGGCTGCTCGCGATGGCCAACGCGGGCCCGGACACCAACGGCAGCCAGTTCTTCATGATCTACGGCGACGCCCAGCTCCCGCCGAACTACACCGTGTTCGGGTCCATCGGCCCGCAGGGGCTGTCGACCCTCGACACGGTCGCGAAGGGCGGCGAGTCGGTCGGGTCCGGTGACGGCACGCCGAACGTCCCGGTGGAGATCCAGGGCGCGACCGTCGGCTGAACGCCCACCCCCGCCCCGCACCGATGAGATCGCGGTGCGGGGGTGGTCCCTACCTGCGTCCGGGGGTCCACCCCGGGCGTGGTGGGGCCCGCTCGATGGCCGGGCGGGATCCGCCGCGACAGTCTGGGAACCGTCCGGAACGACCGCACGGCCCACCTGCCCCGCACCGAAAGGCGGCGATCATGTCCACCACCATCCGCCCCCTGCTCAGCCACCGGGACCGGGCCGTGCTGCGTGCGATCGCCGCGGACCGCTGCACCGTCACCGACGGCGAGTGCCACTCGCTCACGATCGACGGCGTGTGCTTCTGCGACCAGTTCGCCGGGGTGCGGCTGGCCGACGACGGGCTCGTCGAGGCGTCGGGCGCCGCCCCGCTGCGGCCGCACCTCACCGACGCGGGCCGCTCACTGCTCGCCGCCGCGTGACCGGTCAGGCCGCGCTGGTGACCCGGTAGACGTCGTACACGCCCTCGATGTTGCGCACCGCCTGCAACAGGTGCCCGAGGTGCTTCGGGTCGCCCATCTCGAACGAGAAACGGGAGACCGCCACCCGGTCCCGCGACGTCGTCGTCGACGCCGACAGGATGTTGACCTTCTCGTCGGCCAGGACCTTCGTGACGTCGGAGAGCAGCCGGTGCCGGTCCAGCGCCTCGACCTGGATCGCCACCAGGAACACCGACTCCGGCGACACCGACCAGGCGACGTCGACCAGCCGCTCCTCGCGGGCCGTGAGGTCACCCGCGTTGGTGCAGTCGGTGCGGTGCACGCTGATCCCGCCGCCGCGGGTCACGAAGCCGAGGATCTCGTCGCCCGGCACCGGGGTGCAGCAGCGGGCGAGCTTGACGTACAGGTCGCCCATCTCGTGGCCGTCGCCGTCCTGCACGACGACGCCGGCGTTCCCGGACGGCCGCCGGTGCCGGACCGTCGACGGCGTCGCCCGCTCGGCGAGCTCCTCCTCGGCCTCCTCCTCGCCGCCGAACCAGGCGACCAGGCGCTGCACCACGTGCTGGGCGCTGGCCTGGTGCTCGCCGACCGCGGCGTAGAGCGCGGAGACGTCGGAGTAGTGCATCTCCCGGGCGAGCGCGGACATGGCGTCGCCGGAGATGAGCCGCTGGAGCGGCATCCCGGTGCGGCGCGCCTCCCGGGTGATGGCCTCCTTGCCCTCCTCGACGGCCTCCTCGCGGCGCTCCTTCGCGAACCACTGCTTGATCTTCGCCTTGGCCCGCGGCGACTTGGCGATGGCGAGCCAGTCCCGGGACGGCCCCGCGTCCTCGGCCTTGGAGGTGAAGATCTCGACGACGTCGCCGGAGGAGAGCTGCCGTTCGAGCGCGACGAGCTTGCCGTTGACCCGCGAGCCGATGCAGCGGTGCCCGACCTCGGTGTGCACGGCGTAGGCCAGGTCGATCGGGGTGGACCCGGTGGGCAGGGTGACGACGTCGCCCTTCGGCGTGAAGACGAAGATCTCCCGGGCGGCGAGGTCGAAACGGAGCGAGTCGAGGAACTCGCCCGGGTCGGCGGCCTCCCGCTGCCAGTCGAGCAGCTGGCGCATCCACGCCATCTCCTCAACCTCGACCTCCTTGCTCTGGCCGCCCTTGATCTCCTTGTACCGCCAGTGCGCGGCGATGCCGTACTCCGCGGTGCGGTGCATCGCGTGCGTCCGGATCTGTACCTCGAGCGGCTTGCCGTCCGGGCCGATGACGGTGGTGTGCAGCGACTGGTAGACGCCGAACCGCGGCTGGGCGATGTAGTCCTTGAAGCGGCCGGGCATCGGCTGCCAGAGCGCGTGCACCATGCCGATCGCGGCGTAGCAGTCGCGGACCTCCTCGACCAGCACCCGCACGCCGACGAGGTCGTGGATGTCGTCGAAGTCGCGGCCCTTGACGATCATCTTGCGGTAGATCGAGTAGTAGTGCTTCGGCCGTCCCTCGACCTTCGCCGGGATCCGTGCCGAGTCGAGCTGGGAGGTCACCTCGTCGATGACCTGCCGCAGGTAGGTGTCCCGGGACGGCGCCCGGTCGGCGACCAGGCGGACGATCTCCTGGTACTTCTTCGGCTGCAGGATCGCGAACGACAGGTCCTCGAGCTCCAGCTTCACCGTGGCCATGCCGAGCCGGTGGGCGAGCGGGGCGAACACCTCGAGGGTCTCGTTCGCCTTCTTGACCTGCTTCTCCGGCCGCAGGAAGCGCATCGTGCGCATGTTGTGCAGCCGGTCGGACAGCTTGATGACCAGCACCCGCGGGTCCCGGGCCATCGCCACGACCATCTTGCGGATCGTCTCGGCCTCGGCCGCGGTGCCGAACTCGACCTTGTCCAGCTTCGTGACGCCGTCGACCAGGTGCGCGACCTCGTCGCCGAAGTCGGTGCGCAGCCGCTCCAGCGAGTAGTCGGTGTCCTCGACGGTGTCGTGCAGCAGGGCGGCGACCAGCGTCGTCGTGTCCATGCCCAGCTCGGCGAGGATCGTCGAGACGGCGAGCGGGTGGGTGATGTACGGGTCGCCGGACTTGCGGGTCTGGCCCTCGTGCTTCGACTCGGCGACGTCGTAGGCCCGCTGCAGGAGCATCAGGTCGGCCTTGGGGTGCAGCGAGCGGTGCACCGCGGCCAGCGGTTCCAGGACCGGCTTGACGATGGCGACCCGCTGCGGCGTCATCCGCCGGGCGATCCGGGCGCGGACCCGCCGGGTCGCGGACGGGCGGGGAGGCTCGTCGTCGGCGGGGGTCAGCGGCCGCGTCGCGGGATGGGCCGTCGTCCGGTCGACCTCGGTCACCGCACCTCCTGATCGTGCCGGTAGCGGGAGTGGTCCCGCCCCGAGGATAGTCCGCGGACCGTCCCGGGGCGGAACGTGTGCTCCTACGCGCTCAACAAGGCGTCCACCTGCAGGTCACCCAGCTTCGTGCGGCCGTTCAACGCGGTCAGCTCCATCAGCGTGCCGAAGCCGACGATGTCGGCCCCCGCGTCGGCGAGCAGCGCGCACGCCGCGGCGGCGGTGCCGCCGGTGGCCAGCACGTCGTCGACGACGTACACCCGGGTGCCCGGTTCGAGCACGCCGGCCGGGAGCTCCAGCGTCGCGGTGCCGTACTCCAGCTCGTAGCTGCGCGACGCGGCGACGGCGGGCAGCTTGCCTGCCTTGCGGACCGGCACCGTCCCGACGCCGGCGACGAGCGCGACCGCCGCCCCGAGCAGGAAGCCGCGCGCCTCGACCCCGACGACGACGTCGGCGTCGCCGGTGCGGGCGGCCAGCTCGGTGGTCACCGTCGCGAACGAGCCGCCGTGGGCGAGCACCGGGGTGATGTCGCGGAACAGCACCCCCGGCTGCGGGTAGTCGGGCACCGAGCGGACGAGGCCGGCGACCTGCAGCAGGTCCTCGGCGGACTCCCCGTCGATGCCGGGGCCGACCCGGATGCCGTCGACGGCGGTCACCGGCGCTTCCTGCCCGTCTTGCCGGTGGGGCGCACCCCGGGCCGCGGCGCGGCCGGGGCCGAGCGCGACGTGCTGCTCACCGCGGCGAACGTGTCGGTGGCGGGCTCGGCCGCGTCCGGCACCTCCTCACCGTCCCGGACGGCCGCGGCGCGGGCCCGGCGGGCGGCGACCCGCTCGGCCTGGTCGCGGAAGCGCCCGTCGCGCATCTTGATGTCGACCAGCACCGGGGTCGCCAGCAGGAGCGAGGAGACGACACCGGAGATCATGCCGACGAGCTGGACGAGCGCCAGGTCGGCGAGCGTGCCGACGCCGAGCAGCCCGACGCCGATCACCAGCAGGCCCAGTACCGGCAGGATCGCGATGAGCGAGGTGTTCATCGACCGCA
The DNA here is from genome assembly GCF_001420995.1 of Pseudonocardia sp. EC080619-01. NCBI lineage: Bacteria > Bacillati > Actinomycetota > Actinomycetes > Pseudonocardiales > Pseudonocardiaceae > Pseudonocardia > Pseudonocardia sp. EC080619-01. The sequence goes on along the minus strand of NZ_CP012184.1, from coordinate 5,203,679 downwards.
TCAGCGTCTGGTTGAGCGCCTGGTTCGCGGCCTCGGCGTAGCTGCGGCGGGTCAGCTTGAGCAGCCCGCGCGAGTTCTCCCGCACCTTGTCGAACACGACGACGGTGTCGTAGAGCGAGAACCCGAGGATCGTCAGGAGCCCGATCACCGTCGCCGGTGTGACCTCGAGGCCGATGATCGAGTAGACGCCCGCGGTGACGACGATGTCGTTGATCAGCGCCACCAGCGCCGCCGCGGCCATCGCCCGCTCGAAGTAGACCGCCAGGAAGATCGTGACCAGCACGATGAAGACCAGCAGCGCGATCAGTGCCTGGGTGGTGACCTCACCGCCCCAGGTGCCCGAGACCTGGGAGTCGCTGATCGCGGCCTCGCTCGGGACGCCGCCCCCGCCGATCGGCTGGAGCTGCTGGAACAGCGCCTCCCGCAGCGGGACGAGCTGCTCCGGGGTCAGCGGCTCGGACTGGATCACGATCGACGCCGAGTCCCCGGTCCCGACGGCCTGGCTGACCTCGGGGGCGGTCCCGACGACGTCGGTGTAGATCCGGTCGACCTGCTCGACGCTGATGGGCCCGTTCGCACCGGTGGCCGGCAGCTGGATCTGCGATCCGCCGGTGAAGTCGATGCCGAGGTTGAACCCGCCGAACACCAGCGACAGCACGCAGACCGCGAGCAGCACGCCGAACCCGATGTACCAGAGCTTCTTCCGGCCGACGATGTCGGCGCTCGCGGTGCCGGTGGTGAGCCGGGTCCAGCCCGACGTCCGCTCGGGGGCCGTCATGCTCCCGCTCCCTTCCCGCTGGTGGCACGCTGCCCGACGGCGGGTTTGTCCCGCCGGTGCCGGGCACCGATCCGGTCGACCGCCGCGAGCCCGGACAGGCCGGGCCTGCCCAGCGACTTCGACCGGGAGATCAGCACGACCAGCGGGAACGTCACCAGGAAGACCACGACCAGGTCGAGGACGGTGGACATGCCGAGGGTGAAGGCGAACCCGCGGACCTCACCGACGGCCAGGATGTAGAGCACGGCCGCGGCCAGGAAGCTGACCGCGTCGGCCGTGAGGATCGTCCGTCTGGCCCGTTCCCACGAGCGCGGGACCGCCGAGCGGAACGTCCGGCCCTCCCGCATCTCGTCCTTCAGGCGTTCGAAGAAGATCACGAACGAGTCCGCGGTGATGCCGATCGCGATGATGAAGCCGGCGACGCCCGCGAGATCGAGGGTGAACCCGATCCACCGCCCGAGCAGGATCAGGACGGCGTACACGACCACGCCGGACAGGACCAGCGACAGGATCGTCAGCAGCCCGAGCAGCCGGTAGTAGAACAGGCAGTAGACGAAGACCAGGGCGAGGCCGACCGCACCGGCGATCAGTCCGGCCTCCAACGAGGCCAGGCCGAGCGTCGCGGACACGGTCTGTGCGGTGCCCGGGTCGAAGGCCAGCGGCAGCGAGCCGTATCGCAGGGTCTGCGCCAGGTCCTGGGCGCGTTCCTGGTTGAACTGCCCGCTGATCTGGGTCTGGCCGTAGATCGGCTGGTTGATCGAGGGCGCGGACACCACGTCGCCGTCGAGGACGAACGCGACGTTCTTCCCGACGTTGGCGGTCGTGTACTGGCCCCACGTCTCGGCGCCCTGCGGCTTGAAGGTCAGGCCGACCGCCCAGCCGGCGGCGCCCTGGCTCTGCTGCGGCTGCGCGGACGCGATCTCGGTGCCCTCGAGGAAGGACGGGCCGAGGATGTACTTGGTCGTGCCGTCCTCACCGCAGGTGACCAGCGGCTGGGCCGGGTCGTCGTAGCCCTGCAGCGGATCCGGGCCCGCGCAGTTCAGCGCGAGCAGTGCCTGCACCTGGGTGGCCTGGTCGCTGCTCTGCCGGGTCGCGCGCAGCTGCTCGACCTCGGCGGCGACCCGCGGGTCGGTCGGGGTCGCGGCGCCGGTCGGGCCCGGGGGTTCGGGCGCGGGCGGCGGGTCCTGCAGCGGGGAGCTCTGCGCCACCGGGGCGACGGCGCGGCTCTGCTCGCCGGCCGCCCCCATCCCCTGCGGCTGCGGTGCCGCGGGAGCCTGGCCCGCCGGCGCCCCGGCCGGTTCCTGGCCGGGCTGCGCGCCGGGGGCGGGCTGGCCGCCGGGCGCCGGCTGCTGCTGCGCGGCCGGGTCCGCGGGGATCGGTCCCTCGACGACCTCGCGGAACCGCAGCTGGGCGGTCTGGCCGAGCGACCGGGCCTGCTCGCCCTGGTCGCCGGGGACGGTGATGACGATGTTGCTGCCGTCCAGCTGGACCTCGGCGCCGCTGACACCGAGCCCGTTGACGCGCTGCTCGATGATCGACTCGGCCTGGACCAGCTGGTCGCGCGGCGGCGGCTGCCCGTCGACGGCGCGGGCGGTGAGCGTGACGCGGGTTCCGCCCTGCAGGTCGATGCCCAGCTTCGGCGTGAGGTTCCCGCCCCCGGTGAAGAGCACCAGGGTGTAGAGGATCACGACGATGCCCAGGAAGGCGGTCAGGTAGCGCCAGGGGCGCACACGCTGCTGCCCCGACGACGTTGCCACGTGGTGTTCTCCCGAATCCGACTCGCGAGGCGGCCTCGGCCGGCCTGCCTCACGGCCTGCTCACCCGGCCAGGCCGGCCCGGGTGCCGGGCCCGGCCGTGGCGCCGGGGCCGCCGGAGCGGGCCTCGGGGCCCGCTCCCGACGTGCTCAGTGGATCGTCGGCTTGTTCTCCGACTGCTCAGACTGCTCGGTCTTCTCGGACGGTGCCGTCTCGGCCTGCTCGTCGGCGGGCTCGTCGGCGGCGACCTTCTCCCGGATCGCGGCGCGCAGCCACGTGGTGACCACACCGTCGGCGATCTCGAGGTCGATCGTGTCCTCGTACGAGGCGTCGACGATCGTGCCCCGCAGCCCGGACGTGGTGACGACGACGTCGCCGTCCTCCAGCGCCTGCTGCATCGCCTGCGTCTCCGCCATCTGCCTGCGCTGCTTGCGGCCGTTCAGGAACAGCGGCACGAACAGCAGCAGGATGATGAGGAAGGGCAGCAGGGACAGCAGGCCCGAACCACCGGCCTCCTGCGCAAGGTTCAGATCCATCGTGCGGGTTCTCCGTCTCGTCTCGTAATCGTGAGTGTGCCAGCCGGGGCGGACACCGACGGGCGGGGCCCTCCCGGGCCTGGACCGCTCGTCGCGGTGCACCGGGGCCGAGCGGCGCCCCGGGCGCCCGGCCCGCGAGGTAACGGGCCGGATGCCCGGATCGTTCCGGCGGCGTGTTCGCCGGACACCGGGGCTCCGCGCGCCGTCCGGGTGCTCCCGCGCGGTGTGCGGACGGTCCAGCATGCCCCCGGCGGCCCCGGACGTGTGCCCGATCCGTTCGGTCCGTCCGGATCCTCCCATGCGACCGCCGGACCCGGACGCCCGCTCTCACCCACACGCCGTAGCGGACCGGCACGGAGCCGGCCCGGAGCCGGCCCGGCCGGTGCCGGGAGGACCGGCGGGACCGTCAGAAGAGCGGGTCGATGCGGTGCCCGGCCGGGGCGTCGGCCGGCGGGGTGAGCCCGAGGTGCGTCCAGGCGAGCGGGGTCGCGACCCGGCCGCGCGGGGTGCGGGCGAGCATCCCGGCCCGCACCAGGTACGGCTCGCAGACCTCCTCGACGGTGCCCGCGTCCTCCCCCACCGCGACGGCGAGCGTGGAGACGCCGACCGGCCCGCCGTGGAACGAGCGGACCAGCGCGGACAGCACGGCGCGGTCGAGGCGGTCGAGGCCGAGCTCGTCGACGTCGTAGACGGCGAGGGCGGCGCGGGCGACCTCGCGGTGGATGACGCCGTCGGCCCGGACCTCCGCGAAGTCCCGCACCCGGCGCAGCAGCCGGTTCGCGACCCGCGGGGTGCCCCGGCAGCGCCCGGCGATCTCCTCCGCACCGTCGGCACGCAGGTCGATGCCGAGGATCCCCGCGGCGCGGTGCAGGACGTGCTCGAGCTCGAGGTCCTCGTAGAACTCCATGTGCCCGGTGAAGCCGAACCGGTCGCGCAACGGCCCGGTCAGCGACCCGGCCCGCGTGGTGGCCCCGACCAGGGTGAAGGGGGCGACGTCGAGCGGGATCGACGTCGCACCCGGTCCCTTGCCGACGACGACGTCGACCCGGAAGTCCTCCATCGCCAGGTACAGCATCTCCTCGGCGGGCCGGGCCGTGCGGTGGATCTCGTCGATGAACAGGACGTCGCCCGGCACGAGGTTGGACAGCATCGCCGCGAGATCGCCCGCGCGTTCCAGCGCGGGCCCGGAGGTGAGCCGGATCGAGGCGCCCAGCTCCTGGGCGACGATCATCGCGAGGCTGGTCTTGCCGAGGCCGGGCGGACCGGAGAGCAGGATGTGGTCCGGTGGGTCGCCGCGACGGCGTGCGCCCTCCAGCACGAGCTCGAGCTGCTCGCGGACCCGCGGCTGCCCGACGAACTCGTCCAGCGACCGCGGGCGCAGCGACGCCTCGACGTCGGCCTCCCCCGGCTGCGCGACGGCGTCGATCTCGCGGACCCGGTCGAACGCGTCGGCGTACGGGTCCGCCGCGGGCTCCGGCTCCGGTGTCACCGCGACCGGCCCAGCGACGACAGCGCCGTGCGCAGCAGCCCGCTCGCGGAGGTGTCGGGCTGCTCGGCCAGCACCCCGTCGACGGCCTGCTCGGCCGGTCGCTGCGGGAACCCGAGCCCGAGCAGCGCCTCGACGACCTGCTCCCGCACGCCGAGGACCGGCGACGGCGCCGCCGCGGAGGTGGCCCCGGCCGGGGCGGCGGCGGGTGCGGTCACCTTGTCGCGCAGCTCCACGACCAGCCGCTCGGCGCTCTTCCGCCCGACGCCCGGGATCCGGGTGAGGACGGCGAGGTCCCCGTCGGCGAGGGCGCGGCGCAGCGTGTCCGGCTCCAGCACGGCGATGGTGGCGAGCGCCAGCCGCGGCCCGATGCCCGAGACCGTCTGCAGGAGGAGGAAGAGCTCGCGCTCCTCGGTGTCGGCGAACCCGAACAGGGTCAGCGACTCCTCACGCACCACCAGGGTGGTGGCGAGCCGGGTCTCCTCGCCCCGGCGGAGCCCGCCGAGCGTCGACGGCGTGGCGTGCACCGCGAGCCCGACCCCGCCCACCTCGACGACGACGTGGTCGAGCCCGATCTCCAGGACCGGGCCGCGCACCGAGTGGATCACCGAGGGGTCCCCTTCCAGGAGTTCGTCCGCCGCGGGACGCTACCGGGGGCCTCCGGGGCGCCCGGCGCGGCCGTACCGCGCCGCGCACCGCCGGGTCCCCCACGGGCCGGGCGGGCCGCCGGGCCGCCGGGCCGCCCCGTGGACGCCTGCCAGGCACCGCCGGACCGCTCGGCCGCCGCCCGGGCCGCGGCCCACTGGGCGGCCGCCGTCGGTGCGGCACCGTCGTCGGCGGCCTGCGCCTGGGCCAGCCGGGCCCGGTGGGTCGCCGCCAGCTCGTCGGCCCGTGCCCGGGCCTGCGCCATCCGGTCGAGCATCGGCGAGCGCCAGCAGTGGCAGATCGCGAGCGCCAGGGCGTCCGCCGCGTCGGCGGGCTTCGGCGGTGTGTCCAGGCCCAGCACCTTGGTCACCATCGTCGTCACCTGGGCCTTCCCGGCACGGCCCTCGCCGGTCACCGCGGCCTTGACCTCGCTGGGGGTGTGGAACGCGACCGGCAGCCCCGCGCGCGCCGCGACCAGCGCGACGACGCCGCTGGCCTGCGCGGTGCCCATCACCGTGCGGACGTTGTGCTGGCTGAACACCCGCTCGACGGCGATCACGTCCGGCCGGTGGCGGGCGATCCAGCGCTCCACCTCGTCGGCCACGGTCAGCAGCCGGCGCTCCAGCGCGAGGTCGGTCCCGCTGCGCACGACCCCGACGTCGACGAACGAGACCGAGCGCCCCTCCCCCGACTCGACGACACCGATCCCGCACCGGGTCAGGCCGGGGTCGACCCCGAGCACCCGCACCGCGTCACACCCTTCCCGCACGTCCGTTCGAACCCCGCACGCTACCGGCCGTCCGCCGGCAGCCCGGCCGGGGCGCGCCGCGACTCGCCCGTCCGTGCCCGGCCCGCCGGTGGGAAAGACCCGGATGGCAGGGTGCGCGGGTGACGTCCTTCCTCCGCCGGTCCGCGCTCGTCTGGGCGGCGGTCCTGCTGGTGGTCCTGGTGGGTGCGTTCCGCCCGGAGACGCCGGTGATCGGGTTCGCCGGGTCGTTCGTCACCGGGCAGTACCCGCTGCACGCCGCGATCGCGGCCGTCCTCGGCATCCTGATCGGGCTGGCGGCGCGCAAGGCCGGGGCCCCGGTCGTCGGCTGGGCGACGGCGACGGTCGCCCTCGCCGTCACCGTCGGGATGGTGACGGTGCTCGCCGCGCAGGGCCGCGCCGCGGCCGGGGAGGGCGTGCGGCTGGACTGGACGTCCGCGCTCACCGGGATCGGGCAGCCGTCCGGGAACCCGGACCGCACCGTCGAGTACGCGCCGGGCCGCTCGATGGACCTCTACCTGCCCGCCGGGCCGGGCCCGCACCCGACGATGGTGTGGACGCACGGCGGCAGCTGGACCAGCGGCGACCGCACCGACCGGACGGCGATGCACCGCTGGCTGGCCGACCGCGGCTGGGCGGTCGCGGCGATCGACTACCGGTTCCCGCCGCCCGAGCCGATCGGCCGGGAGCAGCAGCGCGACGTGGCCTGCGCCGTCGACCGGATCCGGTCCGGCGCCGAGGGCGAGCTCGATCCGGGCAGGCTGGTCCTCGGCGGGCAGTCCGCGGGCGCCACGCTGGCCCTCGGCGCCGCGTCGGGCCTGCTCGACGGCACGCTCGCCTGCTCGGAGGCCCCTGCGGCGTTCGGCGGGACCGGTCCGGCCGACGCCCCGCCGCCGGCGCCGGGGCCGCCGCCGGTGGGCGTCGTCGCGTTCCACCCGCCGGTCGACCTCACCCTGATCGACCCCGGCCTGCAGCAGACCCTGCTCGGCGGTGCCGCCGCCGACGCCCCGGGCCTGCTGCGGCTGCTCTCCCCCGCCGAGCAGGTGCGCCCCGAGCTGCCGCCGACCCTGATCCTCCTGGGCTCCGCCGACCACTACGTGTTCCCGGACCGGGTCGTCGCCTACGACGCCGAGCTGCGCGCCGCCGGCGTGCCCGGCCGCCTGGTCACCGTCCCCTACGCCGACCACGTCTTCGACCGTCCCTTCGGCAGTCCGGGCGCCCAGCTCGCCCGGGAGGCCGTGCTCCGGTTCCTCACGGACCCGGACTGACCCGCCGATGGCCGGGACCCGGATCGAGATCGTCGCGCTGCTGGTCTCGCCCCAGCACGCGTACGAGGGACGGCCGTCCGACGGGCCCCGCCCGGACCCGGAGCCGCTGCGCCGCACGGAGGTGACCGTCCGCGCGGGGCACGGCATCGTCGGCGACCGCTACGCCGGCCGGCCCGCGCACCGCCGGGCCGCCGTGACCCTGTTCGCGGCCGAGGCCCTCGACCACACCGGTGCGCTCCTGGGCGTCGAGGCGACACCGGAGGCGGCCCGGCGGAACGTCGTGCTGCGCGGCGCCGACGTCGACGCCCTCGACGCCGTGGGCCGGGACGGCCACGGCGCGCTGGTCGCACTCGACTCCGGTGCGGGTCCGGTCCGGTTCCGGGTGCACCGGCCGGCTCGCCCGTGCCGCTGGATGGACACGGCGATCGGCGACGGCGCGTGGGCGGCGTTGCGCGAGCGGGGCGGGGTGCGCTGCGAGCCCCTCGACGACGGCGTCCTCCGCGTCGGCGGGGCCGTCCTGACCGTCCTCGAACCGGCTGCGGCCTGACGCGACGGCCGGCACCACCCGACGCCGTCGCGCGACCGCCCACCGGGGCCGTGGCACCGCCCGTCGGCGGGCGTAACGGCAGGCCGGGGCGCGGCGAGCCGGAACCCGACGTCCCCGACGGGAGGTACCCGATGTCGCCGGTCCTCGCCCCGCACCGCCCCGCCGACCACCGGCGGGCCGCCCCCGGCATCCGGATCGTGATGCTGCTCGGCCTGCCCGGTGGCCGCCCGGCGTGGACCACACGCTCGGCGCGGATCACCGGCCTGCTGCTCACCCTCGCCGGGATCGAGGCCGACGGCGTGACGCTGCCCGTCCCGCTCGCCGACCGGCACGCGCTGCGGGCCTGGGCCCGCTCCGCGGAACCGGCCCTGCTGGCCGCGGCCGCACCGGAGCACGGGTCCCGGGCGGTGTTCGCCGTCGACCTCGACGACGTCGACGTCCTCGCCGCCGCCGGGCGGGCGCTCGCCGACCTGCTGCGCCGGGAGCGGGCGCCGATGCTGCGGTGCGGCCACCACGCCGGCGACCCCGTCACCGGTGCGCTGCACCGCGAGGCGCTGCGGCAGGACGTCGCGGCCGAGCAGCTCGTCGCCGAGCTGGGGCGGGCGGCCCGCCTGCTCGCACCCGCCCACCTGCGGCCCCGTGCCCCGGAGTTCGCCGGGTCGTGACCGGTCAGTGCGCGGCGGCGTCCCAGCTGCGGCCGTAGCCGACCGACACCTCGAGCGGCACCGAGAGGTCGGCGGCGGCCGCCATCTCCCGCCGGACCAGCGCCTCGCAGGTCTCGCGCTCGCCGTCGGCCACCTCGAGCACGAGCTCGTCGTGGACCTGCAGCAGCATCCGGCTCCGCAGTCCCTCGGCCGACAGTGCCCGGCGCACCCCGAGCATCGCCACCTTGATGATGTCCGCGGCACTGCCCTGGATCGGCGCGTTGAGCGCCATCCGCTCGGCCATCTCCCGGCGCTGGCGGTTGTCGCTGGTCAGGTCGGGCAGGTAGCGGCGACGGCCGAGGATGGTCGCGGTGTAGCCGTCCTTGCGGGCCTGGTCGACGACGCCCGCCAGGTAGTCGCGCACCCCGCCGAACCCGGCGAAGTAGTCGTCCATCAGGCCCTTGGCCTCGTCGGTGGAGATCCGCAGCTGCCCGGACAGGCCGTAGGCCGACAACCCGTAGGCCAGGCCGTAGTTCATCGCCTTGATCTTGGCGCGCTGCTCGACCGACACCCCGGCCGCCTCGACGCCGAACACCCGGGCCGCGGTCTCGGCGTGGAAGTCGTGCTGCGAGCGGAAGGCCTCGATCAGCGCCTCGTCCTCGGACAGGTGCGCCATGATCCGCATCTCGATCTGGCTGTAGTCCGCGGTCATCAGCTCCGCGTAGGCCCCGCCCTCCGGCCCGGTCCCGACGACGAACGCGTCCCGGATGCGGCGGCCGGCCGCGGTGCGGATCGGCACGTTCTGCAGGTTCGGGTCGGTCGACGAGAGCCGGCCGGTCGCCGCGATCGTCTGCGAGTAGGTGGTGTGGATGCGGCCGTCGTCGGCGACGGACTTGATCAGCCCGTCGACGGTGACCTTCAGCCGGGTCGCGTCCCGGTGCTGCAGCAGGAACTGCAGGAACTCGTGACCGGTCTGCTCGTAGAGGCTCTGCAGCGCGTCCGCGTCGGTGGTGTAGCCGGTCTTGGTGCGCTTGGTCTTCGGCATCTCCAGCTCGTCGAACAGCACCACCTGGAGCTGCTTCGGCGACCCGAGGTTGATCTCCTTGCCGATCACCCGGTACGCGTTCTGCGCGGCCTCGCGGACCTGGCCGCCGAAGTCGGACTCCAGGTCCGAGAGCGTCTCGGAGTCGACCGCGATCCCGGCCGCCTCGCAGTCGGCGAGGACGAACGCCAGCGGGAGCTCCAGGTCGGCGAGGAGCTCGGTGCCGCCCCGCTCGGCGAGCTCGGTGTCGAGGGCGTCGGCCAGCTCGGCGATCGCCGACGCGGCCAACATCTCCTGCTGCGCGGCCTGCGCGTCCGCCTCGTCGGCCCCGCCGAGCAGGGACAGCTGCCCGTCGGCCGGCTCCTCGGTGCGCAGCTCGCGGCGCAGGTAGCGCAGTGCCAGGTCGGCCAGGTCGAAGGTCCGCTGCCCCGGCCGCGCCAGGTACGCGGCGAGCGCGGTGTCGCTGGTCAGCCCGGCCAGCGACCAGCCGCGGGACCGCAGCGCGTGCAGGACGGCCTTCACGTCGTGCGCGGCCTTGGGCACGTCGGCGTCGGCGAGCCAGTCGCCGAGTGCGGCCTCGTCGTCCGGGGTGAGACCGGCGAGACCGAGGTAGCCGGCCCGGGGGACGCCCGCCGTCGCCCCGGCCGCGCGCTGCTCGACCGTCGGCTCCCCGACCGCCAGCACGATCCCCGCGACGTCGCGGCCCGCGACCGGCCCGGCGACCCCGGCGAAGCTCAGCGCGATCCGCCGCCCGTCGCGGGCGTGGGCGTCGAGCCAGGACCGCACCGACCCCGGCTCGACGACCTCCGCGGAGATCTCGAAGCCCTCCTCGGCCTCCGGCTCGGCCGACGACAGCGTGGAGAACAGGCGCTCGCGCAGCACCCGGAACTCGAGCTCGTCGAACAGGCGGTGCACCGCGTCGCGGTCCCAGGCGCGCACCTCGAGCTGCTCCGGGCCCGCACCGAGGTCGACGTCGCGGACCAGCTCGGTGAGCTGCCGGTTCAGCAGCACGTTGGCCAGGTTGGCCCGCAGGTTGTCGCCTGCCTTGCCCTTCACCTCGTCGACCCGGTCGGTCAGCTCGGCGAGCGAGCCGAACTCGCGGACCCACTTCGCCGCCGTCTTCTCACCGACCCCCGGGATCGAGGGCAGGTTGTCCGACGGGTCGCCGCGCAACGCCGCGAAGTCGGGGTACTGGGTCGGGGTCAGCCCGTAGCGCTTGTCGACCTCGGCCGGGTCGATCCGGCCCAGGTCGGACACGCCGCGCTTCGGGTAGAGCACCGTGACGTCCTCGGTGACCAGCTGGAACGCGTCCCGGTCGCCGGTGGTGATGAGCACCTGGAAGCCCTGGCCCTCGGCCTGCGTCGCGAGGGTGGCGATGAGGTCGTCGGCCTCGAAGCCGTCGACCGCGAACACCGGGATGTTCAGCGCACCCAGGACCTCCTTGATGAGGTCGATCTGGCCGCGGAAGTCGTCCGGCGTGGTCGTCCGGTTCGCCTTGTAGTCGGCGAACCGCTCGGAGCGGAACGTCTTCCGGGAGACGTCGAACGCCACCGCCAGGTGCGTCGGCTCCTCGTCGCGCAGCAGGTTGATCAGCATCGAGGTGAAGCCGTAGACCGCGTTCGTGGTCTGCCCGGTGCCGGTGCGGAAGTTCTCCGCGGGCAACGCGAAGAACGCCCGGTAGGCCAGGGAGTGACCGTCGAGCAGCAGCAGGCGCGGCCGGTCCGGGGCCTTCCTGCCGGACGATCCCGGGGCCTTCTGCTGCGCCCCCTTCTTCGGGGTGCTCTCCGTCGCGGTGCTCATCGGCGGCGAGTGTAGAACCGACCCCCGACAACGAACGCGGCCGCGCCCGGTACGGGCACGGCCGCGGCTCGTGTAGTGCGGTGACCGGTGGCGCTCAGTCCACCTCGGCCATGACCTCGTCGGAGGCCTCGAAGTTCGACCAGACGTTCTGCACGTCGTCGGAGTCCTCGAGCGCCTCGATCAGGCGGATGATCTTCCGCGCGCCGTCGACGTCGACCTCGACGTTCATCGACGCCCGGAACTCCTGGTCCGCCGAGTCGTAGTCGATCCCGTTCTCCTGCAGCGCGGTGCGCACCGCGACGACGTCGGTGGCCTCGGAGAGGACCTCCCAGCTGTCGCCGAGGTCGCTGACCTCCTCGGCCCCGGCGTCGAGGACGGCCATCAGCACGTCGTCCTCGGACAGGTCGCCCTTGGGGAGCACGACGACGCCCCGCCGGGTGAAGAGGTAGGCCACCGAGTTGGGGTCGGCCATGGTCCCGCCGTTGCGGGTCATCGCCGTCCGGACCTCGGTCGCGGCCCGGTTCTTGTTGTCGGTCAGGCACTCGATCAGCACCGCGACGCCGTTCGGGCCGTAGCCCTCGTAGGTGATCGCCTGGTAGTCGGCGCCCCCCGCGTCCGCACCCGAGCCGCGCTTGACCGCACGGTCGATGTTGTCGTTCGGGACCGAGCTCTTCTTCGCCTTCTGGATCGCGTCGTAGAGCGTCGGGTTGGCGTCCGGGTCACCACCACCGGTGCGGGCCGCGACCTCGATGTTCTTGATCAGCTTGGCGAACATCTTGCCGCGGCGGGCGTCGATCACGGCCTTCTTGTGCTTGGTCGTCGCCCACTTGGAGTGGCCGCTCATCGGCTCGTCTGCCCACCTCTCGTGCTCGGGCCGCGCGCAGCCCGCGCGTGGCCGGGGCAGGCCCCGGGCGGGCAGCGCGAGCTGGGACCACCGGACCTGCGGGAACCCCACGATGCTACCGGCGGCACACCGCACCGCCCGGTCCGGCCCGCCGGGACCGCCGGGCCCGCACCGGCGCTCGTCCGGCGATCATGCGGGTCCCCGGGCCGCGCCGTCGTCGCGGCGGGATTACCGTGGAGGCTTGTCGACCACCGTTGTCACCCGGCTGGGTGGTCGCACCGGAGAGGAGCGGGCACGTGCTCGGAGCAGTGGTGGGAAAGGCCGCGGGCCTGGTGGCGAGCGGTCTGGCCGGAGCCGTCGCGTACGACGGCGTGAAGCGGGTCGCCCGCTCCGGCGCGGTCCGCGAGGCCGCCGTGACGGTGACCGGCTGGGGCCTGCGCGGCGCCCGCGCCGCCGAGACCGGCGCCGAGAAGGCCCGGCTGGCGACGGCCGACATCGTCAGCGAGGCGCGCGGCCGGATCGGCGAGGAGGCCCCCGCACCCGGCGACGGGCACGGCCACGAGCACTGAGCCGATCACCGAGTCGAGCACCGAGTCGAGCGAGGCGAGCATCCTGAGCACCGACCCCACCGGCCCGGACCTCACCGTCCTCAGCGACGCCGCCGGGCGCGTGCGCTTCGCCGCGCCCGCGCTGCGGGGCCGGGTCGCCCTGGCCGTCGCCGTCGAGGACGAGCTCGACCACGTCACCGGCGTCCGCCAGGTGCACGCCTACCCCCGCACCGGCAACGTGGTCGTCTGGTACCGGGCCGGGTGCGACCGGACCGAGCTGACCGAGGCGATCGGCAAGGGGCTCGGCGCCGACCCGGGGGCGACCGCGGCCCGCACCCCGCGCTCGGCGGACACGCACAACGGTGAGCTCGCCCGGCTCGTCGTCGGCGGGGTCGCACTGGCCGCGCTCGGGTTCCGCCGCTACGGCCTGCGCCGGCCACCGGTGCTCGGCACCGCCGGCCGGACCGTGGCCACCGGCGTCACGATCTTCACCGGCTACCCGTTCCTGCGCGGCGCCCTGCGCTCGCTGACCGGGGGCCGCGGCGCGGGGACCGACGCGCTGGTGTCCGCCGCCACCGTCGCCAGCCTCGTGCTGCGGGAGAACGTCGTCGCGCTCACCGTGCTGTGGCTGCTCAACATCGGCGAGTACCTGCAGGACCTGACCCTGCGCCGGTCCCGGCGGGCGATCTCCGAGCTGCTCACCGGTGCCACCACGACCACTTGGACCCGCCTCACCGACGGGACCGAGATCGAGATCGACATCGCCGACCTCGTGCTCGGCGACGAGGTCGTGGTCCACGAGCGGATCGTGCTGCCGGTCGACGGCGAGGTCGTCGACGGCGAGGGGGTCGTCGACCAGGCCGCCATCACCGGCGAGCAGCTGCCGGTCGCCGTCGCACCCGGCACCACCCTGCACGCCGGCTCGGTGCTGCTGCGCGGCCGGATCGTCGTCCGCGCGACGGCGGTCGGCCAGGACACCGCGATCGGCCGGATCATCGACCGGGTCGAGCAGGCCCAGGGCGACCGGGCGCCGATCCAGACGGTCGGCGAGAACTTCTCCCGCCGGTTCGTGCCGGCGTCGTTCCTGCTGGCCGGGCTCACCCTGCTCGTCACCCGGGACGTGCGGCGCGCCATGACGATGCTGCTGGTCGCCTGCCCGTGCGCGGTGGGGCTGTCGACGCCGACCGCGATCAGCGCCGCCATCGGCAACGGCGCCCGCCGCGGCATCCTGATCAAGGGTGGCGCCCACCTGGAGGCGGCGGGCCGGGTCGACGCGATCGTCTTCGACAAGACCGGCACCCTGACCCAGGGCCGCCCGGTCGTCACCAACGTCATCTCCTTCCACGACGACTGGACCCCCGAGCAGGTCCTGGCCTACTCGGCGTCCTCGGAGATCCACTCCCGGCACCCGCTGGCGCAGGCGGTCATCCGCTCCACCGAGGAGCGCCGGATCGAGATCCCGCCGCACGAGGAGTGCGAGGTGCTCGTCGGGCAGGGCATGCGGGTGCAGGCCGACGGCCGGGTGCTGCTGATCGGGTCCCGCGAGCTCCTGCGCGCCCAGGGTGTCGCCGTCGGGCGCAAGCCGGCCGACTGGGTGCGCAGGCTGCAGCGGGCCAGCGAGACACCGCTGCTGCTCGCGGTCGACGGGGCCCTCGTCGGGCTGGTCTCGCTGCGGGACACGGTCCGGCCGGAGGCCCGCGCGGTGCTGGAGCGGCTGCGCGCCGACGGCGTGGCACGGATCGTGATGCTGACCGGCGACCACCCGCGGACCGCGCAGGCGGTGGCCGAGGAGCTCGGCATCGACGAGTACCGCGCCGAGGTCATGCCCGAGCAGAAGCAGGACGTCGTGCGCGCGCTCCAGGAGGAGGGGCACACCGTCGCCATGATCGGCGACGGCACCAACGACGCCCCGGCGCTCGCGCTCGCCGACATCGGGATCGCGATGGGCGTCGCCGGGACCGACGTGGCGGTCGAGACGGCCGACGTCGCGCTCGCCGCCGACGACCTGGAGGCGCTGCTCGACCTGCGCGACCTGGGCCGTCGCTCGATCACCCTGATCCGGCAGAACTACGGCATGTCGATCGCGGTGAACGCGGCCGGTCTCGTGGTCTCCGCGGGCGGCGCGCTGTCCCCGGTGGTGGCGGCGATCCTGCACAACGCGTCGAGCGTCGCCGTCGTCGGGAACAGCTCCCGCCTCATCCGCTACCGGATCCCGGCCGGCGCCCCCGGTGCGGTGGCGGCTCCCGGGCCGGAGCCCGGCCGGGCCGCCTGACCGGCGCGCTCGGCCCGCTCCCGGATCCCGCGCAGCATCCGCCGCGTCATCACGGCGCTGACCGGCACGAGCGCCTCGGCGCCGAGCCGGGCGGCGGCGCCGCCCCCGGCGTAGCGCTCGCGGACCACCAGCCGGGTCCCGCCGGGCTCGGTCCGGAGGACGAACGCCCAGGAGAACCGCGGCGACGCCGCTCCGGGGCCCTCGGCCAGGACCAGGTGCGCCCGGGGACGCAGCGCGGCGACCCGGAGCGGCGTCCCCGGAGCGAGCCGGACCGGGTCGCCGACGGCGAGGTCCTGCCAGCACTGCTCGATCCGCTCGGCGCTGTGGACGTCCAGCCCGAACAGGTTCTCCACCGCGTCGTAGGAGTAGAAGCCGCCGCGGTCCTGCCCGATCTGCACCAGCCAGGGCCACACCCGCTCCGGCGGCGCCGCGATCGAGATCGCGCGGGTGACGCTCACCGGCGCGTCGGCCACGAGCCCGTCCCCGGGCAGCGGTGTCACCCTCTCGGCGGGGGTGACCCCGAGGGTGCGAGCCGCGAGGCGCCCGAGCGCGAGCCCGGCCACCACTCCCATCGCCGTGCGAGTCGTCATGGCCCGACCGTGCGCGACGGGACGGGCACGCGGCAGGGTCCTCCGTCCCGCCGCCGGACGCGGGACGCGCCCCTCCGCGGATCCTGAGAAACGGCTGTCCGGGCGGCGGTACGCGCTGTGCCGGAGGGAGCACCGGGCCCCCGCTCGTCGCCGGGGCGGGGCCGGAGACCGGTCGGGCGTCCAGGAACGGGGCCGGTCGCCGGCCCGCTCCCTACCGTCGTACCCGGTCGCGCCGCGGTCGCTCCCCCTCGATCCCGCGGCGCACCCCCCGAGGGCGGCGGACGCCCCGGGCCCCCGACACGGAAACGAACCATGCTGCGACTTCGACCCGCGCTGCCCCCGCGCGCTCCCCGCGCCCGTCCCACCCGCGCCGCGCCGGCCGGCGCGGCCGTCCCGGCCCTGGCCCCCGCCGCGGGCACGGGCCGGGTGGCGCTGCACGTCCTGCTGGCGGCGCTGCCGCTGCTGGCGATCTCGGCGCACGTGTTCGACCTGGTCCCGATGCAGCTCTCGGCGGCGCTGCTCGTCGTCCCCCTGGCGACGGCCGTGGCCGTGCTGACCCTGTTCGACCCGCATCCCGCCGACCGGATCGTCGCGCACGGCCTGGCGTGGGGCGTGGTCGCCTGCGCGGTCTACGACGTGTTCCGGCTCGACACCGTGTACATGCTCGGCCTCTGGGGCGACTTCATCCCCACCATGGGCACGTGGATCACCGGGCGCCCCGGTGACACGGCCGGCGGCGCCGTCGTGGGGTACCTGTGGCGGTACATCGGCGACGGCGGCGGCATCGGGCTGACCTTCTTCGTCGTCGCGTCGGCGTGCGGGCTGCACCGGCTCTCGCGGGCGCGGGTGGTGCTCGCCGCGGTCGGTTTCGCGGTGGCGCCGGTCTGGGCCGGGCTGGTCGGCACCGTCGCGCTGGCCCCGCGCGGCGAGGAGCTGATGTTCCCGCTGACCCCGGTCACGGTGTCGTTGTCCCTGGTCGGGCACCTGATCTTCGGCCTGGTGCTGGGGCTGGGGTTCTGGCACTCGCGGGCGGTGCAGTCGCACTGGCCGTGGCCCACGCCTGCCCTCCCGGCCCGGCTGAGGACGACGACAGGTGCACCCGGGGCGGACGCCACGCCGCCGCCGGCGCCCCGGGTCCCGCTCCCGCGTGTCCCGGTTCCCCACCTCCCGGCGCCGGACGCTGCGGTCCCGGACGCCCCGGCGCACCGGTCCCCCGCGCCGCAGGCATCGGGCCCACACCGTCGGGTGGCACGACCGGCGGAGGACGCCGGGCCGGGCGTGTTCGTACCCCGGCAGCGGACGTCGTCGACCCCACCCGCGGCGCGGACCCTCGATCCCGACACCTGGGAGCAGTGGCACCGCAGGCTGGAGTCGACCCAGCCGGGGCGCCGGGCCCACGGCCGCCGGGAGCCCGAGCCGGTGCGGCGCGGACCGGCGTGACGACCACCCCGCCACCCCGCCGGCCGTGCCCGGCGGGGTCAGGCGGGTCAGGCGGCGGGACGCACCGCCTCGCGGCCCGGAGCCACCGCGCCGGGCCGGAAGAACGCGTGGGAAGCGGGATGGAACAGCAGCGCCAGTGCGGCCAGCACCTCGGCGACGTGCAGCAGCCGTAGCCCCGCCGCCGCGAGCTCGGTCCCGGACGCGGTCACCAGGAACTCCCCCACCGACCCGCCGGCGAGCAGCGCTCCCGCCGGCTCGACGACCAGGGACAGCGTTCCCAGCACACCGAGCACGGCGACGACGGTCCAGCGGATCCCGTCGCGGCCGCTGCGCAGCTGGACCACGAGCACGGCGAGGACCAGGTAGATCCCGGCACGCGCGGCGATCTCCCCGCCGGTGGGCGGCACCTCCACGCCGAGCCGCACGAGGGTCTCCGCGAGACCGGCGAGGACGGCTCCCAGCCAGAGCGCGACGCTCAGGGTGACGACGGACGGCGGCACCGGTCGCGTCGCACGGGATGCGTCGACGGCGAACGTGCTCATGGGACCTCCTCGGGACGGCCCGTCCAGCCTCGTCCCGTCCGGCCCCGCGGCCCACACGGCGCTCCCCCGGCCGCGGTGGGGGACAGCCCCACCCCGGGTCAGGCGGCGCGCACCATCCCGACGAACAGATCGTGTACCCGGCCGTCGCCGGTCAGCTCCGGGTGGAACGACGTCGCCAGCACCGGGCCCTGCCGCACGGCGACGGCGCGGCCCGCGGCCTCCCCCGCCTCCGAGACGTGCGGGACGGTGGCCAGGACCTCGACGTCGCTGCCGGTCTTCTCGACCCAGGGGGCGCGGATGAACACCGCGTGCACCCCTCCGCCGGGGAGCCCGTCGAACTCCAGGTCGGTCTCGAACGAGTCGACCTGCCGGCCGAACGCGTTGCGCCGGACGACGACGTCGAGCCCGCCCAGCTGGTGCTGGTCCGGGCGGCCGTCGAGGATCTCGTCGGCCAGCAGGATCATCCCGGCACAGGAGCCGTAGGCGGGAAGCCCGGCCCGGAGCCGGGCACGCAGCGGGTCGAGCAGCTCGAACGCGTCCAGGAGCTTCGACATCGTCGTCGACTCCCCGCCCGGCAGGACGATCCCGTCGAGGGCGTCCAGCTCGGCCGCGCGACGGACCGGCAGCGCGCGCGCACCGGCCGCGGTGAGCGCGGCGACGTGCTCGCGGACGTTGCCCTGCAGGGCCAGCACACCGATGGTCGGGGAGGACATGTCCCGAGAATAACCCGGCCTTACCTGCGGTAACCGGCCGTCCGGGCGTGAGTCGCGGCACCGGCACGACTCCGTCCGGTGGTGCCGCCCGCCCGGTGCGACGGCGGATCCTGGACCGGCGGGGGGACGGCGCGGGGAGGCACGACGATGGACATCGGTCGCACGGTCCGGGTGTTCCGGGCCGAACCCCTGGTCGCTCCCGGCACCGGTCCGCCGGGGCCGGAACCGGTCGCGCGGACCGGCGTGGTCCCGGACGAGCGGGAGCCGCGCCCGGCGGAGCGGACCGAGGCCGTGCCGGTGGCCGCCGGGGCCGTGCCGCCGGCCGGGTGAGTGCGCCCGACGTCGCCGGCGTCGTCCCCGGATGGCGGACCTGGCGGGTCCGCGACCCCGCACCGGTGCGGCTGTGGTCTCCGGTGCACATCGCCACGGAGTGGCCGCCGGACGCGCCGCTGGACGCCGTCTGCGAGCTGGACGGCCACCGGGCGCCCGACCCGGGGTGCACCTGCGGGCTCTACGCCGCGCGGCGCCCCGCGGACGTCGGCGGGCTCGGGTTCGGCGGCCCGACGGTGCTCGGCTGCGTCGCGCTGTGGGGCACCGTGGTCGAGGGCGAGCGCGGGTGGCGGGCCGGCACCGGACGGCCGGTGGTCCTGTTCTGCGGACCCGCCCTGCCGGAGGCGGAGCGGACCGTGCTCGCGTCGGTCTACCGGATCCCGGTGCACCGCCTGCCGCTGCCCGTCGCCCCGGCCGTCGGGGTGCCCGGGATCGTCGAGGCGGCCGAGCGCGTCCGCAGCGCGGCCGCACGCACCCCGCCCGACCCGGCGGCGCTGGACGACGCGTCGCGCGGGTTCGTCGCCGCGGTCCCGCGTCCCGGGGTGGTGCTCCGGCGCCCCCGCAGGCGGTTCGCGGTCGGGTCCGCGGTGGCCGCCGCGGTCGCCGTCTCCGCCCTGCTGGTCCCGCAGCCGGAGCCCGCGACGCCCCCGGCCGGACCTGCCGCCCCCGCCCCGGGCACGGCGGTGCCCGGCACGGGGACGCCCTGAGCGGCCGGCCTCAGCCCGCGTCGACCTCGCCCTCGCGCGCCTGCTTCGCCGCGGCGGCCCGCAGCGCGTCGGCGACGGCCGGGGCCACGCTCTGGTCGAAGACGCTCGGCACGATGAACGACGGGTTCGGCTCGGCGACGACGTCGGCGATCGCCTCCGCCGCGGCCAGCATCATGCCGTCGGTGATGTCGTGCGCCTGGGCGTCGAGCAGGCCGCGGAACACGCCGGGGAACGCGAGCACGTTGTTGATCTGGTTCGGGTAGTCCGACCGCCCGGTGGCGACGACCGCGGCGTGCTGCATCGCGACCGTCGGGTCGACCTCGGGGTCGGGGTTGGCGAGCGCGAAGACGATCGAGTCGGAGTTCATCGTCGCCAGCTCCTCGGCACCGAAGAGGTTCGGCGCGCTGACCCCGATGAACACGTCCGCCCCGACGAGCGCGTCGGCCAGCGACCCCTGCTTGCCGTCGCGGTTGGTCTGCGCGGCGATCGAGCGGAGGTTGTCGTCGAGACCGGCGCGGTCGGGGTGGACGATGCCGTCGACGTCGACGGCGACCACGTCGGCGGTCTCCTCGGAGCCGAGCAGCCGGATGATCGCCGACCCGGCCGCGCCGACGCCGCAGACGACGACGCGGACGTCGGAGAACTTCTTGCCGACCACACGCAGCGCGTTGCGCAGCGCGCCGAGCACGACGACGGCGGTGCCGTGCTGGTCGTCGTGGAACACCGGGATGTCGAGCAGCTCCCGCAGCCGGCTCTCGATCTCGAAGCAGCGGGGCGCGGCGATGTCCTCCAGGTTGATGCCGCCGTAGCCGGGGGCGATCAGCTGGACGGTGCGGATGATCTCCTCGGTGTCCTGGGTGTCCAGACACACCGGCCAGGCGTCCACGTTGGCGAACTGCTTGAACAGCGCCGCCTTGCCCTCCATCACCGGCATCGCCGCGGCGGCGCCGATGTTGCCCAGCCCGAGCACCGCGGAGCCGTCGGTGACGACGGCGACGGTGTTCCGCTTGATCGTCAGCCGGCGGGCGTCGGACGGGTTGTCCGCGATCGCCATCGACACCCGCGCGACGCCAGGGGTGTAGGCGCGGGACAGGTCGTCACGGGTGCGGAGGTTGACCTTGGACCGCACCTCGATCTTCCCGCCGAGGTGCAGCAGGAACGTCCGGTCCGAGACCTTGCGCACGGAGAACCCGTCGAGCGCGTCGATCGAGGCCTTGATCTCCTCGACGTGCTCGGTGTTGCGCGCGTTGACCGAGATGTCGACGACGAGATGCTCGGTGCGTGCCTCGACGACGTCGAAGGCGGTCACGACCCCGCCGACCTGACCGACCGCGGCGGTCAGGTCACCGGCGGAGGTGGGGTGGGCAGGGGCGTCGACGCGTGCGGTGATCGCGTAACCGGGACCGGGAATGGACACGGGGCCGGACAGTACCGCCGGCCGTGTGGTTACCGGCGCGTCAACCGTGTGACGACGCGCGTCACGCGTCCTTGCGCGATCCCGGCACCGGGTGTGTGATCCAGGACACAGGAACGGGAGGTGGTCGCCGTGGCGGTCAAACCCGGCCGGGCCCGGGCCCGGACGACGCGGCTCGCCGCCGTCACGACCCCGGCCCGGGTGCGCAACGTGGCACTCGTCGGGCCGTCGGGCGGTGGGAAGACGACGCTCGCCGAGGCGCTGCTGGCCCACGCCGGCACCATCGACGCGCCGGGCAGCGTCGCCGAGGGCAGCACCACCCTCGACCACGACCCGGCCGCCGTGCGCCGGGGGCGGTCGGTCGGGATCGCGGTCGCGCCGCTGCTCTGGGACGGCGAGACCGTCAACCTGATCGACACCCCCGGGGACGACGACTTCCGCGGCGGCCTGCGCGCCGGCCTGCGCGCCGCCGACGCCGCGCTCTTCGTCGTACCGGCCACCGAGGGGCGGGACGGCGAGCTGGAACCGGGCACGGTCGCGCTGTGGGAGGAGTGCGCCGCGATCGGCATCCCGCGCGCCGTGGCGGTCACCCGCTGCGACACCGCCCGCTCCGACGTCGAGGCCACCGTGGCGGCCTGCCGGAGCTCGTTCGGCGAGGGTGTGCTGCCGTGCCACCTCCCGCTGCGTGACGCCGGCGGGGCGATGACGGGCCTGTACGGGGTGCTCTCCGGCGAGCCGGGTGGCGCGGCCCCGCCCGGTGCGGACGACGCCAGGACCACCCTGATCGAGGCGATCATCGAACAGTCCGAGGACGAGGACCTGATGGACCGCTACGTCGGCGGGGCGGACCTCGACGTCGCGACGCTGATCGACGACCTGGAGACCGCGGTCGCCCGCGGCACGCTCCACCCCGTCGTCCCGGTCTGCGCGACCGCGGGCACCGGGCTCGGGTCGCTGCTGGAGATCCTCACCCGGGGTTTCCCGGCACCTCCGGAGCGGACACCGCCCGCGGTCGTCGAACCGGGCGGGCCCACCCTGACCGCCGACCCGTCCGGCCCGCTCGCGGCGGAGGTCGTGCACACCGGGGCCGATCCCTACGTCGGGCGGGTCTGCCTGGTCCGGGTGTTCTCCGGGACGCTCCGTCCGGAGTCGACGGTCCACGTCGGGAGCCCCGCGCCGGGCCCGGGCACCGGCCCGGCGCCCGGCCACGAGCCCGACGAGCGGATCGGTCACGTGTACTCCCCGCTGGGCGCCGCGCTGCAGGAGACCTCCGCCTGCGTCGCCGGCGACCTGTGCGCACTGACCCGGCTGGAGGCCGCGGTCGGCGACACGCTGTCGGACCCCGCGGACCCGATCCACCTGACGCCCTGGGAACGGCCGGCGCCGCTGCTGCCGGTGGGGCTGGTCCCCCACACCCGCGCGGACGAGGACGCCGTCGCCCGCGGTCTCGCCCGGCTGGTCGCGACCGATCCGGGGCTGCGCCTGGAGCGCGATCCCGAGACGCACCAGACCGTGCTGTGGTGCACCGGCGAGGCGCACGCCGACGTGGCCCTCGGCCGGCTCCGCGACGCCGGGGCCGACGTCGACGTCGAGGAGGTCCGGGTGGCGTTCCGGGTGACCTTCGCCCGGGCCGCGCGGGTGACCGGCCGGCACGTCAAGCAGTCCGGCGGGCACGGCCAGTACGCGGTGTGCCACGTCGACGTCGCGCCGCTGCCCGCCGGCTCCGGGATCGGGTTCACCTCGGCGGTCGTCGGCGGCGCCGTCCCCACGCAGTACGTGTCGAGCGTGGAGAAGGGCATCCGGGCCCAGGCGGAGCGCGGCCTGCCGGTGGGCGACGGCGGCGCGACGCACCCGGTCGTCGACTTCCGGGCGACGCTGGCCGACGGCAAGGCGCACAGCGTGGACTCCTCCGACGCCGCGTTCCAGACCGCCGGGGCCCTGGCACTGCGCGCCGCGGCGGAGAGCTGCGGGCTGCGCGTGCTCGAACCGATCGACGAGGTGCGGATCCGGATCAACGACGAGCGCCTGGGTGCCGTCCTCGGCGACCTCGCGGCGCGCCGGGGCAAGGTGCTCGGCACCGATCCGGACGGGGCCGGGCACACCCTCGTCCGTGCGGAGGTCCCGCGCACCGAGCTCCTGCGGCACGCGGTCGACCTGCGCGCGCTCACCTCCGGCGCCGCGACGGTGACGCGGGCGTTCGCACGCTGGGCCGAGCGCCCGGCCTGACCGGCCGGTTCAGTCGGTGCTGCGCGGAAGCTGGTCGTCCCGCGTGTCGGCGACCGCCATCTTCGCCGCGGAGTCGGTCGGCGCCCGCCCGCCGAGCGCCGCGAGCGCGGCCTCGTTGCCGACGTCGGCCCCGGCCCTCTCGGACAGGAGCCAGCGCACCTCGAGCAGGTCGCAATAGGCCTGCACCTCGGAGCCGACCCCGCCCAGCGCCTCGTGCGCGGCCCGCATCCCCGGCTCCAGGCAGTGGTCGGCCCAGCTGCGCGCGGCGACCCGCTCGGAGACGTCCTGCCCCGTCCGCCCGCGCATCCACTCCCGGTGCGCGTTGAGGTCGCCGAGCAGGATCCGGGCCTGCCCCTCCCCCACCTCGACGCCGGTGAGCCGGCGCAGCAGCGTGCAGTGGAAGGTCCGGTCGCCGACGGAGACCTGCAGCCGGGACCGGCCGTCGCCGACCGGGCGCAGCGAGACCTCGTCGACGGCGAACCCGAGGTCGTTGAGCTCGCGGATCACGCCTTCGATCCGGTAGCGGTCACCGAAGGCGAACACCGGGGTGGTGTGCAGTGCGTCCCACAGCTGCCGGTAGCGGTCCGGCAGTGCGGTGGCCTCGTCGATCAGCTGCGGGACGATCTCCGGCGGGCGGTCCAGGGACTCCGCGAGATCGATCATCCCGGCGGCGACGTTCTCGACGAGGATCGACAGGTCGAGCTCGCGCTGCCCGTCCGACAGGCCGGTCGGGTGCACCTCGCTGGTCTCGGCGTCGACCAGGGAGGCCTGCAGGGTCTGGCCGTCCCGGACGAAGAGCGTGTTGTTCAGCGAGCAGTCGCCCCAGAACACGCCGTGCCGGTGTAGGTCGACGAGCAGCGAGATCATCGCGTCGAACAGCCGGGCGCGGTGCCGGGGCCGGTTCGGCGGCAGCCGCATGATCAGCCGCCGGTACTGCCAGGATCCGGTGAGGTAGCGGGTCACGAGGATCGCGGTCTCGTGCGCGGGCTGGTTCACGAACCCGGCCGGCTTCACCGCGGGCAGGCACTCGTCCTCCAGGTGGCGCAGCACCTCGTACTCCCGGCGCGCGATCCGCTCGGGGAGGTCCTTCAGCGCCCACAGCGCCCCGTCGGCCTCGACGAAGCGGACCAGGTGCCTGCTGGTGCCGACCTCGATGTCGCGCAACGGGACCTCGGTCTCGTCCCACTCCGCGAGCGGGAGCTCCCAGGGCAGCCCGATCAGCCCGGGACCGGGGGTGCGCAGCACCACCTCGGGCGGCCGCTCCGCGCCGGGGCGGGCCATTCAGGACACCCCCCGGGCCGGACGCCGGTCCGCGGGCGGCGCCGTCGATCCCCGGATGACCAGCCGGGTCGGGACCGTGACGACCGGCTCGACCGGCTCGCCCGCGATCCCGGCGAGCGCCGACCGCGCGGCCACGGCGCCCTGCTCGGCGGCCGGCTGGGCCACCGTGGACAGGTCGGTGAGCGCGGCGAGCGGGTGGTCGTCGATGCCGATCACCGAGACGTCCTCGGGCACGCGCAGGCCGGCCCGCCGCAGCGTGCCGACGGCACCGAGGGCCACCTCGTCGGAGTGGGCGTAGACGGCCGTCGGCGGCTCGGGCAGGCCCAGCAGCTCCCCCATCGCGCGGGCACCTCCCTCCGGGCTCCAGGGCACCGTCGCGACCAGCCCCGGGTCGGCCGGGACACCCGCGTCGGCGAGCGCCCGCCGGTACGCCGACGAGCGCCCCGCCGGCTGGACCGGGTCCAGCTCCGGATCGGTCGTCACGATCATCCCGATCCGCCGGTGCCCGAGGTGCAGCAGGTGGTCCACGGCCTGCCGGCCCGCCGCGTACTCGTCGATCGACACCGACGGGTGGCTGCCGATCCGGGTTCCTGCCGAGACGATCCCGACACCGATCCGGTCCAGCCGTCCGCGCTCGCGCTCGTCCACACCGAACCCGAGCAGGACGACGGCGTCGGCCCGCCGGCGGGCCGGCAGCTCGTCGAAGAACGCGCGCCGCGACTCCGTGTCCCCGAGCCGGTAGAGCAGGACGTCGGTCGCGGCGGCGCGGGCCACCTCGGACAGTCCCTCCAGCGCGGCGCCGAACCACCACCGCGCCAGGTGCGGGACGACGACCGCGATCCGCCCGGTGCGGCCGCGCGCGAGTCCGGACGCCTCCGGTGACACGACGTACTCCAGGGCGCGGGCGGCCGCCCACACGCGGGCCCGAGTGGCCTCGGCGACGTGCGGGTGGTCGCTGAGCGCACGCGACGCGGTCGCCGGCGACACGCCTGCCAGCCGGGCCACGTCGGCCAGGTTGACCGGTCCGGACACCGGACATGTATGACGAATACTGCAAGCGATTGCAAGCCCGGATGTTACCGGTCCGAGCTGGACCGAATCAGACCCGTCGGCCAGGATCGGGCACCGACCTGCGGCAACGGTGTGACCCTTGACACGATCGTGTCGCTGGCGCACAGTCTGTTTGCAAACGCTTCCAACGCCGTCGGCGGCATCGCGGTACGAACACAGGAGTTCGGAGTTGACCATGCGTCACGCACGGTGGAGAAGGGTGCTGGCCGCCGGTGTGGCCGCAGCCGCACTCGTCGGCCTGGCCGGCTGCGGGGGTGCACCCGCGGGCCCACCCGTCCTGAACTGGTACATCAACCCCGACGACGGCGGGCAGGCCGAGATCGCGGCCGCCTGCACCGCGGCGTCGAACGGGGCGTACCGGATCGAGGTCTCGACCCTGCCGCGCCAGTCCTCCGAGCAACGGCAGCAGCTGATCCGGCGGCTCGCCGCCAACGACAGCTCGATCGACATCATGTCGATCGACCCGCCCTACATCCCCGAGTTCGCCGAGGCCGGCTTCCTCGCCCCCGTCCCGCAGGACGTCGCGCAGCGCACCACGGCAGGCGTCGTGAACTCGGCGAAGGAGGGCGCGAGCTGGAACGGCGAGCTCGTGACGGTCCCGTTCTGGGCCAACACCCAGCTGCTCTGGTACCGCACGTCGCAGGTCGCGGCCACCGGTCTCGACATGTCGAAGCCCGTCACCTGGGACCAGGTGATCGCCGCGGCGCAGCGGCAGAACTCGACGATCGCCGCGCAGGGCATCCGCGCCGAGTCGCTCACCGTGTGGCTGAACGCGCTGGTGGAGTCGGGCGGCGGGGAGATCGTCACCAACCCGTCCCCTGAGGACCCCGAGGGGGTCGAGCTGGGGCTGGACTCGCCGGCCGCGACGAAGGCCGCCGAGATCATGAAGAACGTCTCCGCCGTCGGCGGGCCGGGCTTCTCGACCGCGTCGGAGGACGAGAACTCCAACGCGTTCCAGGCCGGTGACGCGATGTTCCAGGTGAACTGGCCGTTCGTCTGGGGCAAGGTGAAGAGCGCCGTCGAGGACGGCACCGTCGACCAGGCCACACTGGACGACTTCGGGTGGGCGATCTACCCGCAGGTCACCGCCGGCACCCGGCCGGCCCCGCCGTACGGCGGGATCAACCTGGGCGTCGGCGCGTTCAGCCCGCACGTCGACCTGGCCTACGACGCCACCGAGTGCATCGTGTCCGAGGAGAACCAGAAGCAGTACTTCCTCACCAACGGCAACCCCGCGGCCAAGACGTCGGTGTTCACCGACCCCGAGGTCGTGGAGGAGTTCCCGATGGCGCCGGTGATCGCGCAGTCGCTGCAGCAGGCGAAGCCCCGCCCGCAGACCGCGTACTACAGCGAGGTCTCGGAGTCGATCCAGCGCAACTACCACCCGACCGCGGGCATCGACCCGCCCGGCGTCGGCCCGGCGACCGCCGCCCTGATCAAGGCGGTCCTGGCGAAGGAGGAACTGCTGTGACCACGACGTCGGTGAAGCCCGGCACCGGGGACACCGCGGCCTCCCCGGCCGGTCGCGACCCGAGCGACCGGGCCCGGTCCGAGCAGCGGCTCGGCTGGATGCTGGCCGGCCCCGCGTTCGCCGTCATGCTGCTGGTCACCGCGTACCCGATCGTGCAGGCGGTCTGGTACTCGCTGTTCGACTACCGGCTGACCGACCCGGACAACATCTCGTTCGTCGGGCTGAACAACTACGCGGTGATCCTGACCGACGAGATCTGGTGGATCTCGTTCGGCGTCACCGTGTTCATCACCGTGGTCACGGTCGCGGTCGAGCTGGTGCTGGGCTTCGCCCTCGCCCTGGTGATGATGAACGCGCTCAAGGCCATCCGGCCGGTGCTGCGGGCCGCGATCCTCATCCCGTACGCCGTGATCACGGTCGTCTCGGCGTTCGCCTGGCAGTACGCGTTCTCGCTGGACTCCGGGTTCGTGAACTCGTGGTTCGACTGGGTGCCCGGCGTCGCCGCGGACACCGACTGGTTCGGCGGGACGTTCTCGTCGCTGTTCGTGATCTGCCTGGCGGAGATCTGGAAGACGACGCCCTTCATCTCGCTGCTGCTGCTGGCCGGCCTCGCCCAGGTGCCGGACGTCCTGCAGGAGGCCGCCCGCGTCGACGGCGCGACCTGGTGGCAGCGGATGTGGAAGGTGACCATCCCGAACATGAAGGCCGCCATCATGGTGGCCCTGCTGTTCCGCACCCTGGACGCGTTCCGGGTGTTCGACACGGTCTTCGTGATGACGAACGGCGCCAACGACACCGAGACGGTCTCGTTCCTGGCGTACCGGCAGACGATCGCCCGGGTGGAGATCGGGCTCGGCTCCGCGGTGTCGGTGCTGCTGTTCCTGTCGGTGGTCGTCATCTGCGTCGGATTCATCAAGGGCTTCAAGGTCGACCTGTCCCAGGCCCGAGGGGAGAAGTGATGTCCACCCGCGAGAAGGTCCTGTGGATCGTCGCCGGTGTCGCGATCGTGGTCTACGCGCTGTTCCCGGTGGGCTGGATCGTGTCGCTGTCGCTGAAGTCGTCCGACGACATCGCGAACGGCCAGTTCCTCCCGACGGCGCTGTCCTGGGAGAACTACGAGCAGATCCTGGTCGGTGACGCCGCCGAGCTGTTCCTGCCCGCGCTGCGGAACTCGTTCGGCATCGTGCTGATCGCGACGTTCATCGCCTGCGTGCTGTCGATGTTCGCCGCCTACGCGATCGCCCGGCTCGACTTCAGCGGCAAGAAGCTGATCCTCTCCACCGCACTCGCGGTGGCGATCTTCCCGGTCATCTCGATCGTCACGCCGCTGTTCAACCTGTGGCGCCAGATCGGGCTCTACGACACCTGGCCCGGCCTGATCATCCCCTACCTGTCGCTGACCCTGCCGCTGTCGATCTGGACGATGTCGGCGTTCTTCCGCGAGATCCCGTGGGAGATGGAGCAGGCCGCGCAGGTGGACGGGGCGACGACCTGGCAGGCGTTCCGGAAGGTGATCGTCCCGCTGGCGACACCCGGCGTGTTCACGACGGCGATCATCGCGTTCTTCATCGCCTGGAACGACTTCGCCTACGGGATCTCGCTGACCTCCACCAGCGCGTCCCGCCCCGTGCCCGCGGCACTGGGGCTGTTCTCCGGCGCCTCCCAGTTCGAGTCGCCGAACGGCCCGATCGCGGCCGCGGCGGTGATCGTGACCATCCCCGTCGTCGTCCTCGTCCTGATCTTCCAGCGGCGGATCGTCGCCGGTCTGACCAACGGCGCCGTCAAGGGCTGAGAACCCCGTACTCAGGAGAAAGGAACCGACCGGCCATGGCGTCGATCGAGATGAAGAACATCGTCAAGAAGTACGGGGACGGCTTCCCGGCCGTGAACGACGTGAGCATGGACATCGCCGACGGCGAGTTCATGATCCTCGTCGGCCCGTCCGGCTGCGGGAAGTCGACCCTGCTCCGCATGATCGTGGGCCTGGAGGACATCAGCTCCGGGGACATGGTCATCAACGGCACCCGGGTCAACGAGAAGGCCCCGCGCGACCGGAACCTGTCGATGGTGTTCCAGAACTACGCGCTCTACCCGCACCTGTCGGTCTTCGAGAACATCGCGTTCCCGCTGCGCCTGGCCAGGGCGCCCGAGGACGAGGTGCAGAAGAAGGTGAACGACGCCGCGGGCGTCCTGGAGCTGCACGAGCACCTGCAGCGCAAGCCGGCCAACCTGTCCGGCGGCCAGCGCCAGCGCGTCGCGATGGGCCGCGCGATCGTCCGGGACGCGGACGCGTTCCTCTTCGACGAGCCGCTGTCCAACCTGGACGCCAAGCTGCGCGGCCAGATGCGGACCGAGATCGCCCGGCTGCAGCGCCGCCTCGGCATCACCACGGTCTACGTCACGCACGACCAGACCGAGGCGATGACCCTCGGCGACCGGGTCTGCGTGCTGCGCAAGGGCGTCATCCAGCAGGTCGCCTCGCCGCGCGAGCTCTACGAGCAGCCGGTCAACCTGTTCGTCGCCGGCTTCATCGGGTCGCCCCCGATGAACTTCCTCCCCGCGACGGTCTCCGGGAACACCCTGGAGACACCGTTCGGGCCGATCGAGCTCGACGCCGCCCGCGCCGGGAAGGTGCAGGGCAAGGAGCTGGTGCTGGTGGGGATCCGGCCGGAGTACTTCGAGGACGCGTCGCTGGTCGACGACGCCAAGAAGCACGTCGGCTCGACCTTCACCGCGAAGGTCGACGTCACCGAGTGGCTGGGCGACTCGCAGTTCGCCTACATCCCGTACGAGGCGCCCGCCGAGGTCGACGCGAAGCTCAAGGAGCTGTCCCGCGAGCTCGACTCCGACCAGCTGCGGACCCAGGCGATCGTGTCGATCGACTCGACGAGCCGGATCCGGGAGGGCCGGGAGGCCGAGTTCTGGCTGGACGCGCGGAAGATCCACGTGTTCGACCCGGAGTCCGGCGAGAACCTCACCCGCGACTCCGACGCCGGTGCCGAGCTGACCCGGATCGCGGCCGAGGACCGCGCGGAGCAGGTGGCCCAGGCCCGGGGCGAGGCCTCCTGACGGGTCAGAGGGCGCGGACGGTCCGGCGGTAGCGGGTTCCGGCGACACCGGTCAGCGTCTGCGCCATCACCGCGAACACGAACCGCTGGGTCGGGTACGCCGCCAGCCACGCCAGCCGTCCGGCGAGCCCGTGCGGGCGGAACCGGAGGGTCTGCTCGTAGCGGCTGGTCAGGCGTCCGGTCGGGCGGACCCGCAGCTCCAGGTGTGCGGTGCCCGGCAGCCGGGACGCCGCGCGCAGCACCAGCCGGGCACCGGGCTCGACGGTCTCGATCACCCAGCGGTCCAGCGGTTCCCCGGTGACCAGGCGGGGCGGGCCGGTGGAGTGCCGGCGCGGCAGGTTCCCCGGTCCACCCGCGAGCACGTCGAGGACCCCGGTCAGGGTCGCCGTGCCGGGGACGGTGTACCAGCCGTGCTCGCCGCCCAGGGTCTCGACGACCGACCACACCGCCGCGGCCGGGGCGTCGACCTCCTGGGTGTCGGTCGTCTCCCAGGACACCGGCCCGCTGCCGGGGGCGTCGGCGGGGCCGGGACCGGCGTCGCCGACGCCGTCGAGCGCGCGGCGGACCGCCGTCCGGTACGGCGTGTGACCACCGGGCGGCGGGCCGATCAGGGCGTCGAGGGCGGCGATGTCGCCGGGGTCGGCGACGAGCTCGTGCCGCATGGACTCGACGAGCGGCTCGGCGAGCCCGCGGGCGACCGGGGTGAGCGCGGCGACGGCACGGGCGGTGAGCCGCGGCGCGGACAGCGGCACCGGCAGCGGGAACGGCCGCACCAGCCCGGCCTCGGCGGCGTAGCCGCTCATGAGGCCGCGGTAGGTGAGGACGTCCGGTCCACCGATGTCGAAGGCCCGGTCCACGTCGTCCGGCAGGTCGAGGCAGCCGGCGAGGGCGTGCAGCACGTCGTCGACGGCGACCGGCTGGATCCGGTTCCACGCCCGGTCCGGCAGCGGCAGCACCGGCGGGCCGCCCATCGCGGTCTCGGTGAGGTGGCGGATCATCTCGAAGCTCGCCGACCCGGTGCCGACCACGATCCCGGCCCGCAGGACGGCCGCGGGCACCGGTCCGGCCAGCAGGATGTCGCCGACCTCGCGGCGGGACCGCAGGTGCGTCGAGACGCGGCGGGCGTCGTCATCGGGCTGCAGCCCGCCCAGGTACACGATCCGGCGGACGCCCGCGGCGGCGGCGCCGTCGGCCAGCGCGTGCGCCGCCGCCCGGTCGCGGTCGGCGTAGCCGGGGCCGTCCATGGCGTGCACCAGGTGGACGACGGCGTCGGTCCCCGTGCAGGCACGGGTCACGTCGGCGGGGTCCTGGGCGTCCCCCGGGACGACGTCGACCCGCCCGGCCCACGGGTGCGCCGCGACCCGGCCCGGGGTGCGGGCCAGGACGCGGACGTCGTGACCGGCGTCGAGCAGGCGCGGGACGAGACGCGAACCGATGTAGCCGGTGGCGCCGACGACGAGGACGTGCATGCCGACGATCCTCGCCGCAGCAGGCCCACCGCGCGCGGTGGGGCCGCACCGGTGGCCCGCTCAGGGCAGGCCGGCGAGGCGGAGGACGGCCGTCGTCCCGGCGGCGAGCACCACGACCAGCACGAACGGCACCCGGCGCCAGATCGCGACGGCGGCCACCGCGACGCCGGCGGGCCGGGCCCAGCCGGCGAACTCCGCGCCCTCGAACCAGGTGCCGGTCGCGACGAGCGCGACCAGCAGCGCCACGGCGCCGAGCTCGACGAGCCGGACCGTCCGGCCGGAGAAGCCGACCCGGCCGTGCAGGAGCAGCGGGAGCAGCCGCATCGCGAAGGTGCCACCGGCCAGGACGAGCAGCGCGGTCGCGGTCATCGCCCACCACCGGGGACGGGCTCCTCGGCCGGACGCCCGGCCGCCCCGGCCCCGAGCAGCCCGGCGAGCACCGGGACACCCGCCGGAAGGAACGGCGCGCACGCCAGCGAGACGGCCGCGGCGGCACCCGCGACCCGTACGGCGTCGATCCGGCGCAGCATCGGGACGAGCATCGCGAGCAGCGCCGCCGGGAACGCCGCGTCCAGGCCGAACGCCGACGGGTCCGGCACCACGGCCCCCAGCAGCAGGCCACCGGCGGTGCCGAGCTGCCAGCACCCGTACTTGATCACACCGAGCGTCCAGAACGCCCGGCGTGCCCGCCCCTCGGATCCCGTGGTCCGGGCCAGGACGAACGCCGTCGACTCGTCGGTGATCACGTGCGCGGCCGGGACGCGGGACCAGCCGCCGCCGACGTGGCGGGCCAGCGCCAGCCCGAACGGCAGGTGCCGCAGGTTCAGCACGAGCCCGGCCGCGACGGCCGCCCAGATCCCGCCCCCGGCCGCCAGCACCCCGGTGACCAGCAGCTGCGCGCCACCGGCGAAGACCAGGGCCGACATCGCCATCGTCATGGCGGGCGACAGGCCCGCCGCCGGGGCGAGCGCACCGAACGACACCCCGACGACGCCGACCGCGACCGAGATCGTGACGGCGTCGCGGAGGTCCGACCGGGACTCCGCGCGCCGTGTTCGCTGCACCGAACGCATGGCCGCTACAGTGAACGCACTGCACGCCGTTCGTCAAGCCGAACGTGAGGACCGATGGAACGAACGCCACCACTGGCGGCGATCGCCGCCGCCATCCGCCGGGAACGCGAGCGCCTGGGGATCTCCTCGGCCGAGCTCGCGCGCCGCGCCGGGATCGCGAAGTCGACGTTGTCGCAGCTCGAGGCGGGGACGGGGAACCCGAGCGTGGAGACGCTGTGGGCGATCGCCGTCGTCGCCGGGGTGCCGTTCAGCACGCTGGTGGAGCCACCGTCGTCGCCGGTGCGGGTGGTCCGGTCCGGCGAGCGGCGCCTGATCCGCTCCGAGGACTCGCCGTTCGCCGCGGCCCTGCTGTCGCCCTGCCCACCGGGCGCCCGGCGGGACCTGCACGTGGTCACGTCCGGGCCGGGTGAGCCCCGCGAGGCGCACGCCCACTCCCCCGGGACGGTCGAGCACCTGATCGTCTCCGCGGGCCGGTGGCACGTCGGGCCGGCCGGCGAGGAGGTCGAGCTCGACCCCGGTGACTACGTCACCTTCCCCGCCGACCGGCCCCACGGCTACCGCGCCCTGACCGAGGGGGCGGCCGCCGTCCTGGTCATGGAGTACCGGTGATCAGGTCCCGCTCGGGCCGCGGGTCGCCGCCCCGGGCGCCCGGTCCGGGGTCCCCTCGGTGATCCGGTTCAGCAGACCGTCGACGAGCCCCTCGTCGTTGCCCGGGGCACCCCCGCCGGGCTCGGTCTCGGGCAGCGGGTACTGACGGACCCAGTCGACCTCCATCAGCGACGGCTTGACGTCGCCGCCGCCCTTCGGGAACCAGTCGAGCTGGATGGTCAGGTGCATCGGGCCGGGCGGCAGGATCGACGTGTCGTCGGTGTGCCACCACTCCTTGCCGTCGACGAACGCGGTGATCCCGTCCGGCCGCCACTCGACCGCCCAGTTGTGCCACTGCGTCGCGTCGATGTCGACCGAGCCCTGCACCTGGCTGTTGTCCTCGCCGTAGTGCAGGAACAGCTCGGTCTTCTGCCGGGTGTGGTCGGTCATCTCCATGAAGTCGACCTCGCCGCCGACCGGGAAGTTCTCGGCGGTCGGCCAGAGCAGGAGCAGCGCGTTGTACGACGGGTCCGACGCGGGAGCCCGCACCCGGCCCTCCCAGCGGCCGTACTTCTGGCTGCCCTCGGACCAGGCCATCCCGCCGGTGGTGCCCTCGGCGTCGCCGTTGATGGTGAGAATGCCGTCCTTCACCGACGCCGCCTCCGGGGAGCGACGGCCCTCGCCGCCGTGCCCCTCGCCGTCATACATGTTCCAGCCCTGGATGGTGTCGCCGTCGAAGTCGTCGACCTTGTTCGGCTGTCCCCAGTTCCGCGCGACGGCCGCACTGCTCTCGGCACCCGGGAACGCCGCGGCCGGAGGGGCGTTCGGGTCGGCCGGGGCGGGCGGGGCCGCCGGAGCGGGCGGAGCCGCCGGAGCGGCCGCGGCGCCACCGGTCCCGCAGTCGGCGGGATCGGAGCCGGCCTGGTCGTCGCCGCCCTGGTCACCGGACTTCTGGTCGGCCGGGGCTCCCTGGTCGCCGCCCGAACCGCTGTCGCCGCCGGAGGCCTGGTCACCGCCGCCCGAGCCCTGATCACCGCCCGCGCCGCCGTCGTCACCGGAAGCGCCGTCCCCGCCGGAGCCACTGTCCCCACCGGAAGCCTGGTCGCCGCCCGAGCCGCCGTCGCCACCCGAACCGCTGTCACCGCCGGAACCACTGTCGCCACCGGAACCGCTGTCGCCACCGCTGTCGCCGCCCGAGCCCTGGTCGCCACCCGAACCGCCGCTGTCGCCGCCGGAGTCGTCGCCGTCCGGACCGTCCGCCTCGGGCCGGGCCGGCGCGCCGGGAGCGGAGGCACCTGGCGCGGACACCCCGGGCGCAGCAGCCGAGCCGGCCGGACCGGGAGCAGCGTCGGGAACCGCAACGCCGGGAGCGACCCGTCCGGGCCCCTCTCCCGCCGCGGGAGCTCCGGGACCGCCGGCGGGCGCACCCGGCGCGACCGGCGACGCACCACCGGCAGCGGCGCCCTCACCGGACCCGGAGCCGCCACCCGAGCCGCCGTCATCCCCCGAGCTGCTGTCACCACCCGAGCCGTCGTCGCCACCCGAGCCGCCGTCACCGCCGGAGCTCCCCTGAGCCGAGTCCCCACCGGAGCCGCCGGAGCCCGAGTCACCGCCGGAACCGGAGTCGTCCCCGGACCCGGGGGCGCCGGGCTTCCCCGACCCGGCGCCCCCGTCGTCCCCGGAACCAGAACCGGAACCGGAGCTCCCCGATCCGGATCCGCCCGACCCCGGGTCCCCCGATCCCGAGCCGCCCGATCCGGGCGCACCGCCCGGGGCGGGGCACTCCACGGCCGCCGTCGTCGCGCCCGGTCGATCGGTCGTCCCGGTGTCGGCGAACGCCGCGGCCGGGATGCTGATCATCATCGCGGCGGCGACCGCCGCGACTCGCACAGAGCGTCCCATCAGGCTCCTCCGCCCCAGTGGTCTCGTGATTCGCATAGGAACGTAATCGCCACACAGTCACCACGCGCCCCGAGGTCATCACATCGAGTAGGCAAGCCTGCCCGCGAGTGAGTGCAGAACGTGCCCGAATCGGACACACCCCGCGACCGAGTGACGGAGTTGTTCACTCGGCCGGGTGTTCACCCCGCAACGGTCAGGTCGGAGCGGGCTCGGATCCGCCGGGAGAGACGCCCCGGGAACGACGAGAGCCCCGCCCGGCGTGGTGCCGGACGGGGCTCGTCGAGACGGTGCGGAGGACTACCAGCCGCGGGAGGCGTAGCGCTGGTCCTCCGGGATGTCCGGGATGTTGATGCCGACCATCGCCTCGCCCAGGCCGCGGGAGACCTTGGCGATCATGTCCGGGTCGTCGTGGAAGGTCGTGGCCTTCACGATCGCCGACGCACGCTGCGACGGGTTGCCGGACTTGAAGATGCCCGAGCCCACGAACACGCCCTCGGCGCCGAGCTGCATCATCATCGCCGCGTCGGCCGGGGTGGCGATGCCGCCCGCGGTGAACAGCACGACCGGCAGCTTGCCGGAACGCGCGACCTCGGCGACCAGCTCGACCGGGGCCCGCAGCTCCTTGGCCGCGATGTAGAGCTCGGCGGCGTCCAGCGACGCGAGCCGGCCGATCTCGGCGCGGATGGACCGCATGTGCCGGGTCGCCTCGACGACGTTGCCGGTGCCGGCCTCGCCCTTCGAGCGGATCATCGCCG
The DNA here is from genome assembly GCF_001420995.1 of Pseudonocardia sp. EC080619-01. Taxonomy (NCBI): domain Bacteria; kingdom Bacillati; phylum Actinomycetota; class Actinomycetes; order Pseudonocardiales; family Pseudonocardiaceae; genus Pseudonocardia; species Pseudonocardia sp. EC080619-01. The sequence continues at coordinate 5,168,109 of NZ_CP012184.1, read as the reverse complement.
CGCCCTCGGAGATCCGGCGCAGCGCCTCACCGAGGTTGGTGGCGCCGCAGACGAACGGCACCGTGTAGGCCCACTTGTCGATGTGGTGCGCCTCGTCGGCGGGCGTGAGGACCTCGGACTCGTCGATGTAGTCGACACCCAGCGACTGGATGACCTGCGCCTCGACGAAGTGCCCGATCCGCGCCTTGGCCATGACCGGGATGGACACCGCCTCGACGATGCCGGAGATCATGTCCGGGTCGGACATGCGGGCGACGCCGCCGTTCGCGCGGATGTCGGCGGGAACGCGCTCGAGGGCCATCACGGCCACCGCGCCGGCGTCCTCGGCGATCTTCGCCTGCTCCGGGGTGACCACGTCCATGATCACGCCGCCCTTGAGCATCTCGGCCATACCGCGCTTGACCCGCGCGGTGCCGTGCTGCGGACCGGCGTCGTCCAAGGTGTTATCGGCTGCGGACACGGGTGATCGGAGCTCCTCACATGACAGTCGGGTAACGCGCCGAGTCTACGTCAGAGACGTGCGGACCGGCCGCCGGTTCCGGGTCGGCGATCTCGAAGTACACCGGCTCCGGGGCGGTCCCGTACAGGCGCAGCCGGCGCACCATCCGGCGCGACCGCAGTGCCCGGGTGTCGCGGACGGCGTCGTTGTGCACCCGGCGCGCCAGGATCACCAGCTGCTGGGCGTCGCCGAGCTCCGCCTCCAGCGCCGGCGCCAGCCGCCCCGGCCCGACGACGGCGAGTTGCCTGGTCAGCGTGTTCTCCGCCGTCTCACGGGCGACCCGGCTCCCGGCGGGGTCGCGGCCGTCGGCGGCCGGGGCGGAACCCGCCGCAGCGGCCGTCGCGGCGTGGCGCAACCCGGGGGGCGCGGCCGGCCCGAGTGCGTCGGCGACCCGCAGCGCGACCGCCGCGCGTCCGTCGAGGGCCGTGCCGAGCCCGGCCCGGGCGGCGTCGACGCGGACGTGCAGCCGGTGCAGCCGGGCGACACGTGTCCGGCACCACACGGTGAGGGCCGCCACGACCAGCACCGTCGCGACCACCAGCGTCCACAGCAGCGGGCTCACGACGGCGCGCTCCCCCACCGGGCCGGGACGGACCGGCCGCCGCCGTCCGGCGCGGGCGGCGCTGCGGCGAGCGCCGCCCGGTACACCCGCAGCACGTCCTGCGTGACCACGCCCCAGTCGTACCGCGCGGCCCGGGACCGTCCGGCGGCGGCCGACGCGGCGCGGGCCGCGTCGTCGTCGAGGAGGCCGGCCAGTGCACGGCCGAGGGCGGCCGCGTCCCCGGCCGGGACGAGCCGGCCGGCGCCGCCGAGCACCGGGCGGAACGACTCGATGTCGCCGGCGACGACCGGGGTGCCCGCGGCCATCGCCTCGGTGAGCACCATGCCGAAGCTCTCCCCGCCCCGGTGCGGCGCGCAGAACACCTCCGACGCGCGCAGCGCCGCCGCCTTGGTGGTCTCGTCGACGGGGCCGAGCAGGTCGATGCGGTCGGCCAGACCGGGCCCGGCGGCGCGGAGCAGGGCGTCGCCGTCGCCGCGCCCGACGACGAGCAGCCGCAGACCGGGCCGGTCCGCGGCCAGCGGGCGCAGGGCGTCGAGCAGCACCGGCATGCCCTTGCGGGGCTCGTCGTAGCGCCCGACGAACCCGATCCGGCGGCCGGGCGGGAGGCCGGGGACGAGGTCGTCGAGGGCGGGGCCGTCGGCGAACCGCGCGACGTCGACGCCGTTGGGGATCTCCGTCGCGTCGCCGCCGAGGTGCTCGACCTGCACCCGCCGCGCGGTGGCCGACACCGCGATCCGGGCCGTCACCTTCTCCATCAGGGGGCGCAGGAGCCCGCCGAACGCGGCCAGCGCGCGGGAGCGCTCGGTGGAGGTGTGGAAGGTCGCGACGATGGGGCCGCGGGCGGCGAGCAGGGCGAGCACCGACACCGAGATCGTCGTGGGTTCGTGCAGGTGCAGGACGTCGAAGTCGTGCTCGGCCAGCCAGCGCCGGGCGCGCAGGTGGGTGCGCGGGCCGAACGTGACGCGGGCGACCGAGCCGTTGTAGGGGACGCCCAGCGCCCGGCCCACCGGGGTCACGAACTCCGGCGCCGGGCCGGCCGACGGCGCCAGCACGTGCACCCGGTGCCCTCTGGCCCGCAGCGCGGCCGCGAGGTCGAGGACGTGGTGCTGCACTCCCCCGGGCACGTCCAGGGAGTACGGGCAGACCATCCCGATCCGCAGCGCCGTCATGCCCGCACGCCCCGGATCGGCTGGAGCATGTGCCAGTCCTCCGGGCGCCGGGCGATCAGCTCACCGAACGCGTCCGCCAGTGCCTGCACCGCCTTCGCCTCGGCGGCCCGGTCGGGGACCGGGATCTCGGGGCCGACGTGCACGCCCCACGCGTCACCCGCGAACACCGCGTACGCCGGGTGCAGGGCGGCGCCGGTCGCGCGGGCCAGCCGGGCCGGCCCGGCGGGGAGGCGGGCGGGGCGGCCGAGGAACGAGACCTCGACGCCGGTCCCGGACAGGTCGCGGTCGGCGACCAGGCACACGACACCGCCCGAGCGCAGGCGCGCGGTCAGCGCCCGGTGCGCCGTCCGCGGGTCGTCCGCCGTCACCACTTCGAAGCCGAGCGAGCGGCGGTAGTCGAGGAACCGCCGGAACAGCGACTCGGGGCGCAGCCGCTGCACGACCGTCGTGATGGCGGGCTCCAGCCCGAGCCGGGCGAGCTCGCGCACCATGTAGACGCCCGCGACGTCCCAGTTGCCGGAGTGCGGCAGCGCGTAGAGCACGCCGCGACCGGCCCGCAGCGTTTCCAGCGAGGGCCCGATGCCGTGCACGTGGGGGTGCATCGCGTCGTGCACCGCGTCCGGGTCGAGCGACGGCAGCGCGAACGCCTCCCGCCAGTAACGGGCGTAGCTCCGCATCCCCCTGGCGACCAGGTCGTCGAGCTCGGCGGGGGTCGCACCGGGGCGGACCCTGGCCAGGTTCTGCCGCAGCCGTCGCACCCCCGGGCCGTCGCGCCGGGTCGCGAGGTCGGCGGCGGCGTCGGACACCCGCCCGACGACGCCGGCCGGCAGCCGCCCGGCCACCGCCCAGCCCGCCGCGTACCCGGCCCCCGCCAGCGCCTCCCGGACCCGCTCGACCGCGCCGGGATCGGCGGCGTCAGGCACGCGGCACCTCGCGGGAGCTCCGCCGCACGGCCAGGATCCGCTGGCCCAGGGTCACCACCGTCCCGATCGCCAGCACGAGCAGCGCGACGGTCAGCGCGTACGGCACACCCAGCCCGGCCAGGAACGCGCCGAGCAGTCCGAGGATCAGCCGCTCCGCCCGCTCGACCAGCCCACCCTCGGCGGTGAGCCCGACCGACTCGGCGCGGGCCTTCACGTACGACACGATCTGCCCGCCGACGAGGGCGACCAGCGCGGCACCCGCCGCGATCGGCTCGTCCCCCGCGGTCAGCGCCCACCAGGCGAGTCCCGCGAAGAGGGCACCGTCGACCATCCGGTCACAGGTGGAGTCGAGCACGGCCCCGAACGGGGTGCCGTGGCCGCGGGCGCGGGCCATCGCCCCGTCGATCAGGTCGGTCAGCACGAACAGCGTGACCAGCACCGATCCGATGACGAGCCATCCGGCGGGCAGGAACCCCACCGAGCACGCGACGGCGCCGACGGTGCCGAGCACCGTCACCGTGTCCGGGCTGACGCCACGCGCGACGAGTGCGCGCCCCACCGGGTCGGTGAGCCGGTTGACGTGCCCGCGGGCGAACAGATTGAGCATCGTGGGCGACGTACTCCCTCACGGACGGGCCGATGCGACCAGCCTAGTCGGCCCCGGGGGTCGCGCGCCGTGGTGGTTCCCACGCCGCGGCGAGCTGCGACCGGGTCTCCGCGAGCAGCTGCGGGATCACCTTCGTCTGACCGACGACCGCGATGAAGTTCGCGTCGCCGCCCCACCGCGGCACGACGTGCTGGTGGATGTGCTCGGCGAGCGACCCGCCCGCCACGTGGCCGAGGTTCAGCCCGACGTTGAACGCGTGCGGCGCCGCGACCTTCTTCATCGTCACCACGGCCTGGCGGGTGAAGTCCATCAGCTCCGCCGTCTCGGAGTCGGTGAGCTCCTCCAGATCCGCGACGTGCCGGTACGGCAGCACCATCAGGTGCCCCGGGTTGTACGGGTGCAGGTTGAGCAGCGCGAACACCTCGGCACCGCGGGCGACGACGAGGTTGTCCGCGTCCGCATCGGCCTCCGTGCCGGTCCCGGCGCCGTCGCCGGGCTCACCGATCGTCTCGCCCCGGCCGATCCGGCAGAACGGACAGCCGGTGTCCGAGGCGCCCTTGATGTAGGCCAGCCGGTGCGGGGTCCAGAGCCGGGCGAACCCGTCGGGCGTCCCGACCCCCTCCTGCGGGACCCACTCCTGCTCCATGGGCCGATCCTATGGGTCGGTGGCCGGGACGCGGTCCGGGGTTCGGGCGGGGGTTCAGGCGGGCTGGAAGGACTCCGCGCCGGGCGAGGTGTTGGTCCGCGACCGCACCCACGCGACGATCGACCGGACGGCGTCGTCGACCGGCACGCCGTTGGTCTGCGAGCCGTCGCGGAACCGGAAGCTGACCGCGCCCGCCTCCACGTCGCGGCCGCCCGCGAGGAGCAGGAACGGCACCTTCTGCAGGGTGTGGGTGCGGATCTTCTTCTGCATGCGGTCGTCGCCGGCGTCGACGTCGATCCGGATGCCCTCCGCACGCAGCCGCGCCGCGATCTCGCGGACGTAGTCCTCCTGGGTGTCGGTCACCGGGATGCCGACGACCTGCACCGGGGCCAGCCAGGCCGGGAACGCGCCGGCGTAGTGCTCGGTGAGCACCCCGAAGAACCGCTCGATCGAGCCGAACAGCGCACGGTGGATCATCACCGGGCCCTGCCGGGAACCGTCGCCTGCGGTGTACTCCAGCTCGAACCGGTCCGGCAGCATCAGGTCGACCTGGATGGTCGACATCTGCCAGTAGCGGCCGATCGCGTCGCGGGCCTGCACGGAGATCTTCGGCGCGTAGAACGCGGCGCCGCCCGGGTCGTCGCGGAGCTCCAGCCCGAAGTTCCCGGCGGCCTCCCGCAGCGCGTCGGTGGCCTCCTCCCAGAGCTCGTCGGAGCCGATCGACTTCTCCGGGTTGCGGGTGGAGAGCTCCAGGTAGAAGTCGTCGAGGCCGTAGTCGCGCAGCAGGTCCAGCACGAACTGCAGCAGCGAGCGGATCTCGTCCTGCATCTGGTCGCGGGTGCAGTAGATGTGCGCGTCGTCCTGGGTGAAGCCGCGGGCCCGGGTGAGGCCGTGCACGACGCCGGACTTCTCGTAGCGGTAGACGGTGCCGAACTCGAACAGCCGCAGCGGCAGCTCCCGGTACGACCGCCCGCGCGACGCGAAGATCAGGTTGTGCATCGGGCAGTTCATCGGCTTGAGGTAGTAGTCGACCGCCGGCCGCTTGAGCTGCCCCTCGGCGTCGTACTCGGCGTCGAGCTGCATGGGCGGGTACATGCCGTCGGCGTACCAGTCGAGGTGCCCGGACAGCTCGAACAGCTGTCCCTTGGTGGCGTGCGGGGTGTAGACGAACTCGTAGCCCGCCGCCGCGTGCCGCTCCCGGGAGAGGTCCTCCAGCTCCTTGCGGACGACGCCGCCCTTCGGGTGGAAGACCGGCAGGCCCGAGCCGATCTCGTCCGGGAAGCTGAACAGGTCCAGCTCGGAGCCGAGGCGCCGGTGGTCGCGGCGCTCGGCCTCGGCGACCCGCTCCAGGTAGGCGTCCTGCGCCTCCTGCGACTCCCACGCGGTGCCGTAGATGCGCTGCAGCTGCGCGTTGCGCTGGTCCCCGCGCCAGTACGCGGCCGCGGACCGGGTGAGGGTGAAGGCCGGGACGAACTTCGTGGTCGGCAGGTGCGGGCCGCGGCACAGGTCGGACCAGACGACGTCGCCGGTGTGGGCGTGCACGTTGTCGTAGACGGTCAGCTCGCCCGAGGAGTCGACCTCCATGACCTCGGAGTCGTCGCTGCCCTTGAGGTCGACCAGCTCCAGCTTGTAGGGCTCGTCCGCCAGCTCGGCACGGGCCTCGTCCCGGTCGGCGAACCGGCGCCGGGAGAACTTCTGCCCCGCCTTCACGATCTTCTTCATCGCCGACTCGATCTTCTTCAGATCCTCGGGGGTGAAGGGGGTGTCGACGTCGAAGTCGTAGTAGAAGCCGTCGGTGACCGGCGGGCCGATGCCCAGCCGGGCCTTCGGGAACAGCTGCTGGACGGCCTGGGCCAGCACGTGCGCCGCCGAGTGCCGGATGACGCTGCGGCCCTCGTCGGTGTTCGCCGCGACCGCGACGACCTCGGTGTCGGCCTCGGGTGCCCAGGCCAGGTCGCGCAGGGTCCCGCCGGCGTCGCGGACGACGACGATCGCCTCCGGGCCGCTGGTCGGCAGCCCGCCCTCCCGGATGCGCGCACCGGCGGTCGTCCCGGCCGGCACCCGGATCGGGGCGGACGCGGGCGGGGCGGGCGGTGCGGACACGGTGCGGCCTCCAGGGCTGTCACGATCGGTGGGCTCCCCGGGGAGCCCGGTGGAGTGGCGTCGATGCTAGTAGGGCGCTGCGACCGGGTTCCGCGGGCGGTGACGTTCGGCGGGAGCGGTCCCGCGGGAAGACGCACGGCGCGGGTGGCGTTGGGCCGACCGTGGTCCCCCTCTCCGTGCTCGATCTCGTCCCCGTGTCCGACGGCTCGTCCGCCACCGACGCGCTGGCCCACAGCACCCGGCTGGTGCAGCGTGCCGAGGAGCTCGGCTTCACGCGCTACTGGGTGGCCGAGCACCACGCGATGCCGGGGATCGCGAGCTCGTCGCCACCGGTCCTGATCGCGCACCTGGCCGGGGCGACCGAGCGGATCCGGGTCGGCTCGGGCGGGGTGATGCTGCCCAACCACCGGCCCCTCGTCGTCGCCGAGCAGTTCGGGACGCTGGAGGCGCTGCACCCGGACCGCATCGACCTCGGTCTCGGGCGCGCGCCGGGCACCGACCCGGCGACGGCCGCGGCGCTGCGCGGGATCGACGCCGCGCAGCTGAACGCCCCCGACGACTTCCCCGACCAGCTCGTCGAGCTGGCCTCGTACTTCCGGGGCGACGCCGACGTGCTCGCGGTGCCCGCGAAGGGCAACGCGCCGTCGCTGTGGCTGCTCGGCTCCTCCGGCTACTCGGCGAAGGTCGCGGGCATGCTGGGGCTGCCGTTCGCGTTCGCGCACCACTTCTCGGCCCGCAACACGATGCCGGCACTCGAGCTGTACCGGGAGCACTTCCGGCCCTCGGCGATGCTGTCCGAGCCGTACTCGATGATCGCCGCATCGGTGTTCTGCGCCCCGACCGGCGACGCCGCCCGCGAGCTCGCCCTGCCCTCCGCGCTGCAGTTCCTGCACCTGCGGCTCGGTGACCCGCGCGAGCTGCCCGGCCCCGAGGAGGTCGCCGCCTTCGAGTGGACGGACGCGGCGCGCGCGTTCGTCGAGCAGCGGCAGGCCGACCAGATCATCGGGGATCCGGCGACGGTGCGGGCCGGGGTCGAGGAGCTGGTGTCGCGCACCGGCGTCGACGAGCTGATGGTGACGACGGCGACCTACCGCGGCGAGGACCGGCTGCGGTCCTACGAACTGCTGGCCGACGCCGTCGGCGTGCCGGGGGCCACGACCGCGGCGTGAGCACGGCATCATCGGGCCCATGACCGACACCGCCGCCCGGTTCCGGTCCGCGATCGAGGCCGGTGACCCGGACACCGCCGTGGACCTGTGCACCGACGACGTCGAGTTCCGCTCCCCCGTCGTCCACCGTCCCTACCGGGGTCGCGCGCCGCTGCGCGCCGTCCTCGGCGCGGTCGTCACGGTGTTCGAGGGCTTCCACTACGTCGGGGAGTTCGCCGGCGAGGACGGGCACGTCCTCGAGTTCGCCGCGACCGTGGGCGACCGCGAGGTGCAGGGCGTCGATCTCCTCCGGTTCGACGACGACGGCCGCGTCCGGGAGCTCACCGTCCTGGTCCGGCCGCTGTCCGCCGCCGAGGCGCTGCGTGACCGGATGGGCCCGCTCCTCGGCGGGTGACCGTGCGAGTCCGGCGCCGGGTGCAGCTCACCGTGTCCGGACGCCCGGTGGTCCGGTGGCCGCGTGCGTGCGCGGCCGTCCGGCCCGCGGGGCCCGGCGCGTCGTCGCAGTCAGACGTCCGTTGCCCGACGGAGTGATCGACGGCGTCGTCCTGGTCCACCCGGCGCAGGCACGATGGTGCGAGCGGCGGACACCGGCCGAGGCGTTCGGTCACGCGCTGCCGCACCACCCTGATGACGTGCCGACATTCGAGTGACGTCGATCAGGTGGGCACATCGCAACCCGCCGGTAACTCGTTCACCCGGCGAGCACGCACGTGCCCGGACCCCGTGACCGACGGCCCCCACCGGCCGGAACCGTGAGAGGAGAGGCGGTTGACCGCAGGCCCGCCCCCGCCCCCGCGGTCCCGACGCTCCGCCGACGAGTCCGATCCGTACGGTTTCGCCCGATCCGTCCGCACCGAGGAACGCCCGGGAGGACGGCACGGCAGTGACCAGGTCGCCCGGGAGGACTCGGGCCGCCCGCCCCGGCACGGTCCCCCTGCACCGTCCGGCGGGCCCACGTCCGGTGGCGCCGGGCGGCACGGGCGTCCGTCCGAGGGGCCGCAGTCCTTCGAGGACGTCGTGCGCGGCAGCGGGAACGGCTCCGGGCGGCGCGCGGCGGGCGACCGTCCCGCCCCCCGTGCCGACGAGGGCCCGGCCGGCGCGGGCGCGGCGGACTCCGCGCGGACGTCCCGCCGCCGTCCCGACGGCGACGGACCCGACGGCGCACCGGCGCGGACCGGCGCGGCCGACGGAGCCGCTCCGACCACCGGCACCAGCGGTACGACCAAGGTGGGCCTGCGGGTGCGCGGCGGGACGGTGCCGCGTGACCCTGGCACCGCGTCCCCGCCGCCGCCCGCGCCCGGCCAGGGATCGGGGCCGGTCCGCCGGCCGGCGACACCGCCGCCCGGACCCGCCGCGCCGCCGCCCGCCCGGCCCGGCCCGGCCGCAGCGGGCCCCGCTGCGCCGGCCGGTCCCGCACCCGCGGGCCCCGCGCCCACCGGACCCGCGCCCACGGGTCCCGCACCCAGCGGTCCGGCGGGCGCCGGTCCGGCACCCGCGCGCGGCCCGCGCACGCCCGGCGCCCCCGTGCCCCCCGAGCGCCGCGAGCCCGCCGTCCCCGACACCGGACGCCACGGCAGCGGCCCGGTCCCCCGCGGCGGTCCGCCGGCACCCGGTACCGCATCGTCCGGCCCGGTCACCCGTGGTGCGGCGGCCCCCGCACCGCCCGTTCCCGGGGCACCGCAGACAGCTGGCGGACCCGGCGGACCGTCCGCGCCCGCCCCCGGCCGACCCGGCCACGGTGCGCCCGGTCCGGGCACGCCCGGTCCCGGTGCGTCCGGCACCGGAGCAGTGGTGCCCGGCGCGGGCGCCCCGGCCGAGCCTCCCGCCCCGCGCACCGGACGCCGCCGCCGTCCCGAGCCCGAGACCACCCCCGGCGACGACGCCGGCCCCGTCACCCCGGCCGGGTCCGGACCGCCCGGCGACGACCGGGTTCCGCACGACCGGGACGAGCCGGACCACCGGCGCGACGGGGACGACGCGACGGCGCTCGTCGCCGCCGACGTACTCCCCGGCGCGCCGCGCCGCCGTCGCCGCGCCGAACCGGCCGGACCGCTGGAGAAGGCGCTCGCGGTCGTCGGGCCGCGGGTCGACACCGTGCGCCGCCGGCTCGGCATCCTCGACTCCGAGCAGCGCGCCGCGCTCACCCCGGAGGAGCGCCGCACCCGCCGCCGCACGCAGGTCCGCTGGTCGCTGATCGGCACCGCCGCGTCGGTCGTGCTGCTCCCGCTGCTGGTGCTGGGGATCGGCTGGCTGGTCTTCCCGATCCCCACCACCGACGAGGCCGTCCAGAACCAGATCGCGACCGTGTCCTACGCCGACGGCGGCCAGCTCGCCCGGCTGGTCCCCGAGCAGGGCAACCGGATCAAGGTCGGGATGGACGCGATCCCGCCGCACGTCCGGGAGGCCGTGCTCGCCGCGGAGGACCGGAGCTTCTACTCGAACCCCGGGTTCGACATCACCGGCATCCTGCGGGCGGCGCTCAACCAGGTCCTCGGCGGTGCGGGCGGCGGATCGACGATCACCCAGCAGTACGTCAAGAACACGCTGGTCGGCAACGACGCGACGTACTGGCGGAAGTACAAGGAACTGATCGTCTCGCTGAAGGTGTCCGGGCAGAAGTCGAAGGACGAGATCCTCAACGACTACCTGAACGCGATCTACTTCGGACGCGGCGCGTACGGCATCGAGTCCGCCAGCCTCGCCTACTACGGCAAGCCCGCCGCCCAGCTGACCCCCAGCGAGGGCGCGCTGCTCGCCGGGATCATCCAGTCGCCGTCGAACTGGGACCCGGAGAACTCCCGGGAGAAGGCGGAGTCGCGCTGGAACTTCGTGCTCGACGGCATGGCCCAGCAGGGCTGGATCTCCCGGGCCGACCGGCAGGCGGCCGTCTTCCCGGAGACGATCCCGGCGGAGAACACGTCGCGCTCGTCGTCGCTGACCGACGAGCGCGGGCACGTCCTCAACGCCGTCCGCTCCGAGCTGGGCTCGCTGGGCATCTCCGAGCAGGCGTTCGCACAGGGCGGCCTGCAGGTCACGACGACGATCGACCCGCAACGCCAGCAGCAGCTCACCGACGCGGTCCGCGCCCGGATGGAGGGCCAGCCCGAGGTGCTGCGGTCCGGCGCGGTCGCGATCGACCCGCGCACCGGCGGCATCGTCGGCTACTACGGTGGCGCCAACGGCGCCGGTCTCGACTACGCCCAGGTCATGAAGCAGCCGGGCTCGACGTTCAAGCCGTTCGCGGTGCTCGCCGGGCTGCTGGAGGACCCGCCGGTCGGCCTCGGCACCCAGTTCGACGGCTCCGAGCGACCGGGCCTGCGCAACGCCGACGGGGCGAACTGCCCGCGCTGCGACCTCAAGCAGGCCATGACGATCTCCAACAACGTCGTCTTCACCAAGCTCGCCGGTGAGGTCGGCCCGCAGAAGGTCGCCGACGCGGCCCGGCTCGCCGGGATCACCGCCCCCCTGGAGAACCCGGACGCCCGGCTGCCGCTCGGCAACAAGGAGGTGACCCCGGTCCAGCTGGCGTCGGCGTACGCGACGATCGCCGCCGGCGGGGTCTGGCACGCGCCGCACCTGGTGTCGCGGGTCGTCGACTCCGACGGCCGCGTCCTCTACGAGTACTCCCCCGGCGAGGGCGAGCAGCGCTTCCCCGAGCAGGTCGCCCGCAACGTCTCCGAGGCCATGATGGACGTCGTCTCCAACGACGACCTCACGCTGCCGGGCGGCCAGCAGGCGGCCGCGAAGACGGGGACCGTCCAGTCCCGCTTCGAGGGCCAGAACAACGACGCCTGGTTCGCCGGCTTCACCCCCGAGCTCGCCACGTCGGTCTGGGTCGGGACGGACCGCAACGACCCGATCCAGGACGCCACCGGCGCACCGATCAGCGGCAAGGACCTGCCCGGCTCGATGTGGCAGGAGTTCATGGCGAGCGCGGTGCGCAGCACCGAGGTCGTCGACTTCCCGACCTTCCGCGCTCTCGGCGACGAGCCGTCGGAGCTGGCCCCGAACGAGCCGACCGCCACCCCGACGCCCGCACCGACCAGCAGCAGCGCGCCGCCGTCGCCGACTCCGGAGCCGCAGGAGCAGGCGCCGCCGCCACCGGTCCAGGAGGCGCCGCCCCCGGAGCCGACCAGCACCCCGGAGCAGACGGTGGACCCGCTGTTCGGGTCCGACGGCGACAGCCGTCCCGGCGAGGACGCCGGCCAGGACGGCGAACCCACCTTCGGCTGACCGGCGGCGAGGCGAGCGGGGCGAGGCAGGCAGGGCGAGGCGCACGGCACCGTGACGGAGCCTGCCCGGACCTCCGTGACCGGGCTACCGTGGATCCGTGACCGGACACCATCACTTCGAGGTGGTGGCCTGGCGGGCGGACCGCAGGCTCACCCTCTACGTGCCCGGGATCGAGGCGTCCACCACCGTCGACGACCCCCGCGCGGCGGAGGACGCGGTCCGCGACCTGATCGCCGACCTGACCGGCGTCGACCCGGGCGAGATCACCTGCGACATCCGGCTCGGGCGGCCCTGGCGTTCCGGCATCTGACCGGGCCGGGTCACGACGGCGGCACGAGTGTCCGCGCCGACACCTCCTGCACCGCGGCCGTCAGGGCGTCGAGCACCTCGGTGCTCAGCTTCCAGTGCTGCCAGTAGAGCGGCACGTCGAGATGGCGTTCCCGGTCGAGCAGGACGAGGCGTCCGGCGTCGGCGGCCGCCCGCGCCGGGGCGTCGGTGAACATGCCCCAGCCCAGGCCGGCCCGCACGGCGTCGTGGTAGCCGTCGGCGGCCGGCACCCGGTGCGCCGGCCCGGTGCACGGGCGATGGGTCAGCCGGCGCACGAAGCGGGTCTGCAGCCGGTCCTTCGGACCGAAGTCGACACGCGGCGCAACCGGGAACGCCTCGGCCGGGTCGCGCCCGGCGAACCACCGGTCGTAGACCGGGCGGGCGGCGACCGGGCGGTACCGGGTGGCACCGATCGGACGGACCGCGCAGCCCTGGACCGGGGTCGCCGACGTCGTCACCGCCCCGACGACCGCGCCCTCCCGCAGGAGCTCCGCGGTGTGCTCCTCGTCGTCGACGTGCAGGTCGAGCCGCATGCCGTGGCGCTGCGCGAGGGGCACCACGGCGTGCAGGAACCAGTGCGTGAGCGAGTCGGCGTTCACCGCGATCGGGAGGTGCACGCCCCCGCCTGCGTCGTCGCCGAACGACCGGGACACCTCGCCCTCCAGCACCGCGACCTGCCGGGCGAGCCGCAGGAGGGTGCGGCCCGCCTCCGTGGGGACGCACGGGCGCGACCGTCGCACCAGGACCTGGCGGGTCTGGCGCTCCAGCGCCTTGATCCGTTGCGACACCGCGGACGGCGTGATCGACATCAGCTCGGCGGCCGCCTCGAAGCTGCCCTCCTCGACGACGGCGCTGAGCGTCGCGAGCCGGTCCCGGTCGTACATGAGCACAGCTTAAGTTCCTGACCGATCCTGAACGAGATCGTGGATCCGGCTGGTCCCTGCCTACGGTCGCCCGGTGAGTGTGGTGGTGGGGTTCGGTACCGGGTTGTCCCTGATCGCGGCGATCGGCGCGCAGAACGCGTTCGTGCTGCGCCAGGGCCTGCGCCGCGAGCACGTCCCGGCGGTCGTGGTGTTCTGCGTCCTGGCCGACCTGGTGCTGGTGACGGCGGCGGTGGCGGGTGTCGGTCTGGCGCTGTCGGGTGTGCCGGGGCTGGCCGAGGTGGTGCGCTGGGGCGGGGTCGTCTACCTGGTCGCCTACGGGCTGCTCGCCGCCCGGCGGGCGGTGCGGCCGGGCACGCTCACGGCCGACGCCCGCGGCGGGGCGCGGCGCCTCGCCCCGGTGCTCGGCAGCGCGGCGGCCCTGACCTTCCTCAACCCGCACATGCTGCTCGACCTGCTGGTCCTCGGCTCACTGGCCGCCGCGCACGGCGACGACGGACGGTGGGCCTTCGCCGCCGGGGTGATGGCGGCCAGCCTGACCTGGTTCGCCGGGCTCGGGTTCGGGGCCGCCCGGCTGGCCGGGCTGTTCGCGCGACCGGTGGCCTGGCGGGTGCTCGACGGCGTCGTGGCCACCGTGATGCTGGGGCTCGCCGCCGGTCTGGCCCTGACCTGACCGGGCCCGGCCTGGCACGATGCCGTCGTGGACGATGCCGGTCGGGAACCGGCCGTGTTCGTGCCGGCGCGGCCGCCCGCCGCGCTGCGCCCGTACGTCACCCGCTACCTCGGCTACCGCGAGCACGCGTCCCGCCCGCTGCGCCGCAGGCAGGCCCCGGCCGACGCGGTCGCGCTGATCCTCGGCTTCCATCCGCTGGCCCTGTCCGGCCCGGCGGTCGGTGCGGGGAGTGCGGCGGCGTTCGTGGGAGGGCTCAGCGACACCTGGGTGCTCACCGAGTTCACCGGCCCCCAGGCCGGGGTCCAGGTGGACCTCACACCGCTGGGGATGTTCACCGTGCTCGGCGGTCGTCCGGTCGCGGGTGGCGCGGTCCCCGCGCTCGACGAGCTCGACGACCCGGTGCTGGCCGCGCTCCCCGGCAGGCTCGCCGAGCTGCCCACCTGGTCGGCGCGGTTCGCCCTGGTGACCGGGGTGCTGGCGGGACGGCTGCTCGACGGGCGGGCCCGCCGTCCGGCTCCCGAGGTCGCGCACGCCTGGGGCCGGCTGCACCGCACCCGCGGCGCGGTCACCGTCCGCGCGCTCGCCGCGGAGACCGGCTGGAGCCGCCGGCACCTGCAGGACCGGTTCGGCACCCAGATCGGGCTGACCCCGCGCACCGCGGGGCGGGTGCTGCGGTTCGCGGGCGCCGCCCGGCTCGTCGGCGGGTCCACGACGCCGCTGGCCGAGGTCGCCGCGGCCTGCGGCTACGCCGACCAGCCCCACCTGAGCCGGGAGTTCCGGGCGCTGGCCGGGACGACGCCGTCGGCGTACCGCAGGGAGTGGGAGTTCCCGTTCGTCCACGACACCGCGGCCGGACCGGTGCAGGATCGTGCGCCATGAGCATCCACACCACGCTGCGCTACGACGACCCGCGGGCCGCCATCGACTTCCTCACCGGCGCGCTCGGCTTCCGCGAGCTGCGGTGCCACACCGACGACGCCGGCCGGATCGCCCACGCCGAGCTCGCCTGGGACGACCACGGCGACACCGGCGTGCTCGCACTCGGCACCCGCCGGGTGGACGACCCGTTCGACACCGGACGCGCCGTCACCTACCTGACCTGCGACGATCCCGACGCACTGCACGACAGGGCGGTCGCGGCCGGCGCCACGGTCGTCATGGGCCTCACCGACCAGGACTACGGTTCCCGGGAGTTCGCCGTCACCGACGCGGAGGGCAACGTGTGGTCGCTGGGGACCTACCGGATGGGCACGTGACCGGCCTCCCGCGTCACCCCGACCCGGCCGACCCGCTGCCCTGGCTGCGGGAGATCTGCCGGGCGCTGCCCGGGGTGACGGAGAAGGTCAGCTACGGGTCGCCGTCGTGGTTCGTGCAGCGGATGTTCGTGACCTACGCCGACCACCACCACGGACACCCGCACGTCGCGTTCTGGTGTGCGGCACCGCCCGGCGTGCAGGAGGACCTGGTCGACACCGACCCGGCCCGGTTCTTCCGGCCCGCCTACGTCGGGCACCGGGGCTGGCTGGGCGTCGTACTCGACGGCACCGGTGACGACGCCGCCGAGCTCGACGAGATCACCGGCATCGTCACCGACGCCTACCGCTGCGTCGCCCCGAAACGGCGGCTCGCCGAGCTCGACGGCGTCTGAGACCCGGTCAGGCCCCCGCGCCGGCCCCCGCCGCGACACCGGCCGACGGCTGCGGCGCCGACGCGGGCGCCGCCGCCCGGCGGGCGCGGAGCTTCGTCAGCAGGCTCGACCCCGGCCGCTCGGCCAGCGCCGAGGTGAACCGGTCGAGGAAGATCGCCACGATGACGACGGCGAGCCCGCCCTCGATGCCCGACGCGATGTCGAGCTGGGTCACCGCCGACACCACGACGGTCCCGAGCCCGTCCGCACCGGCCAGACCGGCGACGACGACCATCGACAGCGCCAGCATGATCACCTGGTTGACACCGGCCATGATCGAGGGCAGTGCCATCGGCAGCTGCACCTCGCGCAGGATCTGACGGGGGTGCGCGCCGAACGCGTGGGCGGCCTCCACCACCTCGGAGTCGACACCGCGGATGCCGAGCTCGGTCAGCCGCACCGCCGGAGCGATCGAGAACACGATCGTCGCGACGATGCCGGGGACCACCCCGATGCCGAACAGCAGCACCACCGGGATCAGGTAGACGAAGGCCGGGATCGTCTGCATGGTGTCGAGCACCGGGCGCAGTACCCGGCTGGCCGCCCGGCTGCGCGCGGCCCAGATGCCCAGCGGGACGCCGATCGCGACCGCGATCAGCGCCGCGACCAGCACCAGGCCGAACGTCTCCATCGTCTCGGTCCAGAGGTCGAACGACGAGACCAGTGCGAAGCCGAGCAGCGTGAACACCGCGAAGCCCCAGCCCCGCACGAGCAGCGCGAGCGCGACCAGGAGCACCAGCCACACCCACCACGGCGGCGTCGTGAACAGCGCCGTCACCGCCTCGACCACCGCGGTGATCACGGCGCCGATGCCGTCCAGCAGGCCGGCCGCGTTCTGCAGCAGCCAGAGGATGAACGCCTCGACGTAGCTACCGAGCTCGATCCTGGGCATCAGACGGTCCCGTTCGCGTCGTCGTGGGTGGAGTCGGGGTGCGAGGAGAGTGCCGCGAGCACCGCGCCGCGGGGGACGACGCCGGTGAGCCGGCCCTCGTCGACCACCGCGAGCGGCACCGGGTTCCGGCCGACCTGGTGCAGCAGGTCGATCAGCGGACGGTCGGGCTCGGTGGTGCGGTACTCGTCGACCAGCGCGGACTCGTCGATGCGGCCTGCCTGCCTGCCTGCGGCGTTGCCCAGCCAGTCGTCGCGGACGACGCCGAGGATGCGGTGCTCGTCGTCGACGACGTAGGCGCCGGTGGCCTCGGCCCGGCCCAGCCGGACGAGCACCTCGGACGGGCGCTCGTCGAGCCGCACGGTGATCCGGGGCTCCCGGATCACGTCGGCGGCGGTCAGCACCCGGCTGCGGTCGACGTCGGAGACGAACTCGGCGACGTAGTCGTCGGCCGGGGACTCGAGGATCTCCGGCCCGGTGCCGACCTGGACCAGCCGGCCGTCCTTGAGCAGCAGGATCCGGTCGCCCAGCAGCATCGCCTCGTTGAGGTCGT
The DNA here is from genome assembly GCF_001420995.1 of Pseudonocardia sp. EC080619-01. NCBI lineage: Bacteria > Bacillati > Actinomycetota > Actinomycetes > Pseudonocardiales > Pseudonocardiaceae > Pseudonocardia > Pseudonocardia sp. EC080619-01. The sequence continues at coordinate 5,151,188 of NZ_CP012184.1, read as the reverse complement.
GCGTGATGAACACGATCGTCTTGCGCAGGTCCTTCTGCAGGCGGACCAGCAGCTGCTGCATGTCCCGGCGGATCAGCGGGTCCAGCGCCGAGTACGGCTCGTCCATCAGCAGGACGTCGGTGTCGCTGGCCAGCGCGCGGGCCAGCCCGACCCGCTGCTGCATGCCGCCCGAGAGCTGGCTGGGGTAGGCGTCGGCCCGCTCGGCCAGCCCGACCTGCTCCAGCGCCCACTCCGCCTTGCGGCGGCGCTCGCCGGCATCGACGCCGCGGATCTGCAGGCCGTACTCGGCGTTCTGCCGGATCGTGCGGTGCGGCAGCAGCGCGAAGTGCTGGAACACCATCGCGATCCGCTCGTTGCGCAGCGTCCGCAGCTCGGCGTCGCCGAGCGACCCGAGATCGCGGCCGTCGACGCCGATGCTGCCGGAGGTGGGCTCGATCAGCCGGTTCAGCAGCCGCACGAGCGTCGACTTGCCCGACCCGGACAGGCCCATGATCACGAACAGCTCGCCCTGGGCGATGTCGAACGACACGTCGTGCACGGCCAGCGTGGCGCCGGTGCGCTTCTGGATCTCGCTGCGCCCCACACCCTCGCGGGCCAGCGCGACCGCGTCGTCGACGGCGTCGCCGAACACCTTGGTGAGGTTCTTGACCTCGATCATCGTGTCGCTCACGGCGTTCCCACCCATTCCCGTACCCGGTCGGGGTTCGCGGCGACGTAGTCGCGCGCGACCGTCTCGACGTCGGCGTTGTCCACGTCCACCCGCTTGAGCATCTTCTCGACGTCGTCGAGCGGGAGCTCGAACCGGCGCAGCAGGGCGTCGAACCGCGGTGCCGTCGCGCCCAGGTCACCGGCCGCGGCGGTCCACGCGGAGTAGTCCGGCATGGCACAGGCGCCGTCGCCGGTGGTGTAGCAGTCGTCGCGCGGCGGGTTCGGTTCGCTCAGCCGGGTCAGCTCCATCTCCTCGAAGACGTAGTGCGGCCGGTAGAGGTAGACCAGGATCGGCTGCCGCCGCTCGTAGGCCCGGCGCAGCTCGGCGATCTGCGCGGCCTCGCTGGAGGTGACCTGCTCCAGGTTCAGCCCGTACCCGGCGAGCCGCTTGGTGTTGTACTCGGTGGTGAGGAAGCTCGGGTCCGAGTCGACGAGCCGGTTGCCGAGGGCGTCCGCGTAGTCGTTCAGCTGGGAGACGCTCGTCAGACCGGCGAGCGGACCGCCCGGTTCGAGCGCGTAGCTGGGGACGTACCAGCCCTGCTCGGCGCCGTCGTAGGTCGGGTGGACCAGGCCGACCCGGTCCTCGGCCTTCGCCGCGAGTTCGGACTGGTTGGGCATCGCGACCTCGGTGAGGGCGTCGACGTCGCCGCGCTGCGCCCCCGCCCAGGCGGTGGCCGGTCCGACCTGGATGGTCTTCAGCTCGCCGACCCCGAGCTCCGGGTGCCCCGCGACGACCTCGGCGAGGATCGCGTTGGTCACCTTCGCCGCGCTCCACGGGAACTGCATGAGCCGCACGGTCGGGCCTTCCGAACCGGACGCGGCACAGCCCGTCGCGGTGACCAGCACGGCCACCAGGGCGGTGACCAGCCGGGCGGTCCGGTGCGGTCGTCGCCCGGCGGCGGGTACGACGCGATGTGGCGGATCGGCCACGCGGGCACGTCCTCTCGGGGTGGGTGCGCGATCGGCGCCGCCGAGCCGGCGCGCCGGATCACGACGACGGTCGCGGTGAGCGCGGAGGGGTCTGCCGACCCGGTCTCAGCGACAGGCGGACGAGCACATCCGGCACAGGTCGACGTGCAGGCGCGTCACCAGCCGGGGGTCCACGATCACGGACGAAGCTTCCATCACGGGCGGTGACGGTGCAACCGGACGGACTACGATCTTCCTCCGTGCCCGCTGCTGTGCCCGCTCCCGTGACGATCCGGCTGGAACCGGACGGCCCGCGCTACGAGTACGACGACGTCCCGGGCGCCGCCGACCGCGCCCCCCTGCTGTTCCTGCACGAGGGACTCGGCTCGGTCGGGCTCTGGCGCGGGTTCCACCACCGGATCGCCGCGGAGACCGGACGGCGGACGGTCGCCTACTCCCGGCTCGGGCACGGGCGGTCGGACCGGCCGGACACCGCGCCCACGACGTCGTTCATGGCGACCGAGGCGGCGACCGTCGTCCCCGCGCTGTGTTCCGCACTCGGCCTGGACCGGCCGGTGCTCGTCGGGCACTCGGACGGCGGGACGATCGCGCTGCTGGCCGCGGCGTCGATGCCGGTGACCGGGGTCGTCGTGCTGGCGCCGCACGTCCTGGTCGAGGACTTCGCACTGGCTGCGATCCGGTCGGCCCGCTCCGCGTTCGACGAGGGCGACCTCCGCACCCGGATGGCCCGCCACCACGACGACCCCGACGCCGCCTTCCGCGGCTGGAACGACATGTGGCTCGCCCCGGACTTCCGCGGGTGGGACGTCCGCGACCGCCTGCCGGGGATCACGGCCCCGGTGCTGGGCATCCAGGGCGACGACGACCCGTACGGCAGCATCGTGCACGTCCGGTCGGTCGCCGAGCGGGCGGCGGGCCCGGTCACGGTGACGGAGCTGCACTGCGGGCACGCACCGCACCTGGAGCTGCCCGACGAGACCGCCGGGGCGATCACCGGGTTCCTCGCCGGCCTGCGCTGAGGCGGCGCGGCCCCGGGTGGACCTTCTCGCGAGATCGCTGCCTGAGGCAGCGATTCGGCAACAGAGACCCCGGTGGCCCGGCGACCAAGCGGCCCGGCGGCCAAACGGCCCGGCGACCCGGGCGACCTGGCGACCAATCGGCCCGGCGCGACCGGCGCGGTCCGGCGGACCGGATGCCCGGCATCCGAGCGGCTCGGCGATCACCGCGCCGACCACCCCGTCCACCGGTCCGGCGCGAGGACCACGACCGGGCCGTCCGGCGGCTCGGCCCGGTACGGCTCGTACTTCGCCACCAGCGCGTCGACCGCCCGGGCGCGCAGGTCGCCGGTCTCGTGCACCGACGCCGTCGCGTCGAGGCGGACCCACCACAGCTGCGACCAGTCGTCGTCGTAGTGGTCGGCGAGCAGGCCCACCCGCGGGTCGCCATCGATGTCGCGCAGCCGGGCCAGCCTCGTGTGCCGCTTCGGCTTGACCCGGTCGACGGCCGACACGACGAGGCCGTCGACCAGGGCGAACGTGATCGGCACCAGGCGCGGGCTGCCGTCGGTGGCGCGGATCGTGGCCAGCCGCGCGACCCGCGCTGAGCCGAGCAGCGAGCGGGCCGCGGTGTCGTCGAGGGAGGGCATCGGCTCCTCAGGCTGCCGGAACCGGCACCCGGACGGCCAGCAGCTCGGCCACCCGGGTGTCGCGGCGCTCGTGCTCGGCGAAGCCGGGCGCGGTGCAGAGGAACAGGGTGCGCCCGTCGTCACCGCCGAGCTGGCAGGCGTAGGTGCCGACCTCGCCGGTGGAGACCTCGTCCGCGATCTCCCCGCCCGGCCGGACCCGGATCGCGCGGTTCCCGGCGGCGTCGGCCACCCAGATCGCGCCCTCGGCGTCGGGCGCGGAGATCCCGTCCGGTGCGACGGTCAGCCGGGCGATCGCCGCGAGCGGGTCCTCCTCGACCGGCACCTCGCCGAACCGGGCCCAGTCCCGGCGCTCCCCCAGCGTCCCGTCCGGCCCGACGGGGAAGGCGGACAGCCGGTTCCCGAAGGTCTCGGCGACGACGAGCTCGCCGCCGGTCAGCGCCGGCCCGTTCGCGAAGTGCAGCGGCTCGGTCGCCGTCGTCACCGTGCCGTCCGGGTCCACCCGCAGCAGCGGCGCGGCGGCCCGCGGCGCGCCGTTCATGAGATCGAAGCCGAAACTGCCGACCCAGGCCCGCCCGCCGGCGTCGACGATCATGTCGTTGAGCACGTGCGCGGAACGACCGGACAGGTCGGCGTGGACGGCGAGCGCGCCGTCGCTCTCGCGGCGCAGGATCCGCCGGTCCCGCATGGACACGATCAGCAGCCGACCGTCGGGCAGCCACCCCAGGCCGGACGGCTGTTGCGGCACCTCCGCCTCGGTGCGCACGTCCGACCCGTCGGCCCGGGCGGAGAGCACCCGGTGGGTGTAGAAGTCGCTGACCCAGATCCGGCCGTCGCGCCAGCGCGGCCCCTCCAGGAACGACATCCCGGTCAGTACCGGCTGCGGTTCTCCCGGCGTCTCCGCCATGTCCCTGCTCCGTCCTCGTCGACTCGGGGGTGGCACCCGGGAACATAGCCGCTACCGTAGTGGTTGAGCGTGCAACAACTCTGGATCCGAGGAGGACCCGATGCCCGCCGTCACCGTCTCCGACACCGCCACCCTGCCGCGCGTGCCCGTCCCCGGTCCGACCGAACTGGACCGCGGCGTCCGCTCGGTCACCACCGCACCGGCCGGGTACGAGGGCGAGGGCTTCCCGGTCCGCCGCGCGTTCCAGGGCGTCGACCTGCGCGACCTCGACCAGTTCCTGCACATGGACCAGATGGGCGAGGTCGAGTACGCGCCCGGGGAGCCGAAGGGCACGTCGTGGCACCCGCACCGGGGCTTCGAGACCGTCACCTACATCATCGACGGCACCTTCGAGCACGGTGACTCGCACGGGGGCGGCGGCACCATCACCGACGGCGACACCCAGTGGATGACCGCCGGATCCGGCCTGCTGCACATCGAGCGCCCGCCGGAGGCCCTGGTCCGCAGCGGGGGCCTCTTCCACGGCCTGCAGCTGTGGGTGAACCTGCCGAAGGCCGACAAGTGGCTCCCGCCGAAGTACCAGGACCTGCGCGGCGGCGAGTCCGCGCTGGCCACGACGCCGGACGGCGGCACGCTGCTGCGCGTGATCGCCGGTGACGTCGCGGGCGTCTCCGGGCCGGGGGCGACGCACACCCCGATGGCGATGGTGCACGCGACGGTCTCCCCCGGCGCGGAGCTGCGGCTGCCGTGGCCGCGGTCGTACAACGCGCTCGTCTACGTCCTGAACGGGGCCGGCACGGTCGGTGCCGACGGACGCCCGATCCGCACCGGCCAGCTCGCGCTGTTCGGTCCGGGCGACGCGATCACGGTGGGCGGCAACGTCTCCCAGGAGTCGCGCCACCCGGCACTGGACGTCGTCGTGCTCGGCGGCCTCCCCATCCGCGAGCCGATCGCCTGGGCCGGCCCGTTCGTCATGAACACGAGGGACGAGGTGCACACCGCGTTCGAGGACTACCAGCGGGGACGCCTCGGCGTCGTCCCGGCGGACTGGACCCCGCACGGCTCGCTGCCCGGATCGTTCCGCTAGTTCAACTTCGGGGTTGATTACGAGCCGTCCCTCCGCTACCTTTTTGTTCAACCGAGAGGTTGAACGAGGAGGGGAACGTGGAGGACCGGCTCTCGAAGGTGTTCGCCGCGCTGGCGGACCCGATCCGGCGCGACATGGTGGCCCGGCTGGCCGCCGACGACGCGACCGTCAACGAGCTCGCCGAGCCCTACGACGTGTCCCTCCAGGCCGTGTCCAAGCACATCAAGGTGCTGGCCGACGCGGGGCTGGTCCGGCGCAGCCGGGAGGCCCAGCGGCGTCCGGTGCACCTCGAGGCGGAGGTGTTCGACCTGATGACGGCCTGGATCGAGCGGTACCGGCGACAGGTCGAGGAGCGCTACCGGCGCCTCGACGACCTGCTCGCCGAGGAGAGCACCGGCAGCACCGATGTCACCGGCACGAACGAGGGAGCAGCGTCATGAGCACCACCACCCGCGAGACCACCATCGAGGCCGTCCCGGACCTGCCGATCGTCCGGATCACCCGGGAGTTCGACGCGCCGCCGGAGCGCGTGTTCGACGCGCACGTCGACCCGGAGAAGGTCCGGCGCTGGCTCGGGCCGCGCCGGCTGCGGATGACCATCGACCGGTGGGACGCCGAGACCGGTGGCGGCTACCGCTACACCCACGCCGACGACGACGGCGAGTACCGCTTCTACGGCTCGTTCCACGAGGTCCGGCCGGCCGAGCGGATCGTGCAGACCTTCACCTGGGAGGGCTTCCCGGAGGGCGTCTCCCTGGAGACGATGACCTTCACCGCGCTGCCCGGTGGCCGGACCCGCATCGTCGGCGTCTCGGTCGTCGACTCGATCGAGGCGCGGGACGCGATGCTGGCCTCCGGGATGGAGGTCGGCGTCAACGAGGGCTTCGAACAGCTCGACGAGCTCCTCGCCGAGGGCTGAGCGCCCCCGCATCCTGTCGGGGGTGCCCTCTAGCGTGGGGGCGTGCTGGTCGTCCACGCTCTCCACTCCCCCGGCCGGGGCGTCCTGCTCTGGGCCGAGGACGGGGAGCGCCCGGCCCGGTCCGACCGCCGCTCGCTGCGGACGGCGCGTCCGCACCCGTTCGCGGTGCCCGCGGACGAGCTGGCGGCCGTCCACCCGGGCAAGCCCGCGTCGGTGACGCTGCTGCTGCCGTCGCACGGCTCGGGCCCGCAGGACTCGCCAGGGCTGGTGCGCGAGCGGCCGCGGGCGGCGGCCCGCAGCGCACCGGCACTCGCCCCGTGGACGGTGCCCGCGGTGCTGGTCGACCCCTCGGAGCTGACCGACCCGTATCCCGACGTGCGGTACGGCGAGGGCTTCACGCACCTCGCCGAGCTGGTCCGGTTCGCCGACGAGCTGGCCTCCCGCGGCCGCGTGCTGCCCGTCGTGGTCAGCGAGGCCGGGCGGCCCGCCGCCCGGTGGCGGCCGGTCGTGCAGGGGCTCGACGCCGTCGCCCGCACCGGGCTGGTCCGCAGGCTGCCGCCGGTGGCCCGTGCCGAGCAGCGGCGCCCCGGCGACGTCGCAGGCCGGGACCCGGACGAGGTGGTCGACGCCGCGCTCGCCCGGTTCACCGACGCCGCGGTCCGCGAGCGGCTGGGCCGCGCGGCGGGGATGCCGGTGCCGCTCCCGGCCCGGCCCGACGCGGCCGCGGGGCTCCTGCACGCCCTGACGGGGCCGTCGCCGGAGATCCCGGTGACCGGCGACGGTCTGTCGGCCCTGCGCGAGGCCCTCACCGCGTGGGACGACGTCGGCCGCGAGCAACCCGGCGCGGGCACGGCGCTGTTCCGGCTGACCGAGGTCTCGTCGATGCACGACCCGGCCGATCCCGGACCGGACCCGCTGGACCAGACCGGCGACGGGACCCGGTGGGAGCTGCGGTTCGCCCTGCAGTCCACGGAGGATCCGAGCCTGCAGCTGGAGGCCGGTGAGGTCTGGTCCGGCGGGGCGGACCAGCTGGTCGACGGCGCACAGGACGTGCTGCTCGCCGAGCTGGGCCGTGCCGCACAGGTGCTGCCCGACCTCGTCCGGGCGCTCCGCGACGCCCGCCCCACCGCCCTGCCGCTCGACGTCGCCGGGGCGCACCGCTTCCTGACCCGCGACGCGGCGGCCCTGCTCGCGGCCGGGTTCGGGGTGGCGCTGCCGCGTGGGTGGGACGGGCAGCGCGCGCTCGGGCTGAAGCTGTCGGCGTCCTCGGCGCCGGCCCCGGGTGCGGTGACCCGCGGCGGGCTCGGCCGCGACGAGCTCGCGCACTTCCGCTGGTCGCTCGCCGTCGGCGACGACGAGCTGGGCGAGGACGAGATCGCCGCGCTCGTCGCGGCGAAGGCGCCGCTGGTGCGGCTGCGGGGGCGCTGGGTCGCCGTCGACGCCGACGCGCTGGCCCGCGGGCTGGACTTCCTGCGCCGCTCGCGGGACCGCACCCCGACCGTGCCGGACGTGCTGGCCGCGGCCCGGGGCGACGTCGACGCGCCGCTGCCCGTCACCGACGTCACCGCCCGGGGGCGGCTGGGCGCCCTGCTCGACGGCACCGCGGACCGCGAGCTGGAGCCGCTGGGCGCACCACCCGGGTTCACCGCGACCCTGCGGCCCTACCAGGAGCGGGGCGTGGCGTGGCTGGCGTTCCTGTCCACGCTGGGCCTGGGCGCCTGCCTCGCCGACGACATGGGACTCGGGAAGACGGTGCAGCTCCTCGCGCTGGAGGCGCACGACCGCGCGGCGGGGGCGACGGCGCCGACGTTGATCGTCTGTCCGATGTCGATGGTCGGGACGTGGCAGCGGGAGGCCGGGCGGTTCGCGCCGGACCTGCGGGTGCACGCCCACCACGGTCCGTCCCGCCCGCGCGGCGACGCCCTCCACGAGGTACTCGACGGGGTGGACCTGGTCGTCACCACCTACGCGACCGCGACCCGCGACGCCGAGGACCTGCGGTCCTGGCGGTTCCACCGGCTCGTGCTCGACGAGGCCCAGATGATCAAGAACTCGCACGCTGCGGCCTCGCGGACCGCGCGGTCGCTCGACGCCGCGCACCGGATCGCGCTCACCGGCACGCCGATGGAGAACCGGCTGGCCGAGCTCTGGTCGGTGATGGACTTCCTCAATCCCGGGATCCTCGGCTCCCCCGAGGTGTTCCGGCAGCGGTTCGCCGTCCCGGTCGAGCGCCACGGCGACGCCGGGGCCGCCCGCACGCTGCGCCGGATCACCCGGCCGTACCTGCTCCGCCGGGTCAAGACCGACCCACTGGTGATCGACGACCTGCCGGAGAAGATCGAGATCGTGCAGGACCACCGGCTCACCCGTGAGCAGGCGTCGCTGTACCGGACCGTCGTCGACGACATGATGGAGAAGATCGAGGGCAGCGACGGCATCGAGCGCCGCGGCAACGTCCTGGCCGCGATGAGCAAGCTCAAGCAGGTCTGCAACCACCCCGCCCAGCTGCTGCACGACGGCTCCCCGATCCACCGGGCCGGGGGCGCGCACCGCTCCGGCAAGGTCGCCCGGCTGGAGGAGATCCTCGAGTCGGTGCTGGCCGCCGGGGACAAGGTGCTGCTGTTCACCCAGTACACCGAGTTCGCCGCCATGCTGCGGCCGCACCTGTCGGCGCGGTTCGACACCGAGGTGCTCTACCTGCACGGCGGCACCCCGAAGAAGCGTCGCGACGAGATGGTGGCCCGGTTCCAGGGCGACGGCGGCCCGTCGGTGTTCCTGCTGTCGCTCAAGGCGGGCGGCACCGGGCTCACGCTGACCGCGGCCAACCACGTGATCCACCTCGACCGCTGGTGGAACCCCGCCGTGGAGGACCAGGCGACCGACCGCGCGTTCCGGATCGGGCAGAAGCGCTCGGTGCAGGTCCGGAAGTTCGTCTGCCCGGGCACCGTGGAGGAGCGGATCGACACCCTGGTGGCATCGAAGCGGTCGCTGTCGGACCTCGTCGTGACCGACGGGGAGGACTGGCTGACGTCGCTGTCGGTCACCGAGCTGCGTGAGGTGTTCGCGCTCGGCTCGGACGCCGTCGCCGACGACGCGGGGGAGAACGATGAGTGACCGGCCGTTCTGGGCGTCCGACGAGTACACCGGCGGCCGCCCCATCCGGGTCGAGGGCGGCATCCGGATCCACGGTGCAAAGGGCCCGGTGGCCCGCACCTGGTGGTCGGCCCGGTTCATCGCGGTGCTGGAGCAGCTCGGCGTCGGCGGGCGGTTGAGCCGCGGGAAGACCTACGCCCGGTCCGGGCAGATCGTGTCGGTCGACGTCGACGCCGGCGCGGTCGTCGCGCTGGTACAGGGCACCCGGCCGCAGCCGTACCGGGTCCGGATCGGGCTGCGGGTCTGGGACAAGCCGGAGTGGCGCCGGGTGGAGGAGGCCCTCGCCGGCGACGCCTGGTACGCGGCGGCACTGCTCGCCGGGACGGTGCCGCCCGAGATCGAGGAGCTGCTCGACGGGCTCGGCCTGTCGCTGTTCCCGGCGGCGGGCACCGACCTGTCCCAGGACTGCTCCTGCCCCGACGCGACGGTGCCCTGCAAGCACCTGGCCGCCGTGTTCTACGTACTGGCCGAGCGGTGCGACACCGATCCCTTCACCCTGCTCACGCTGCGCGGCCGCGACCGCACCGCGCTGCTGGAACGGCTGCGCGAGGAGCGTGACCGGGCCGCGGGGGCGGCCGCGCCGTCCGGGCCCGCGGCACTCGCGGACCTGCTCGACGGCTTCTGGACGGCCCCGGCCGGGGGCGCCGCTCCCCCGAGTCCGCCGGAGACCGACCCGGACGCCGTGCTCGACCAGGTGCCCGAGCCGTCGTTGCGGGCCGGCCGGGAGCGGCTGACCGACGTGCTGCGACCGGTCTACCGGGCCATGACCCGCCCGGAGGCGTGAGCGCGGGCCACGACGGGAAGGGCCCGGCCGTTCCGATCGGACCGGCCGGGCCCTCGTTCCCGAACTGACGCGCCGCTCCCACCACGAAGCGACGCGATTAAGGTAAGCCTTACCTTGGTCGACCGTCAAGCGACGTGCCGCGCATCACTCGATCGCAGCACGAGGTCGGGTAGACCTGACATGTGTCGGGTAGAGTTGACCCATGGGTCGCGTGACCGCCGATGTGCACTCGGACGTCGCCGCCGCACGGCGACGGGCGGGCCTGACCCAGAAGCGACTGGGCGAGCTGGTCGGGGTGAGCCGGCAGACCGTCGTCGAGATCGAGGCGGGCGGGTACAACCCGTCCACCGCGGTCGCGCTGCGGATGGCGGTCGTGCTGGAGACGCCCGTCGGGGAGCTGTTCGCGCTCGCCGACGGAGAGGTCGCCGATCTCCGTGCCCGCCGGGACGACGAGTGAGGAGGCACCGGATGCGAGCACCGTGGACGGTCCTGCGGGACGCCAACGCCGAGCTGCGCCGGGAACGCGACGAGCGGGCCGAGCTGATCGCGCTGCGCAAGGAGCGGATCGTGCTACGCACGATGCTCTGGACCGGCTACGGCGGCCTGATACTGATCATCGGATGGGGCGCCGCGGGCGAGGGCGCCTCGTTCGCGGCGCCGCGACCGGTGGGAGCGGTGCTGGCCGTGGCCGTCGGCGCACTGGTGAGCGGCGGAGTCGCGATGATGGTCGCGCGGGGCAGGCACGGCGAGGCCGACTCGCCGGAGGCCAAGCGGGCGGACGCGACCCGGACGCTGCTGCTCCTGCCGGTCACGGTCCCGCTCGGAATGCTCGTCTACTGGTTCGTCGGCAACGATCTGGTCGGCACGCTGACCTGGGGTGCGATGTTCGCAGTGATGATGGGAGCAGCCCTGCTGCTGCGCCGCCGACTGCACTCCGGCGACGGCGACAGCGAGCGCGAGCGGGCGGATCCCGTCGAGTGACCCCGGGAACGCGGGAAGGCCCGGCCGCTGTGATCAGGGCGGCCGGGCCTTCGTTCCCGAACTGACGCGCCGCTCCCACCACGAAGCGACACCGCAAAAATTAGCTAAGCCTTACCTGTCTTGTCAAGACGGAGCGGAACCGGATCGCTGCACCGATGCCCGGCCCCGGAAAGAGGGACGGCCCGGCCGCTGTGGTCGAGGCGGCCGGGCCGTGATTCCCGAACTGACGCGCCGCTCCCACCACGAAGCGACGAGGTAGAAATTAGCCTAGGCTTACCTCAGTCGTCAAGCGGCGGGCGTCGCTGCAGCTCGGAGTGCGTGTCAACCGGCGATCGCGCGTCCGGTGACCGCACCGAGACGTCCGGTCCGCGCGGCGTGCCGCTCGAACCAGATCGTCGTCAGGGGCGGGATGCTGGCGAGCAGCCCGACGATCGTCGTCCGCAGGTCCCACCGGAACAGCCGCGCCGTCCAGAGCGTGACGACCACGTAGGCGACGAACAGCGCGCCGTGGATCGGCCCGAAGGCCTGCACCCCGATCTCGCTCGTGCCCAGCACCCACTTCACGAACATCCCGATCAGCAGCCCGGTCCAGGACAGGGCCTCGGCGATCGCGACCACCCGGAACGCGCGGGCGACGATGGCGGGGTCGTTCATGACGGGCGGCTCCTCGGAGCGGGTGCGGGGGACGGTGCCACCGTCCACTCTGCCGCATCCGCCCACCGAACTTCTACCGGGTGTCGAAAGACACGGCCGGGGCCGCACAGATGAGTTCCGGCGGCGGGCGCGGTCGGACCTCTCAGCCCGCCCGTCCCACCGACCCGGGAGGACCCCGTGCCGACCGATCTCACCCCCACCGCCCGCGCCGTGGCCGCCGTCGTCGCCGGGATCGGGGACGACCAGCTGCAACGACCCACCCCGTGCGACGACATGGTCGTCGCCGCGCTCCTCGACCACCTGCACGGCCTGGCGTGGGCGTTCCGCGTCGCCGCCGAGAAGTCGCCCGAGGCAGCCGGCACCGCCCCGAGCGCGGACGCGGCGCACCTCGCCACCGACTGGCGGACGGCGATCCCGGCCCGGCTCGACGCACTCGCCGCCGCCTGGCGCGACCCGGACGCCTGGACCGGCACGACCGCCGCCGGCGGTCTGGAGCTGCCCGGCGAGATCGCCGGGACCGTCGCGCTCGACGAGCTGGTGCTGCACGGCTGGGACCTCGCCGTCGCCACCGGGCAGGACTTCACGCCGGACGGTGACGCCGTGGCCGTCGTCCTCGGTTTCACCGAGTCGATGTCCGCACCGGGCGGGGAGGAGTCGCGCGCGGGGCTGTTCGGGCCGGTCGTCGCGGTCCCGGCGGACGCGCCGGCGTTCGAGCGGGCACTCGGGTTCAGCGGACGTGATCCGCGCTGGAGCTCGTGACCGGGCAGTGACCGCCGCGTAACGTGCTGTGAGTGGTCACCTCCCCGCACGGCAAGGTCCGGATCGGCGTCGGCCTGGTGGGGGCCCGCAGCCTCCCCGAGCTGGGCCCGGAGTTCGACGAGCTCGTCGACGCCCTCGACAAGTCCGCCGTGGACTCGTTGTGGCTGGCCGACCTGGCCTCGAAGTCGGTGATCGACCCGCTGGTGGGGAGCACCTGGGCCGCGGCGCGGACGCGACGGCTCAAGGTCGGCACCGGCGTCACGGTGCTGCCGGGGCGCAACCCGATGCTCCTCGCCGCCGAGCTGGCGTCGCTCGCGACGCTCGCACCGAAGCGGATCCTGCCGGTGTTCGGGATCCGCGCGGCGTCCCCGGAGGACCGCCAGCTGCATCCCGTCCCGGGCCGGCTGCCCGCGGTCTTCGAGGAGTCGCTCGTCGTGCTCCGCCGGTTGCTCACCGAGGAGTCGGTGACCCATCACGGCGACTTCTTCACCCTGGACGACGCGACGGTCCTCCCCCGCCCGCCGCAGCCGCTCGACCTGTGGCTCGGCGGCCGTGCCGACGCCGGCCTGCGCCGCGCCGGCCGGTTCGCCGACGGCTGGCTCGCCAGCTTCCTCACCCCGGCCGAGACGGCCCGCGGCCGGTCCGTCGTGGAGAACGCCGCCCGCGACGCCGGCCGCAGGATCGACGACGACCACTACGGCACCAACATCTGGCTCGCCGAGCCCGGCACCGACGTCGACGCCGCCCTCGAGCGGGCGGCGTTCCAGCGCCCCGACACCGATCCCCGGGAGCTCGTCGGCGTCGGCTGGGAGGGCACCGCCGAGCTGATCCGCAGGCACGTCGACAGCGGGATGACCAAGTTCGTCGTGCGTCCCTCCGCCCCGATCGACGACTGGTTCGCCTACCTCGACCGCTTCAGCGCCGAGCTCGGGCCGCTCGAGTCGGGCTGAGCGCGTGTCCGTGTGGCGCGCGCCGGCCGATCACCTGGCATCGTCGGGCCCATGACGCGTTCCCGTGACCGCGACGACCAGGGCCGGGCCCGCAACGCCCGCCCCCGCGACGCCGCCGGTCGCCCGCTCCCGCACGGGACGGCCGGCGTCGAACGGGTCCCGGAGGACCTGGTGCTCCCGCCGGACGAGGCCGTCGCCGAGGCCCAGAGGCTGCTCGACGAGGGACTGCCCTTCCAGGCCCACGAGATCCTGGAGGGCACCTGGAAGGACGCCGGCGACGCGACCCGCGACCTCTGGCGGGCGCTGGCCCAGCTCGCCGTCGGGCTGACCCACGCCCAGCGCGGCAACGCCCGCGGTGCGGTCTCGCTGCTACGGCGCGGCGCCGAGGGCATCCGGCTGTGGCGGGTGATGGGGATGCCCGCGCCGGCCGCGCTGGACCTGGACGGCGTCACCGCGCACGCCGACGCGCTGGCCGACGACATCGAGCGGGACGGTGCGGCCGCCGTCGACGAGGCCCGGCTGCGGCCGCACCTGCGCGACCGGGCGGTGGGCTGAGGCACACCGGATCCGGGCGGTTCGGCCGTGACGCGCGGTGCCGCGTGCGTGCACGATGGCGGCCATGCCCGAGCGCCGCTCGCTCCCGGTCCGGGTCCGCGCGCTGCTGCGCGAGGCCCGGTCGCTCCCCACGATCCTGCTGCTGGCACTGATCGCGGTCGTCGGCGTCCCCCTGGTGATCATGGTGACGCCGGAGAAGCACGTCGAGGTGTTCGGGCAGGACGTCGGCGTCGGGGCCCGCGTCCCCCCGCTGTCGCTGTCCGGCCCCGCGCAGATCGTCCAGCTCGGCAACGCCGAGTTCGACCTGACCCGCGTCGAGGTCTACGGCCCGATCCGCCCGCGGCTGTCGATCGGCCCGCTGAAGCGCCCGGCCGACAACGGACCGGTGCTCGGGCCGCAGACGGTCGACGGCGCCGGGGACGCCGTCCGCACTCTCACCGAGGGCTTCACCACCTGGTACCTGTGGGGCGCGGCCGGGATGGTGCTGGTCGCGCTGCTGGGCAGCGCGCTGACGGCCTGGGCACGGCTGGTGCTCGCGTTGCGGAAGGCCCGGGGCGCCGACCGGCAGCCGGTGCACTGGGACGACCACGCCGGCCCGATCGGCCGGATGACGACGATCGCGGTCGCCGCGTCGGTGCTGCTCTGGGGCGGTGCCGGGGTCGCCGCCCTGCACGGCACGACGACCGGGCTCGGCTCGATCACCTCGGTCACCGACCTCGTCGGGGCGACACAGGTCAGCCCGTCCCCCGCCGGGCCGCCGGTCACCGGGGTGACCGGCGCCGTCATCGGGGACTCGCGGGCCGCCCGGGTCGGCGGCGACGTCCGGCAGCGGCCCGACGGGACCGTCGACCCCGACGACGACGCGTGCGCCCGCAGCATCGACTCCACCGCCGCCCAGCTGTCGCTGCTGCGCGGCGAGGACGTCCTCAACCTGGCCTGTGCCGGGGCCAGCGTGGCGGCCGGGCTGCGCGGACCGCAGGCGCGCGCGGGCGTCACCGTGCCGCCGCAGGTCGGACGGCTCAAGCAGGTCCAGGGGCTGCAGTGGGTGGTCGTCGAGATCGGCCCGAACGACCTGGCCTGGTCGGACTTCCTGCTGTACTGCTACGGCCTCCCCACCTGCGACGACCGTCTCTCCGACGGCGAGTTCGAGTCCCGGCTGGCGACGTTCGCGCGTGACGTCGGGGCCCTGTTCACCGACCTCGACTCGCTGCCCGGACGGCCGCGGGTCGTCGTCACACTGTCCTACGACCCGTTCCCGGGCCGGTTCGACGCCTCGTGCCCGGACATGCGCGGCCCGGCCGGGGCACCCGGCCTCGACCAGGCCAAGATCGACCTGCTGGCCGAGCGGAACCGGCGGCTCAACGACGTCCTCGCCGACGGTGCGGCCCGTTTCGGGTTCACCACGGCGGCTCCGAACCTGACCCCGCTGTGCGCGCCGTCGAGCGACGGGATGGGTCCCGACGTGCAGGGCCTAGACCGGCCCGATCCCTTCCACCCGACGGCGGTCGGGTCGCTGCGGCTGGCGGCCTCGGCCGCCGGGGCGCTCGCGGTGTCCCGCGAGACGCAGCCGGGTGACGGCGACTGACCCGCGCAACCTGCATTCACTGTCTGTCAGATGTAGCGGGTATCTGACAGATCGTGGATCCGTCGTGTACCAGACTTGCGATATGTCAGGTCACGGCGGGGACACCGATTCGTCGGAAGTGGTCGTCAATCGTGACGGCCGGGTGGTGATGGAGTCCCGAGCCCAGCTGGTCGCGCGGATGCGGAGGGAGATCGACGAGTCCTGGCAGGGCGGATCGCAGACCTCGGCCGCCGACGAGCTGATCGCCGAGCGCCGCGCCGAGGCCGCGGCCGAGGACGCCTCCTCGTGACCGGGCACGACCCCACCGGATCCGGCCACGGATCCCCGCCCCGCCGCGCGGTCCTCGATGCGCCAGCCGTGCTGGCCTGGCTGCGCGCCGAGCCCGGCAGCGACGTCGTCGAGACCTACCTCGCGGCGGCGAAGCTGTGGCCTGCCGCCCGCCCGGCCGGCTTGTCGCTCGGCGACCGATGCTGCCTGGCGCTGGCCGCACGCCTCGGCGGACCCGCGGTCACCGCCGACTCCGCGTGGTCCGGGCCGGACCTCGGGGTGAGCGTCGTGTCCATCCGCTAGGAGGACACTCCCGCGTCGTCGGCGGCCCGCAGCACCCGCAACGCGTTGCGCCCCGCCAGCTTGTCCAGGTCCTCCCGGGACCAGCCGCGGTCGGCGAGCGCGTCGAACAGGCGCGGGTAGGCGGCGACGTCAGCCAGGCCGTCGGGCAGGTCGGCGGTGCCGTCGAAGTCGCCACCGATGCCGACGTGGTCGATCCCCGCGGCCTCGCGCAGGTGCTCGACGTGCGCGACGACGTCGTCCAGGGTCGCCCGCGGCGCCGGCGGCCCGTCCCAGGCCGCGGCGAACCGCGCCCGCGCGTCGAGGTCGCGGTGGTCGAGTCCGGCGGCGGTCATCGCGTCGAGGAGGCGCTCGTCCCACGCGGTGACGGCGGCCGACACGAACCGCGGGACGAACGTCGCCATGCAGACGCCGCCGTTGCCGCGCAGCGACTCCAGGACGTCGGCGGGCACGTTGCGCGGGTGGTCGGTGACCGCGCGGGCGCCGGAGTGGGTGAACAGCACCGGCCGGTCGGTGACGGCCAGCGCGTCGCGCATCGTCGTGTCGGCGACGTGCGACAGGTCGACGATCATGCCGATCCGGTTCATCTCGGCGACGACCTCGCGGCCGAACGCCGTCAGCCCGCCGTGCACCGGGGTGTCGGTCGCGGAGTCGGCCCAGTCGTTGTTCAGGTTGTGGGTGAGCGTCAGGTAGCGGACCCCGAGCGTGCGGAGCATCCGCAGCACCGCGAGCGAGTTCGCGATGCAGTGCCCGCCCTCGGCACCCATGAGCGACGCGAGCCTGCCGCCGGCGACGACCTGCTCCACCTCGTCGGCGGACCCCGCGAACGCGAGTGCGTCGCCGTGCTGCGCGACCAGCCGGTACACCTGGTCGACCTGCTGCAGGACGGCGGTGACGGCGTCGTCGGCGGCGAACTCGCCGGGCACGTAGACCGACCAGAACTGGGCACCCACCCGGCCGGCACGCAGCCGGGGCAGGTCGGTGTGCAGCCGCGGGTCACCGGCGGCGAGATCGGGTCCGGGCCCGTCCAGCGTCCGCAGCGCCCACGGCAGGTCGTTGTGCCCGTCGAGCAGCAGGAGATCGTCCACGGCCGCAGTATGCGCCGGGCCCCGGGGCGCTGCGTCGCGCCCCGGGCCCCGGGTTCCGTGTCGTCGCGGGGATCAGAAGCGGATGACGCCCCGGATGTTCGCGCCGGCGTGCATGTCCTCGTAGGCGTTCGCGACCTGGTCGAGCGAGTAGGTCTTGGTGACCAGCTCGTCGAGCTTCAGCGCGCCGGAGCGGTAGAGGTCCAGCTGCCGCAGGATGTCCCAGTTCGGGTTGGACATGCCGAACATCGCGCCCTGGATCCGCTTCTGGAACAGGGTGACGTCGGCCAGCGAGACCGGCAGCTGCTCGGTGGAGTTGATGTCCCCGAGCGCGGTGACGACGACGGTGCCCGCCTTGCGGATCGACGCCATCGCCTGTCCGACGTGCTCCGGCTTCACCACGCCGACGGTGATGATCGTCTGGTCGGCGCCCTGCCCGTTGGTGAACTGCTGGGCGAGCTCGGTGGCCTCCTCCATGGACTCGACCGCGTGCGTCGCGCCGAGCTGCTGGGCCTTCTCCCGCTTCAGCGCCACCGGGTCGACGGCGATGATGTTGGAGGCGCCGGCGTGCGAGGCGCCCTGCACGGCGTTGATGCCGATGCCACCGATGCCCATGACGATCGTGGTGTTGCCCGGCTGGACACCGCCGGCATTGACCGCCGAGCCCCAGCCGGTGCCGACGCCGCAGCCGACCAGGCAGGCGACCTCGAGCGGGATGTCGTCGGGGATCTTCACGCAGGAGTCCTCCGAGACCACCGTGGTCTCGCAGAACGTCGAGATGCCGCACATCTGGCCGACGGGGGTGCCGTCGTCGGCCAGCTTGATCCGGGTGGAGTCCTCGCCCCAGCGCGTGCCGGCCAGCAGGCCCGCACCGAGGTCGCACAGGTTCTGCATGCCGCTGGCACACCAGCGACAGTGCCCACAGGACGGGAGGAAGGAGAAGACGACGTGGTCGCCCTCCTTGAGGCCCTTCTTGTTCGCGCCGGCACGGGTGACGATGCCGGAGCCCTCGTGGCCGCCGGCGAACGGGTAGACCCCGACCGGGATGTCACCGGTCGCGATGTGGTCGTCGGAGTGGCACAGGCCCGACGCCACCATCTTCACCTCGATCTCGCCCGCGCGGGGGTCGTCGAGCTCCAGATCCACGACCTCGAACTTGCCCGGCACGCTCCGGACCACGGCTCCGCGGGTGTGTCCCACTGCTCCTCCTGGACGTCGTCGTCGATTCTGGGGATGCGCACGCGACGATATGACCCGGCTCACCCGAGCGGAAGTGCCACACGCCGATTGCCGCCGACCGGAGATCTGTAGACGATCAGCGGGGCATCCGCCGCCACACCGCGCGCGGCAGCAGGCGCAGCCCGAGGAAGAGCAGCCGGAGTGTGCCGGGGACCCAGACGTCGGCGTTGCCGCGGCCACGTCGGACGGCCCGCACGGTCGCGTCGGCGACCTGCTCCGGTGTGGACGACAGCGGGGCCGGGCTCATGCCCTCGGTCATCCGGCCGACCACGAAGCCCGGCCGGATCAGTACGAGACGGACCCCCGAGCCGTGGAGCGCGTCGGCGAGGCCGGACGCGAACCCGTCGAGTCCGGCCTTGGCGCTGCCGTAGACGTAGTTGGCGCGGCGCACCCGCACCCCCGCGACCGACGAGTAGACGACGAGCGTCCCGCTCCCCTGCGCACGCAGCACCCGGGCGAGCTCGGTGAGCAGGTGCACCTGGGCGAGGTAGTCGGTGTGCACGATCGCGGCGGCGTGCGCGGCGTCGGTCTCCGCGCGGTCCTGGTCGCCGAGGATCCCGAACGCGACGACGGCGACGTCGATCCGGCCGTGCCGGGCGAGGACGTCGTCGAGCAGCGGGCGGTGCCCGGCGAGGTCGTCGGCGTCGAACGCGACGGTGTCGACCTCCGCGCCCGCCGCACTCACCCGGGCACGTTCCGCGTCGAGCTCCGCGGGACGGCGCGCGGCCAGCACGACCGTCCCCGCGTCGTCCCCGGCCAGCCGCTCGGCGACCGCCACCCCGATCTCGCTCCGCCCGCCCAGCACCAGCACCGTTCCGCTCACCCGCGCAGCCTCCCACCCGCCGGGCGGGGCAGGATCTGCCCCCATGGGAACGGGACCGGTCCACGACTCGGTGCTCGACGGGATCGGCGCGACCCCGCTGGTGCGGCTCAACCGGGTCGTACCGGAGGGCGGCGCGCCGGTGTGGGTGAAGACCGAGTGGGCGAACCCCGGCGGCTCGGTGAAGGACCGCGCGGCGCTGGCGATGGTGCTCGACGCCGAGGCGACCGGCGCGCTGCCGCCGGGCGGCACGATCGTCGAGGGCACCTCCGGCAACACCGGCATCGGCCTGGCGATGGTGGCGGCCGCCCGCGGGCACCGGGCAGTGCTCGTCGTCCCGGACCGCACGACGACGGAGAAGATCGCGCTGCTGCGGGCCTACGGCGCCGAGGTCGTGACGACCCCCGGGCTGGTGCCGCGCGAGGACCCGCGGCACGTCCAGCAGCTGGCGGCCCGGATCGCGCGGGAGACGCCCGGCGGCTGGCTCGCCGACCAGTACGGCAACCCGGCCAACCCGGACGTCCACGAGCGCACCACCGGGCCGGAGATCTGGGCGCAGACGGGCGGCCGGATCACCCACCTCGTCGCCGGGGCCGGGACGGGCGGGACCGTCACCGGCGCCGGCCGGTACCTGGCCGGGCACGGCGTGGAGATCGTCGCGGCCGATCCGTGGACCTCCCGCTACGGCGGCGGCGACGGCAGCCCCTACTACGTCGAGGCCGTCGGGCACTACCTGCACCCGCTGACCGGGACCGACAGCTGGCCCGCCGTCTACGACACCGCCGTCCCGCACCGGACCGAGCGGATCGGCGACGGCGAGTCGCTGCGCACCGTGCGCCGCCTGGCCCGCGAGGAGGGACTGCTGGTCGGCGGCTCCGCCGGGCTGGCCGTCGCGGCGGCGCTGCGGGTCTCCGCGACGGCCGGCCCGGACGGCCTGGTCGTCGCCGTGCTGCCGGACTCGGGCCGGATCTACCTGTCGAAGTACTTCGACGACACCTGGCTGACCACCCTCGGCTTCCTCGACGCCGAGACCGGGCCACGGGTCCGCGACGTGATCGGCCCGTACGAGCCCGGCCTGCGCGTGGCCCCGGCGACCGCAACCGTCGCCGAGCTGCGCGAGGTGCTGGACGCCGGCCCCGTTCCCGACGCCGTCCCCGTCGTGCACCCGCGCGAGACCGACGGGACGACGTGGTCGGCCCCGGACGTCATCGGCTGTGTGCGGACCGGTGACCTGGCCGGGCTCGCCGCCGACGACCACGTCGGCACGCACGCCGGGCCGCCGCCCGCGACCGTCGGGCACGGGGAGACCGTCGACGCGGCCGCCGCCCGGCTCGACGCCGCCGGCGTCCGGTCGCGTGACCCGCTGCTCGTCCTGGTGGACGGGCGGGCCGTCACCCAGGTCCGCCGCTCCGCGCTCGGCTGACCGGAGGCACCCGGTGCCCCCGTGTGCGTCCGCTCACAGACGGGGCCCCGGGATGGGCGGGTGCGGTGCCGCCGTTGTCCCCTGGCACGGGGGACGTGCACTCCGGCGTCCCGGGAGGAAGGACGCCCGCGTGGACCTGCTGCTGCACCACGGACCGACCCTGTTCGGCCAGTTCGTGTCCTGGGCCGAGATGATCGGCCAGATCGGCGCGCTCGCCGTGGTGTTCCTCGCCCGGCGCCGCAGCCTCGCGACCTGGCCGGTGCAGATGGCGGCGTGCGCGCTGCTGTTCGCGGTCTACGCGTCCGCGCACCTGGGCGGATTGGCGTTCCGCCAGGTGATCGTGTTCGCGATCTCGGTGTTCGGGCTGGTCGCGTGGATGCGGCAGCGCGACCCCGTCTACGGGCTCGCGGTGCGGCACGGGACGTGGCCGCAGCGGCTCGGGCTGGCCGGGCTGCTGGTCGGCGGCACCGTCGCGATGGCGCTGGTCCTCGACGCGCTGGGTGCCTCCTGGGCCCCCTGGCCGGACGCCGCGATCTTCGTCGGGACGGCCGTCGCGTTCCTCGCCCAGGGGCTGCGGCTGATCGAGTTCTGGGCGATCTGGCTGCTCGTGGACGCGATCGGCGTGCCGCTGCAGATGGCGTCCGGGCTCTGGTTCTCGGCCGCCGTCTACGTCGTGTTCGCCGGGCTGGTCGTGCACGGCTGGTGGAGCTGGGCGCGGTCCCGGCGCACCGTGGACACCGCCGGGCGGGAGCCGTCCCGGGCGGGCTGAGCGGTCCCCCGCATACTGCGGGGGTGAGCACCCCCGTCCGCCGCGCCGCCGTCCTCGGCTCCCCGATCGCGCACTCGCTGTCCCCCGCACTGCACAACGCGGCCTACGCCGCGCTCGGCCTGGACGGCTGGCACTACGACCGGTTCGAGATCGACGAGGCGGGGCTGGCCGGGTTCGTCGGGGGGCTCGGCCCGGAGTGGGCGGGCCTGTCGCTGACGATGCCGCTCAAGCGAGTGCTGCTCGACGTCGCCGACCGGGTCGCGCCGGGCGCGGCGGCGATCGGCGCGGGGAACACCCTCGTGTTCGGGCCGCAGGGCGCCGTCGCGCACAACACCGACGTCACCGGCATCGCGGAGTCGCTGCGCGCGGCCGGGGCGGGCACCGGGCGGGCGGTCGTCCTCGGGGCGGGCGGGACGGCGCAGGCCGCCGTCGCCGCGCTGCACGACCTGGAGGTCGACCACGTCGACGTCCTGGTCCGCGACGCCGGGCGGGCCGGCGCGCTGCGCGAGACCGCCGACCGGCTCGACGTCGAGCCGGAGGTGCACGCCGTCCTCACCGACGCGGCCGCCGCCGCCCGGCTGCTCGACGGCGCCGACGTCGTCGTCTCGACGCTGCCCGCCGGTGTGGCGGACGCGCTGGCGGGGGCCCGCTGGCGGCCGGGCACCGTCCTGCTGGACTCGGTCTACGCGCCCTGGCCGACGGTCGTCGCGGGTGGTGCCGCCGCGGCCGGGGCGACGATCGTCTCCGGCCTGGAGATGCTGCTGCGGCAGGCGATCGCGCAGGTCGAGCTCATGACCGGGCGTCCGGGGCCGGAAGCGGCGATGCGCGGCGCCCTCGACGCCGCGGTGCTCGCCCGGGGCTGATCCCGGACCATGGGGGGCGTGGAGGAGAAGACCTGCGCCGTCTGCGGGCGCCGGATCGAGTGGCGCCGGAAGTGGGCGCGCGACTGGGACCAGGTGCGGTACTGCTCGGCGGGCTGCCGGCGCCGCGGGGTGACGCCGGTCGACCGCGACCTGGAGGACGCGATCACCCGCCTGCTCGACGGCCGGCGGGCCGGGGCGACGATCTGCCCGTCCGAGGCGGCCCGCGACGTCGCCCCCGACGGCTGGCGGGACCTCATGGAACCGGCCCGGATGGCCGCCCGCCGGCTGGTCGACGCCGGCACCGTCGAGATCGTCCAGAAGGGTGCGGTCGTCGACCCGTCGACGGCGCGCGGCGCGATCCGGATCCGCCGGGCGCGGTGACCTCGGGCAGGCTGGAGCCCATGCCCCGCGACACCTACACCCACGGCCACCCCGAGGTCGTCGTCCGCTCGCACGCGGCGCGCACCGCGGAGAACTCGTGCGGCTACCTGCTGCCGCACCTCGCACCCGGCACCGACCTGCTCGACGTCGGCTGCGGGCCGGGCAGCATCACCGCCGACCTCGCCGCGCGGGTCGCGCCCGGCCGGGTCCGCGGGATCGAGGTCGTCGCGGACACGCTCGACCGGGCCAGGGCCGGTGCCGCCGAACGTGGTGTGACCGTCGAGTTCGCCGTCGACGACGGCTACGCCCTCTCCGATCCCGACGACACCTGGGACGTCGTGCACGCCCACCAGGTGCTGCAGCACGTCTCGGACCCGGTCGCGGTGCTGCGCGAGATGCGCCGGGTCGCCCGCCCCGGCGGCATCGTCGCCGCCCGCGACGCCGACTACGCCGGGTTCCAGTGGTGGCCGCACGACCCGCGGCTGGACCGCTGGCTGGAGCTGTACCGGGCGGTGGCCCACGGCAACGACGCCGAGCCCGACGCCGGACGCCGGCTGCTCGGCTGGGCGCACGCCGCCGGGTTCGCCGAGGTGACGCCGTCGGCCTCGGTCTGGTGCTACGCGACACCGGACGAGCGCGCCGCCTGGGGCGGCATGTGGGCGGACCGGATCCACACGGGCGTGGGGCGGATGGCCGTCGAGCGGGGGCTCGCCGAGGAGCCCGAGCTGGACGGCATCTCGCAGGCCTGGCGCGAGTGGGCGGCACATCCCGACGGCTGGTTCCTGATCCCGCACGGCGAGGTGCTCTGCCGGATCTGACCGGTTCGCCCGTCCCGCGGCCCTCGATCTGGTATCACCGTCGGCGAGGGGTGGGGGTGGGCATGGACGGCGCGTTCACGGCCGGGACGGTGTTCGGCGACTTCGAGATCCGCGGACGGCTCGGTGCGGGTGGGATGGGCGAGGTCTTCCGGGCCTTCGACCACCGGCACGGCGGCGAGGTCGCGCTGAAGGTGCTGTCCGCGCACCTCGCGGGCGACCGCGTCACCGTCGAGCGGTTCCGGCGGGAGGCCCGTGCGGCGTTCGAGCTGCGCGACCCGCACGTCGTCCCGGTACACGGCTACGGGGAGATCGACGGGCGGCTGTACCTGTCGATGCGGCTGATCGACGGCGAGGACCTGGCGCGGCTGCTGGCGCGGCGGGCGCCGCTGCCCGCCGCCCGTGCCGCCGGGATCGTCCGCCAGGCCGCGCACGCGCTCGACGCCGCGCACGCCGCCGGGCTGGTGCACCGCGACGTCAAGCCGGCGAACCTGCTGGTCGTCGAGGCCCGCGACGACTTCACCTACCTCGTCGACTTCGGGATCGCCCGGGTCGTCGGGCCCGAGCCGACGGCGCCGACCGCGCTCACCGCCACCGGCGCGACCGTCGGCACGCTCGGCTACCTCGCACCGGAGCGGCTCCGCTCGTCCGACGCGGCGGTCGACGGCCGGGCCGACGTCTACTCGCTGACCTGCGTGCTGTTCGAGATGCTCACCGGGCGGCAGCCGTTCCCCGGCACCGACCCGGCCGCCGTCCTGTCCGCGCACCTGGTCACGCCGCCGCCGCGGGTCACCGCGCTGCGCCCCGACCTCGCCCCCGGCTGGGACGAGGTGGTGGCCCGCGGGATGGCGAAGGACCCCGGCGACCGCCCCGCCACCGCCGGGGCACTCGCCGCGCAGGTGCAGGCACTGGTGGAGGCCGCACCCGTGGCTCCCCCGCCGACCCGGCCGGAGGTCCCACCACCGACCCTGCGCGACGACGACCGGGACCCCTGGATCGTCCCCGGCGAGCCGGACGGTCCCCCCGGCCGGGACGCCCCGCCACGCCACGGCCGCCGGGTGCTCGCGACCGTCATCGGTGCGGCCACGCTGGTGGCCGCCGTGCTGGTCGCCGCGGTGTGGGTGGTCGTGCCCCGCGGCGGCGCCGAGCCGCCGGTCGTCGTCCCGTCGTTCGAGACGCCGGAGCCCGTCGCCGACCCGGGTCCGCTGCAGCCCGCGGGTACGACGTCGGCACCCGTGGTCCCGGCCGGTGACGGCGACCTCGGCCTGGACCGCCCGGTGAGCCGGCTCGGCTGCTCCGGGCAGGACGTGGTCGTCGTCGGGGCGGCGGTCGATCCGGCACGCTACGTCGAGGACGTCACGATGCACCTGGACCGGCACCCGGGGTCGGACTACCTGCTGTCGCTGCGGAGCTGCTCGTCGTTCCGGCCGCGGACCCCGGACGGGAACCTCATCTACGCCGTCTACCTCGGGCCGTTCCCGAGCCGCGACCGTGCCTGCACGGCGCTGCGTGCGGCGGGCGGTGACTCCTACATCCAGCCGCTCGGGGCGGCACCGCGCACCCCCGGCGACGACGTGTGCTGACCCGCCCGGCCGCTACCGGCGGGCGTGCAGGGTGACGGCGTAGTCGCCGCCGTCCCACGGGGCGCGGTCCCAGGTCGACCACCGCTCGACCGGCTCCAGCCCGGCGGCGGCGCACCAGCCGTCGACGTCGCCGACCGTCGGCCAGTCCGGCCGCAGCGTGTACCCGGCCAGCAGCAACCCGCCCGGGCGCAGGTGGCGGGCGCACCCGGCCAGCAACCCGGGCCGGTCGGTCGCGTACGGGATCACGTTGCCCGCCAGCACGACCAGCCCGAACTCCTCGGCCAGGTCGAGTGACTCCAGACCGGACACCAGCCACCGGAGACCCGGGGCCTTGGCCCGGGCCGCGGCGATCATGTCCGGGTCCGGATCGACCCCGACGACGTCGATCCCCCGACGGTCCAGCTCGATCCCGACCCGCCCGGTACCGCAGCCGCCGTCGAGCACCGGGCCGCGGTCCAGCAGCGCCTGCACGAGGTCGGCCTCGCCGTGCGGGTTCTCCCCCGCCTCGGCCATCGCCGCCCACCGGGCGTCGTAGGAGCCGAGATCCACCCGGTCCTTCCAGGCCGTCCAGTCGTCAGGGAGGTCGCGCTGCATGCCCCCAGCCTAGGCCGCGGACACGGCGGCGAGCTTGTCCCGCAGCCAGCCGCCCAGCCGCTGCCCGCGGTAGTCCGGGTGCACCAGCACGACGGGCTCCGCGGCCGGGTCGAGCTCGTCGGCGTCCATCCGGGAGGCGAGCGCGACGAGCGCGCCGTCCGCGGACCGCACCACCAGGCACCGCCCCGTCGACGGCAGCAGCACGGCACGGAGGTCGGCCGCCGTCCAGTCGTCGTCGGCGCCGTCCGCACCGGACAGGCAGGCACGCAGCAACGCGTCGAGCTCGGTCACCTCGTCGCCGGTCGCCGCGCTCGCGACGACCTGCCCGCCGCCGGGCAGCAGCACCTCGTGCACGGCACCGGCCGGGCGGGCGGCCGTCACCCGCAGGAACGCCTCGGCGCGGGCGCGTTCGGTCACGGTGAAGGGCGCCCACTCCCGGCGGGCGACGACGTGCCCGCCGAACGGCGAGGGCAGGCCGAGCGCGTGGGTCTCCGCGGGGTCCGGCCCGGTGGGCTCGACGGCGATCTCGTCCGCGTGCAGCAGCTCCAGGAGCCCGTGCAGCACGTCGTCGGGGGTCCGCACCCGGCCGGCCAGGTCGAGCGCACGGGTCGGGGCGTCGACGAGCTCGTGCGGGTCCGCGGCGACGACCTGGACGGCGTCCGGGGCCGCGGAGCGCAGCCGCCTGCGGATCACCCGGGTCAGCCGGGCGGCGCTCACGACGCCACCGACCATCATCTCGTCGACGACCGAGCGGGAGTCGCCGCCGTGGACCGAGAGCGACAGGATGTTGCCCCCGACCTCCGCGACGGCGGCGGTGAGCCGGGCCAGTGCCCCGGACTCGTCGGGCAGCCGGACGCGGACCTTGTGCAGCGACGGCAACCCGGTCCCGTCCCCGTCCCGGGGACTCCCGGCCGCCGCCTCGGCGGGGATCTCCGGCACCACGCGCAGGACCGGACGGTCACCGGGCGTGCGGCACTCGATCAGCGCCTGCCCGGGGCCGACGGCGTCCAGCCCGATCGCGCCGAGGGCAGCCCACATCGTGACCTGGTTGGCCGTCAGCACGGGCTTGCCGAGCTCGCGTTCCAGGACGGCGATCACGTCGTAGGTCGGCAGGTTGGTGCAGGAGACGAAGACGGCCTCGGCGTCCGGGTGGTCGGCGGCGCGGACCGCCCGGACCACCTCGTCGGGCGTCACGGCCCAGATCCGGCCGAGGAGTCCGAGGCCGTGCCGTTCGACACTGGTGACGCCGTGCGCGGCGAGGAAGCCCTCGAGCTTCGCGGTGAGGTCGTCGACGTAGGGGGTCGCGAGCGCGAGCCGGTCCACCCCGAGCGCGGCGCAGGCGTCGACCAGCGACCCGGCGGTCGTGACGGCCTGCGGGGCACCGGCATCGAGGAGGACCCGGCGCAGCGCCCGCTCGCCGTCGGCGCCGTCGACGAAGCTGCCCGACGTGCAGGAGTACGCGACGACACCCGGCTCGGGCAGCAGCACGTTCTGCACGGCCTGCCGCACGATCTCCGGCGCGGAGATGATCCGGGCCTGGCCGGCGTCGGCCGGGACGGTCAGGTATGGGGTCCGGGTGACGTGCAGCGACGTCGGCTCCGGGACCCAGCGCCACATCTCGCGGTCCTGCGCGAAGTCGTAGGGCACCACGACGCCGACGCCCGATCCGACGACGGTCTCCGGGAACAACTGATCACCCATGCCGGCCTCCACACCCACACGATCACCGCCCGCCGTTTCCAGAGGAGGTCACGGCGGTTTCAGAAGGGTTAGGACGCCCGCCGGAGGCCGTGGGGTGCGTGCCCATTCTCGATCGTCCCGGGGCGAAGGATGCCATCCCGGGCCGAGGCGTCGCACCGGGGGTCGCGCTGGCCGGTCGGTGCGTTGCGCCGAACGCGGCACCCGGGGGCAGGGGACTCAGCCGCAGACCGCGCCGTCGGCGGCCGACGACACCAGCTTGGCGTACTTGCCCAGCACACCGCGCCGGTTGGTGGGTTCCGGCCGGACCCACGCCGCCCGCCGGCGCTCCAGCTCGGCGTCGTCGATCCCGATGTCGATCGTGCGGCCCTTCATGTCCAGGGTGATCGTGTCGCCGTCGTGGACCAGGGCGATCGGCCCGCCGTCGGCGGCCTCCGGGGCCACGTGCCCGACGCACAGGCCGGTCGTCGCGCCGGAGAACCGGCCGTCGGTCACCAGGAGCACGTCCTTGCCGAGACCGGCGCCCTTGATCCGGCCGGTGACGGCGAGCATCTCCCGCATCCCCGGGCCGCCCCGCGGCCCCTCGTAGCGGATCAGCATGATCGTGCCGGGCTCGATCTCGCCGGCGTCGACGGCGTCGAGGGCGCCCTGCTCGCCGTCGAACACCCGGGCGGTGCCGGTGAAGGTCGCCGCGTCGAAGCCGGCGGACTTGACCACGGCGCCCTCCGGCGCGAGCGAGCCGCGCAGGATGGTGAGCCCGCCGGTGGGATGGATCGGGTTCGCCAGGTCGTGGATGACGGAGCCGTCGAGCCCGGGGGGCGCGAGGTCGTCGAGGTTCTCCGCGACGGTCCGCCCGGTGACGGTGAGCGCGTCGCCGTGGATCAGTCCGGCGTCGAGCAGCGCCTTCATCACGACGGGGACGCCGCCGACCTAGTCGACGGCGTACATGAGGTGCTTGCCGAACGGCTTCACGTCCGCGAGGTGCGGCACCCGGTCACCGACCCGGTTGAAGTCGTCGAGGGTCAGGTCGACGCCGGCCTCGCGGGCGATCGCGAGCAGGTGCAGCACCGCGTTGGTGGACCCGCCGAACGCCATGACGACGGCGATCGCGTTCTCGAACGCGTGCTGGGTCAGGATCGACCGGGCCGTGAGTCCGCGGTCGATCATGCCCACCGACGCCTCGCCGGACGCGCGGGCGACGCCGTCCCGGCGCCGGTCGACGGCAGGCGGGCTCGCCGAGCCGGGCAGTGCCATCCCGAGCGCCTCGGCCGCGGCCGCCATGGTGTTGGCCGTGTAGAAGCCGCCGCAGGCACCCTCCCCCGGGCACATCGACCGCTCCAGGGCGTCGACCTCGTCGGGGGTGATCAGGCCGCGGGCGCACGCGCCGATGGCCTCGAACGCGTCGCCGATGTTGACCTCCCGGTCGCCCACCCGGCCCGGCATGATCGATCCGGCGTAGACGAACACCCCGGCGAGGTCGAGCCGGGCCGCGGCCATCAGCATCCCGGGCAGCGACTTGTCGCAGCCGGCCAGCAGGACGGTGCCGTCGAGCCGTTCCGCCTCCACGACCGTCTCCACGGAGTCGGCGATGATCTCCCGGCTGACCAGGGAGTAGTGCATGCCGCGGTGGCCCATGGAGATGGCGTCGGACACCGAGATCGTGCCGAACTCCAGCGGGTAGCCGCCCGCGGCGTGGACGCCCTCCTTGGCCGCCATCGCCAGCCGTTGCAGCGACAGGTTGCACGGGGTGATCTCGTTCCAGGACGACGCGATCCCGATCTGGGGTTTGGCGAAGTCGTCGTCGCGCATGCCGACAGCCCGCAGCATCGAGCGGGCGGCGGTGGCCCCCAGCCCGTCGGTGACCTGGTGGCTGCGCGGCTTGCGTGTGGCGGTGGGTCCCGTGGTGGTCATCACGCGCTCCTCGTCTGCGTCGTCCGGCGTCGCCCGATCCTCTCGCAGAACGACGGCACGGGCCGGGCACTCACCGAGATCGGTACCCCGATCGGCCGTAACTGTTGCGCCCCGTCACCGTTGATCTTCATGGCAGGCCTGCCGTTCACCCGTGAGAGGACACCGTCGCACCCATGGCGCACACGAACGTTCCCCGCAGTACGCGTCGCACCCGCCGCCGGCGGGCCATCGCCGTCACGGCCGCCGGGCTGGTGATCGGACTGGGTGCCGCGGGTACCGCGCTCGCCGTCCCGGAGCCGGGGGGCGTCGCCGGCACGCCCTGCTCCGCGGCCGCGCGGGCGTGCGTGGACCTCGCGAGCGACCAGGCCTGGATCCTCGACGACGGCGCCGTCAGCTACGGCCCGGTCCGCGTCAACCACGGCGGGCAGGGCACCGAGACCCCCACCGGCGACTTCGAGGTCTACGACAAGGACCAGGACCACCACTCCGCGGAGTTCGACGGCGCCCCGATGCCGTGGTCGGTGTTCTTCGCCCCCGGCGGCGTCGCCTTCCACGAGGGCGACCGGAACTCGACGTCGGCCGGCTGCGTGAAGCTCAAGGGCAAGGACGCGACGGTGTTCTTCGGCAAGCTCGACCAGGGCGACCGGGTCGAGGTGCGCTGACCCGCACCCCACCCCGCACACGCCGAGGGCCCCGCGCGATCGTCCGCGCGGGGCCCTCGTGTCGTACGGGTCGTCGTCAGCCGGCGGCCGCACCGTCCCGGTCACGACGGACGTTGGCCTTGCGGCCCTTCAGCGTGGTCGCGCCACGCAGCGAGCGCAGCACGTCGTCGGCGGCGTGCTCCGGGACCTCGACCAGCGCGTGCCGCTCGTGGATCTGGATGGCACCGATGTCGCGGCCGGACAGCCGGGACTCGTTCGCCAGCGCGCCCACGATGTCCTGCGGACGGATGCCCGACGCCCGGCCGGCGGAGACGAACAGCCGGGTGGTGCCCGCCTTCGGCGGACGGGCGCCCTGGCCGCGCCCGGCGCCCGGACGGCCGTCACGGTCGCGGCGCGGGCCACGGTCGGCCGGACCGCGGTCGCGGCCGCCGCGCGAGCGGACCTCGGGGATCTCGATCTCGTCGTCCGGGACCGAGGTGCCGGCCCGGGCGATGCGGATCGCGGCGGCGGCGATCGAGGCGAGGTCGTTGTCGCGGGCCAGGTCGAGCACCAGCTCGTCGACCCCGTCGGACGGCTGTGCGTCGCCGTCGGTGCCGATCTGCTCGCGCAGGGCCAGCGCGGTGCGGGCCAGCCGCACGGTGCGCAGGTCCGCGGGGGACGGCACCGGCGCGCTGGGCACCGAGCCGCCGATCAGCCGC
The DNA here is from genome assembly GCF_001420995.1 of Pseudonocardia sp. EC080619-01. NCBI lineage: Bacteria > Bacillati > Actinomycetota > Actinomycetes > Pseudonocardiales > Pseudonocardiaceae > Pseudonocardia > Pseudonocardia sp. EC080619-01. The sequence goes on along the minus strand of NZ_CP012184.1, from coordinate 5,120,466 downwards.
TCGATGTTGCGCAGGTGCCGCACCGACCCCGGGGTCACCAGGGTGATCGCGACGCCCTCGCGCCCGGCGCGGCCGACCCGGCCGATCCGGTGCACGTAGGACTCCGGCGACGACGGGACGTCGTGGTTGACCACGTGGGTCAGCGAGTCGATGTCGAGACCGCGGGCCGCGACGTCGGTCGCGACCAGCAGCTCGGTCCGCCCGGCACGCAGTCGCTCGACGACGCGGGTCCGGTGCTCCTGGTCCATGCCGCCGTGCAGCGCCTCCGCGCGCAGGCCGCGCGCGGTGAGGGTCTCGGTGACGGCGTCGACGTCGGCGCGGGTGCGGCAGAACACGATCGCCGCGGTCGGCTGCTCCATCTCGAGCACCCGGCCCAGCGCGACGGTCACGTGGCTGCGCGGCACGTGGTACGCGGTCTGGCGGACCTTCGGGGCCTCACCCTCCGGCGTCGCCTCCCGCTTGATGCGGATGTCGGCCGGGTCGCTCAGGTGCGTGCGCGCCAGGCTCTGGATGCGGCCCGGCATGGTCGCCGAGAACAGCACCGTCTGCCGGCCCTCGGGGGTCGAGCCGAGGATGGTCTCGATGTCCTCGACGAAGCCCATGTCGAGCATCTCGTCGGCCTCGTCCAGGACGGCGACCTCGATCGCGTCCAGCGACAGCGCACCGCGGTTGATCAGGTCGATGGCGCGGCCGGGGGTGGCGACGACGACGTCGACGCCGCGGCGCAGCTGGCCCAGCTGCGGGCCGATCGGCGCACCACCGAACACGCAGGCGACGCGCGCGCCGAGCTCGGCGCCGTACTTGGTGACGGCCTCGCCGACCTGCATGGCCAGCTCACGGGTCGGGGCGAGCACGATGCCGAAGGGCTTCGGGCCGCGGTCGCGGGAGACGCGGCCGTCGGCGAGCCGCTGCAGCATCGGCAGCGCGAACGCGGCGGTCTTGCCGGTGCCGGTGGCGGCCTGCCCGAGCAGGTCGCGGCCGGCGATGAGCGGGCCGATCGCGGCGGCCTGGATCGGGCTCGGGGTCTCGTAGCCCAGCCCGTCCAGTGCGGCCAGCAGCGTCGGGGCGAGGCCCAGGTCCGCGAAGGTCGGGCCGGCGGGGGTCTCGGGGGTGTCGGGCGTCTCGGGGGTCGGGTCCGCCTCGATGTCGGCGGAGTCCAGGTCGGGGTGCTGATCCAGCAGGGTGTTCACTCGGTCCTCAAGGCTCGCGCAGGGGGGATTGCGCTGGTGTCGTCGGGCGACTCTCGCCCGCTCCCAGCCCGCCAGGCCCGCGTGCGGCAACTCGTTCGTGGTGCCGGTGAACCCAGACCTCCGGGGCTCGCGGCCGCGCGTCGTCGCCGGCCGCCGGACGACCATTCTTCCACGCCCCGGCCGGATGCGTCCGCCGGGTCCCGCGTGATCGAGGCCACCGATGCCCCTGGTCACGCGCGTTGGCCGTGCGGGGAGGTGATCGCGGACCCTGATCGGGTGACCGCTTTCCTGACCGACGCCGCGACCGGGCGTCCGGCGAACCTGCGTGACCTCGGAGGGACCCGCACCGACGACGGGTACCGGGTCCGCCACGGAGTCCTCTACCGGTCGGACGCCCCGCAGCCCGGTGACCCCCGCACGGCCCGGCACGTCGACCTCCCCGAGGGATCGTCGTGGCCGCCGGCGACGGTGATCGACCTCCGCTCGGCCGCCGAGACGGCGGCCCCGCACCCGCTGGGCGACGTCGCGGACGTCCGTCCGGTCCCGCTCGGGGCGTCGCTCGCCCCGGAGCGGGCCGCCGACGCGTCCGCCGGTCAGGACGGGCTCGCCTGGGCCTACCGGCTGCTCGCCGCCGAGGCGGGCGGCGAGCTGGCCCGGATCGTGCGGATCGTCGCCGACGCCCCCGCCCCCGTCCTGGTGCACTGTGCCGCCGGGAAGGACCGGACGGGCCTGGTCGTCGGCGTGCTGCTCGCCGTGCTCGGCGTGCCGCGCGCGACGATCGTCGAGGACTACCTGCGCACGAACGAGAACCTGCGCACCCTGTGGGCGCGGCTGCGGCAGTGGGGCCAGCCCGAGCCGGGGCACGACGCGCTGCTCGGCGTCGACGCGGCCGCACTGGAGGCGGTGCTGGACGACATGGACGCCCACACCGACGGCGTCCTGGGCCGGCTGCGGGAGGCCGGGGTGACCGACGGCGACCTGCGCCGCCTGGCCGAACGCCTGCTGGAGCCGGACCTGCCGGTCTGACCACGTCGGCGGCGGCCGTCCCGGAGGTCCGGGGCGGCCGCCGCCGTGCGTCGCTCAGCCCTTGCCGAACCCGGCGCGGCGCATCGCCTCGGCCATCGCGTCGTTGGCGGGACCGGACCGGCCGCCACCCCCGCCGCCCTGACCACCGCTCTGACCACCGCGGCCGCCACCCTGACCGCCGCGGCCGCCACCGCCCTTGCCGCCCTTGCCGCCCTTGCCACCGCGGTCGTTCTGCGGACGCCCGCCGCCGCGCGCGCCACCGCCACGACCACCACGGTCGCCGCGCTCGCCGCCGCTCTCGTCGCCGCCCCGCCGGCCGCGGTCGCCGCCGCCGCGCGATCCACCGGCGCCCGGCTCGTCGTCGAGACGCAGGGTCAGCGAGATCCGCTTGCGGGCCTCGTCGACGTCGAGGACCTTCACCTTCACGACGTCCCCGGACTTGGCGACCTCGCGCGGGTCGGACACGAAGTCCTTGCTCATCGCGGAGACGTGGACCAGGCCGTCCTGGTGCACCCCGACGTCGACGAACGCGCCGAACGCGGCCACGTTCGTCACCACGCCCTCGAGCAGCATCCCCGGCCGCAGGTCGGAGATCTTGTGGACGCCCTCGGCGAACGTCGCCGTCCGGAACGCGGGACGCGGGTCGCGGCCCGGCTTCTCCAGCTCGGTGAGGATGTCGGTGACCGTCGGGAGCCCGACGCCGGCGTCGACGTACTCCTTGGGCTTGATCTGGTGCAGTCGTGCCGCGTTGCCCATGAGCGCGGCGACGTCGATCTTGGTGCGCTCCACCATCCGCCGGACGACCGGGTAGGACTCCGGGTGCACGCCGGTCACGTCGAGCGGCTCGTCGCCACCGCGGATCCGCAGGAAGCCGGCGCACTGCTCGAACGCCTTCGGGCCGAGCCGCGGCACGTCGGTGAGCGAGGTGCGGGACCGGAAGGGGCCGTGGGCGTCGCGGTGCGCGACGATCGCGCCCGCGAGCGACTCCGAGATGCCCGACACCCGGCGCAGCAGCGGCGCGGACGCCGAGTTCAGGTCCACCCCGACCGCGTTCACACAGTCCTCGACGACGGAGTCCAGCGACCGCGACAGCGACGACTCGGGCAGGTCGTGCTGGTACTGCCCGACCCCGATCGACTTCGGGTCGATCTTGACGAGCTCGGCGAGCGGGTCCTGCAGGCGGCGGGCGATGGACACCGCGCCGCGCAGCGTCACGTCGAGGTCGGGCAGCTCCGTGGTCGCGTAGGCCGACGCCGAGTACACCGACGCACCCGCCTCCGACACCATCACCTTGGTCAGCTTCAGGCCGGGGTTCTGCGCGATCAGCTCGCCGGCGAGCGCGTCGGTCTCCCGGGACGCGGTGCCGTTGCCGATCGCGACCAGCTCGACCGCGTGCTTCGCGCAGAGCGCGGAGAGGGTCTTCAGCGCGCCGGCCTTGTCGTTGCGCGGCTCGTGCGGGTGGATCACGGCGGTGTCGACGACCTTGCCGGTGGCGTCGACGACGGCCACCTTCACCCCGGTGCGCAGGCCCGGGTCGAGGCCGATGGTGCTCCGGGTACCGGCCGGCGCGGCGAGCAGCAGGTCGCGCAGGTTGGCAGCGAACACGCCGATCGCGCCGTCCTCGGCGGCGCTGCGCAGCCGGACCCGGATGTCGATGCCGAGCGCCGTCTGCAGCCGGGTGCGCCAGGCCCAGCGGACGACGCCGAGCAGCCAGCCGTCCGCGGGGCGGCCGCGGTCGGCGACGCCGTACTCGGCGGCGATCGCGCGCTCGTAGGGGGTCGGCTCCTCGTCGGACGCACCCGGGTCGAGGGTGACGTCGAGCGCCTCCTCGGTCTCGCCGCGGAACACGGCGAGGATCCGGTGCGAGGGCAGCGTCGTGAACTTCTCGGAGAACTCGAAGTAGTCCGAGAACTTGGCCGCGGCCTGGTCGTTCTCCTTGCCCTCGCGGACCTTCGTGACCAGCCGGCCGTTCTCCCACATGCGCTCGCGCAGCCCGCCGACGAGGTCGGCGTTCTCCCCGATCCGCTCGACGAGGATCGAGCGGGCGCCCTCGAGCGCGGCACCGGCGTCGGCGACCTCGTCGGTGACGAAGGCCGCCGCCTCGGTGTGCGGGTCCAGGGAGGGGTCGGTGATCAGCGCGTCGGCGAGCGGCTCCAGGCCCTGCTCGCGGGCGATCATCGCCTTGGTGCGGCGCTTCGGCTTGTAGGGAAGGTAGATGTCCTCGAGCCGGGCCTTCGACTCCGCCGCCCAGATCGTGGCCTCCAGGGCCTCGTCGAGCTTGCCCTGCGAGCGGATGGAGTCGAGCACCGTCGCCCGGCGTTCCTCCAGCTCGCGGAGGTAGCGGAGCCGCTCCTCCAGCGTGCGCAGCTGGGCGTCGTCGAGGCCGCCGGTGGCCTCCTTGCGGTACCGGGCGACGAACGGGACCGTCGAGCCCTCGTCCAGCAGGGCCACCGCGGACCCGACCTGGTCCGGCCGGGCGCCGAGCTCGTCGGCGATGCGCTGGTTGATGGAGCGGTGCTGCCGGGTGTCCGGGGGTGCCGTGCCTGTCACCTCCCCATCGTCGCGAACGGTGTCCCGGCCGCGACCGCCGGGTGGGTACCGGCGGCCCCGGCGCACCCGGTTGCTCCGGACGGGTGGAGTCATAGGCGGCCGGATCCGGCCGCCGGCCGGCATCGCCGCTCCGCATCCCGGACGAGAGGACACCGTGGCGAACGAGACCGTCGCACCGATCCTGCCCTGCACCGACGTCGACGAGACCCGCGAGTTCCACGAGAGCATCGGCTTCCGCACGACCTACTGCCAGAGGCGGCCGTACACCTACCTGGTCGTGGAGCAGGGCGCGATCGCGCTGCACTTCGGGAAGGCGCCCGCGGGCCTCGACCCGGCCGAGGAGTCGAGCGGCGGGGCGGTGGTCTCCGTCGACGAGGTCGCGCCCTACCACTCCGGCTACGTCGCGGCGATGCGCGCGACCCACGGCCGGGTGCTGGGGCGCGGGCGCCCGCGGATCACCCGGCTCCGGCCCGGGGCCACGCGGTTCTCGCTCGTCGACCCGTCCGGCAACACGATCATCGTCGTGGCGCGGGAGGAGCCGGACACCCTCGACCACGGCGGCTCCCCGGAGCCGGCCGGGCCCGCGGGGGCCCTCGACAACGCCCGGGTCCTGCGCGACTTCAAGAACGACGACCGGGCCGCCTACCGGAGGCTGCGCTCGGCCCTGCGCCGGCACCGCGGGTCGGCGTCGGCCGTGGAGCGGGCGCTCCTGCTCGCGCACCTCGTCGGACTGGGGGTGGCGCTCGGCGAGAGCGCGGCGGTCGCGGAGTACCGGGAGGAGCTGGCCGGCGTCGTGCTCGACGGGGAGGAGCAGGAGCGGGTCGACGCCGTCCTCGGGGAGCTCGGGGAGATCCGGGAGTTTGCGGGCGACTGGCGTCGTGGGTGGCATGTGGCCCCGGGGTCCACGCGGGGCCAGCAGCGGGGTCCCAGCGTCATCCGCGGGCCTCGGCCGGCGGGCCCAGCCCACTGTGGTCACTCCGACCGGCCACTCCGACCGGCCACCCCGTCCGGCCACGCCTTCGGGTCCGTGGCGCCGGCAGGGGGCTCGGGGCGGTTCGTCGGCGGCACAGCCGCGGCCGGCACCGCGACCTGATGTGTCCGCCTGTCCTGCCGACCTCCTCGCTGCCCTGCCGGCTCCTCGCTGCTCAGCGGCCGTGCGGGTGTGAACGGTTACTAGCGATTCGAACATATGGTCGAGTACACTCGGCCCTATGGCCGCGGTCCAGGAACCCCCACGCACCGGGCTCCCCGCCGGGGATCCGGGGTTCCCGCAGGTCGACCTGGCGCTGGTGCAGCTGGCGGTGGAACAGGCCGCGCTCGACGACCTGTCCGGTGCCTCCGAGGTGGAGTTGATCGACCAGATCCAGCAGCTGGAGTCGGTGCAGCACTCCCTCGCGGCGCTCCAGGCCACTCGGGTGCGGGCGTTCGCCCGGCTCCATGTGGAGAACGGCATCACCGCTGGACAGACCGATCCGGATCGGCTGCAACGTGGGGTGGTGGCCCAGGTCGGGTTGGCCTGCCGGGTCTCGCCGACCGAGGCCCGCCGTCGGGTGAGTACGGCCCGGGATCTGCACGATGGTCTCGATCACGTCCGTGGGCTGTTCGCCGCCGGGGAGCTCTCGGCGCTGAAGGCGGCGGCGGTGGTGACTGCCTGCTCGGATCTGGACCGCGCCGAACGCGCCGCAGTGGACCTGCGCCTGGCCGCGCACGATCTGACCCGGCTGGGGATCCGGCGGTTGCAGGATCTCGCACGCAAGTTCGCCGCCGAGGTGGCGCCGGAGAAGTTCCGGGCCCGCGCCGAGTCCGCCCGAGCAGAGCGGCGGGTGACGTTGCGCCCGGCACCGGACGCGATGACGTATCTGACCGCGTATCTGCCGGTCGAGCAGGGTGTGGCATGTCTGGCCGCCCTGAACAAGGCGTTCACCGAGGTGTCGGTGAACCCCGCACCACTGACCCGGACCCGCGGTCAAGTCATGGCCGACACGCTCGTCGAGCGCCTCACCGGCCAGGCCGTGGCGACCGATGTGGATGTCGAGGTCCAGGTCGTCGTCCCGATCGAGGCACTGCTGGACCCGGACTCGCCGGTACCGGCGGAGATCCCCAGCCACGGACCGGTCCCGGTCGACCTCCTCGCCAAGAGCGAGGGGAGGAAGACCCTGCGCCGCCTGATCACCTCCGACGGTGTCGTGATCGGCGGGGACTCCCGCCAGCGCACCTTCACCGGCCTGCTCGCCCGTCTGGTCCGGGCACGGGCGGGGAACCGGTGCACCGAGCCCTACTGCGACGCCCCGGTCCGCCACATCGACCACATCCACCGTGATGCCGAGGGCGGGGCGACCGACCTCGACAACGGACGCGGGGTGTGCGAGTTCCACAACCACGTCCGCGAACAAGCCGGCTGGCGCGTCGCCCGCGGCCCCGACGGACAGGTCCGCACCACCACCCCGACCGGACACACCTACCTCGCACCCGGATGACCGGATCCCTCCCGGCCGGTGCGTCGGTCCGTCGGCTCGTCGGTCCGTCGGCTCGTCGGTCCGTCGGTCCGTCGGTCCGTCGGCTCGTCGGCTCGTCGGCTCGTCGGCTCGTCGTCGCCCCAGGCGGATCGGCGAGGACAGCACGCCGAGCCCGCAACGCGCTCCGAGACGACGCCCTGGTCGACGCTCTCCGACACTTGTCGGATAACCTCCGCTCGGGTCCGGTCGACCGGACACCCTCCGCTCCCCCGACGACGCACCGGAGGCCCCGTGCGACGACACCGTGCCGCGGTTCTCGCGATCCTGTCCCTGCTCCTGCTCGGGACAGTGGCGGGTGTCGCGCAGGCCGGACCCGGCTGCAACGACGCGTGCCGGACGGACGGCGCCCGCGCCTACGTCGCGGCCCTGGCGAGCCACGACCCGTCCGGGGTGCCGTTCCATCCCGACGCCACCCGGGTCGAGGCCGGGCTCCCGACCGGGTTCTCCGGCGACCAGCTGCGGGCCGACCTGCAGTACGGCCCGCAGTACCGGGTGATCCGCGGGATCTCCGACGAGACCTACCGGGTCCGCGACGACGGCGTGGTCGAGGCCGGGTTCACCCTGGACGTGGGCGCCGGGCCGGTGGGACTGACGACGGCGCGGGTGCACGAGACGTTCCGCTTCCAGGACGGACTCGTCCGCGAGATCGTCGCCGACATCCGGATCGGTGGCTGACGTGCGGCCGACGAGCCGGCGCGGGTTCCTCACCGGCGCCCTGCTCGGCGCCGCCGCGCTCGGCGCCACGGGCACGGCGACGGCGGCCGCCCCGCAGCTGCTCCGCCGCGACGTCACCGAGATCGAGGCCCGGGCCGTCGTGATCGGCAGCGGGCTCGGCGGGTCGATCGCGGCCGCCCGGCTCGCCGAGGCCGGCGTCCCGACGCTGGTGCTCGAGCGCGGCCGCCGCTGGCCGACCCCGGCCACCGACACCTTCCCGACCTTCCTCCGCCCGGACCGGCGGTCGTCGTGGCTCACACCCGCACCGGTCTTCCCCGGCCAGCCGCCGACGCTCTACCGGCCCTACACCGGCCTGTTCGAGAAGGTCGGCGGGCGTGGGATGAGTGTCCTGTGCGGAGCGGGCGTGGGCGGCTCGACGCTGGTCTACGCCGGTGTCTGGATCAAGCCGGAGGCCGCGGTGTTCTCCGCCGCGATCCCCGGCATCGACCACGACGAGCTCGCCGCCGACCACTACCCGCGCGCCGCCCGGCGGGTCGGGGTCTCCCCGATCCCCGACGACGTCCTCGCGCATCCCGCGCACGTCGGGACCCGGCTGTTCCTCGAACAGGCCCGGCGCGCGGGTCACCGGGCCGAGCTGCTGCCGAACGCGACCGACTGGGACGTGGTCCGTGACGAGCTCGCCGGCCGCGCCACGCCGTCCATGTCGGTCGGCGAGTACTTCTCCGGCGTCAACTCCGGGGCGCGGCTGTCGTCGGACAAGAACTACCTGCGCGACGCCGAGGCGTCCGGCCTGGTCGAGGTCGCACCCCTGAACCGGGTCGTCGACATCCACGCACTGGCCGGCGGCCGGTACCGGATCGACGTCGAGCGGATCGACACCGACGGCGTCGTCCGGGAACGCATCGCCGTCACCAGCGGGGCGGTGTTCCTGGGTGCCGGTTCGACCGGGACGTCCCGGCTGCTGGTGCGGGCCCGCGAGACGGGCACCCTGCCCGACCTCACGCCCGACGCCGGGCGGTACTGGGGCAACAACGGCGACCGGATCCAGCTGCGCGCCGGTGTCCCCGACCCGGCGGGCGGGCCGCAGGCCGGGCCGATGGCCGCCGGGATCCGGCCCGCCACGGACGACCGCGCCGAGGCCGTGACGCTGACGTTCGGGCCGGCACCGCTGCCGTTCGACGCCCGCGTCATGTCGCTGCCGGGGTTCGGTGCCTGCGATCCGGTCGGCGAGTTCCGGTTCGACGCCGCGACCGGCGACGCGACCCTGCACTGGGCACCCGACGGCGACGCCGACGCCCAGCGCACCGTCCGCGACCTCACCCGGCAGCTGATCGCGCCGGACAACCCGGCGGGCGCCGGACTGGGACAGCTGGTGTCCGACGTGGCCGGACGGCTGCCGGACGGCCTGTCCGGACTCGCCGCGCGCGCTGCGGACGCACCCGGCGGGGTCGTCGACCTGGGGACCCTCGACCCGATCACCTGGCACCCGCTCGGCGGTGCGGTGCTCGGGAAGGTGACCGACGACCGCGGGCGGGTCGAGGGTCACCCCGGCCTGCACGTCGTGGACGGTGCACTGATCCCCGGCTCGACCGGCAGCACGAATCCGTCGTGGACGATCGCGGCCGTCGTGGAGCGGTGCATGGACGGGATCCTGGCGGGCGACGCGATCTGAGCGATCAGCGCACCCCGAGCGCGGGCAGGACGACGGCGTCGACGTAGTCCCGCAGGTCGGCGGCACCGGGCACCCGGCCCGGCCCACCCGTCAGCGACGGCGTGAGCACCGCCCCGGCGAACAGGTGCTGCAGCCACCGCGCGGCCGGCGGCTCCGCGACCAGCTCCCCACGCCCGACCGCACGGACGACGACCGCGCGCAGTGCCGCGACCTCGGGCAGCAGCCGGGCCGAGAGCGCACCGAGCAGGGCCGGGTCGTCCTGCCCGGCCCGGGCGATGCCGAGCACGAGCGGCACGTTCACCGACGCCCGCTCGGCCAGCATGTCCGCGACCGCGTGCAGGTCACCGGGGAGCGTCCCGGTGTCGATCGTGCCGATCGCGATCCCGCTGCCCGCCGAGACCGCGTCCACCACCAGCGACGCCTTGTCGCCCCACTGCCGGTACAGCGTCGCCTTGCTGGTGCGGGTCGCGGCGGCGATCGCCTCGACGGTCGTCTCCTCGAACCCCCGCTCGGCGACGAGCCGCCGGGCCGCGGCGAGCACCTCCCGCCGCCGGTCCGCGGGGAACCGGCTGGTCACTCCCGGCGCAGGTAGAACACGAACGGCCGGTCCAGGCCGCGCATGTCCATGAGACCGAGGACGGTGTCGTCGTCGACGCGGCGGAAGACGTCGTGGATCGGCAGGTCGTCGTAACACATGGTGGCGCTGAGGACCCCGCGGTACTCGGTCATCCGCAGCCGCGCCTTCGGCGCCCGGGTGGCCAGCGCGGGACCCGCCTGCGCGGCGATCCGGGCGACGGCCGCGTTGCGCAGCGCGGCGGGGTACCGCAGGAGTGTCGGCAGCGGCACCAGGGCGGGGTTCAGGCTGAACCGGCCGCCGCGGGGGTGGTCCATGACCAGCGGGTGGACGTCGTCGGGGCCGTCGAACCGCTTCCCGTGCCAGCCGAAGCGCTCCAGCAGGCCGTCCATCGGGTTGCCGGTGGGGACCTCGCCACCCGCCCACTCCCCCAGCAGGTCGCCGACGGTGACCGCGGGCAGCCCGTCGAAGAAGGCCAGCGCCTCGTCGATCGTGGCGCCGTGCTCGAGGTAGCGGAGGGTGTCGGCGGGGGCGGTCGTGGTCATGGCCTCTCCATCGAAACGGGGACGTTTCGATGGACGTTACCGCTGCCGCCGCACGACGTCAGCCCGGCACCGGGGACGACACGTGGTGCGGCGGCCCCACCGCCACGGCGGCGGTGAGCCGGTGCCCGGACAGCTCGATCTCCACCCGCGTCCCCGGGACGGCGCGCTCCGCCGGGACCCAGGCGCGGGCGATCGAGGTCCCCGTGGAGTGACCGGTGGCGGCGACGGTCACCCGACCGATCACCGGGCCGCGGCGCAGGTCGGGCGGCGGGTCCATCGGCACCGGGTCACGGGAGTACCGGCGGGACTCGGGGAGGTCGTACACCGGCTCCTGCCCGCACAGCACGACCCCGGGCCGGTCCACGACGAGCGTCACGAGTGTCTCGGCCGGACCGCCGGCGGCGCGCAGCGCGTGCACGGCGGCGCGTCCGACGAACGGCCCCTTGCCCGGGTCGACGAGCGCCCCGAGACCGACGGCGTCCGGGCCGTGCTCGGCGGAGAGCTCGGAGCCCCGCGTCGGGTCGCCCGCCTCGATGCGCAGCGCGTCGAACGCGAGCCGCCCGACGGGGACCAGTCCGTACCGCGCCCCCGCGGCGTGCACGGTGTCCCACAGCCGCTCGGCGTCGGCGGCGGCGCAGACGAGCTCCCAGCCGTCCTCGCCGATCCGGGAGATCCGCAGCCCCGTCACCGGGACGCCCCCGACGACGAACCGGACGACCCGGAGCGGCTCCGAGCGCACGACGTCGTCCGGGGACAGCCCGCGCAGGACCTCGCCGACCGCCGGGCCCCACAGCCCCAGGCAGGCGGTCGTCGTGCTGACGTCGGTGATCTCGACGCCGGTCCGGGCGTAACGGCGCAGTGCCGCGACGTCGCGGCGCTCGGCGAGGACGACGAGGAACCGCTGCGGCCCGAGCCGCGCGACGGTCGGGGCGGTGAGCACCCCGCCGTCGGCGTCCAGCATCAGGGTCTCGACGACGTGCCCGGCCGGCCCGTCGACGTCGCTGCAGACCAGCCGCTGCAGGAACTCCGCCGCGTGCGGGCCGGTCACCTCGACCCGGCGCTCGGCGGAGAGGTCGACCATGCCCGCGGCACGGCGGACGACGAGCGCCTCCGCCCCCGCGACCGGCGACCAGTCCCGCGCCGCCCGGCCCTCCCGCCGCGGGACCTCGCAGACCTCGGGCAGCGCACCGTTGGCGCCGAACCACAGTGGACGCCGGTCGGTGCCGTCCGCGCCGGACACCGCACGCAGCTCGACGTGCCGGGACCGGAACGGCCCGGTCCCGGTCGCGTCGGGGTCGAACCGGCCGACGTGCAGGCCGGAGAGGTCGATCGGCTGACCGCCGAGCGACGGACGGCCGGTGGTGATCCACTCGGCGAGCGCCTCCGCGAGCCCGGCCGAGTGTGCGGTGCGCACGGCGGCGGCCGTCCAGAACCCGGCCAGGTCGGGGTGCTCACCGACCAGCGGCCGGCCGTCCGGGGTACCGGCGACGACGACGTCGGTCCCCTCCGCGACCTTGGAGTCGCCGAGGAGCGGCAGCAGGTCCGCGGCCGCGTCCCAGGCGTCGTCGAAGTCGTCCGGGGTGAACCGCAGCCCCGCCGGGGAGGTCGGACCGGGCTCGACGCCCCGTTGCCGCGCGGGCGCGGCACCGATCCCGATGCGGTGCCTGTGGGCACGGACGCGCACGCCGGCGCTCCCCAGCACGGGCAGGGCGGGATCGGCCCGGCCCGACGCCGCCTCCAGCGCGTGGATCGTCTCCAGCGGACCGAGGGCGTCGGTCGTGGCGTACTGCCGCACGACCGGGGTCAGCGGGATCCCGACGCCCGCGAGCGCGCCGACCGCCGGGCTCCACGCGCCGGCGCAGCACACCACGACGTCGGCCGGATGACGCTCGTCGCCGCAGTGGACGGCGGTGACCCGGCCTCCCGCGCGTTCGACCCGGGTGACGGTCCGGTGCTCCAGGAGGACGGCGCCCCGCGCGGCGGCAGCGCCGGCCTGCACCCGGGCGACGGCGACGGGATCGACCGTGCCGTCGCCGCGGACGTGCAGCCCGCCGACGACGCGGTCGGCGTCCAGCAGGGGGGTGCACGGTCGCGGACTCCCCCGGTTCGAGGATGCGGCTGTCGATCCCGGCGGCCGCGGCCCAGCCGTGCCGCCGGCGGAGCTCGTCGAGACGGTCGGGGGTGGTCGCGACCTCCAGGCTCCCGGACCGGGTCAGGAGCGGCAGGCCGTCCTCGCGCAGCCCCGCGTACGCCCGCAGTGTCGCGGACGCGAGCCGGCTCGTCGCCCGGCTCGACGAGACCTGCAGGACGAGCCCCGGATCGTGCGCGGTGGCACCGGCCGCGCCGTAGAGCGACCCCCGGTCGAGGACGGTCACGGCGCGATGCCCGCGCCGGGTCAGCTGATCGGCGAGGGCGCAGCCGACGACGCCGGCTCCGATGATGACGATGCGTGGGGAGGTGGACACCATGCGGGACTCCAGCGGCGAACCCGTCCGCCCGGGGGCGGAGCGACGAATCCGTCGTTGCGCAGGGGTCGACGCCCCACGGGAGTGGGGTGCCTACACACGGGATGAGCCGGCGGCCACCATCGATCCGACCGCGTGTGTTGCATGATGCGCAACGTCGAGGTGCTTACCGCAACACCGTGCAGGGCGCGGGAGTCCGCTGTCAATAGCGCGTCGACCAGCGGATCCATGAGATCGACGCGACGATGCGGGCAGGCGCTCCGCTGTCGTGGAATCGCTGCCTGAGGAAGCGATTCCACGGAACCCCTCCCCCGCCGCCCGGGCGAGTGACCGCCCGGCCGCAGGGAGGCCCGCTCAGCGCAGCACCGACCCCTTGGTCTCCGGCAGCGTCAGGACCGCGACGAACGCGATGACCGCACCGACGGCGACGTAGACGAAGAACAGGATCGCCAGGCCGGCCGCCTGCAACGACTGCACGACGAGCGGCGCGGTCCCGCCGAACACGGCGACGGTCAGGTTGTACCAGGCACCGATGCCCAGACCGCGGACCGACGTCGGGAACAGCTCGCTCATGATCGCCGGGGCGATCGAGGTCATCATCGTGTAGAGCCCGAGGCCCACGACGAAGACCACGAGCATGTTCCAGAAGCCGGGTCCGATGAGGAACGACAGCGGCACGACGAGGATCGCCGTCGCCGCGGACCAGATCAGCAGCTGCGGTCTGCGCCCGTACCGGTCGGCGGCGGCACCCATGGGGTACTGCAGCAGTACGAAGATCGCCGTCGCGATCGACAGGGCGAGGAAGACCTCCGTCGCGTCCGCGCCGCGGGACTTCGTCGCGAACGGCGTGAGCGCGGAGAAGAACGTGTAGTAGCAGAGCGTGTTCAGCACGGTGAAGCCGACGAGCTGTGCGACCGCCCTCGGGTGCTCGCGCAGCGTCAGCATGAGCGGGTTCCGGATCCGGGCCGCGGTCTCCTTGTTCTGCTCGAACTGCTCGGTCTCGGCCATCTGACGCCGCATCCACATGCCGATCAGGCCGAGCACGCCGCCGATGATGAACGGGATCCGCCAGCCCCACGACGCCAGCTGGTCCTCGGTGAGCGCGGCCGACAGCCCGAAGCCCATCAGCGAGGCGATGAGCACCGCGGTGCCGGTGGAGATGTAGAAGAACGACGAGTAGCGCCCCCGTCGGTCCGCCGGCGCGATCTCCGCCAGGTACGCCGACGCGTTCGACACCTCCCCGCCGAGCGACATCCCCTGCGCGATCCTGGCCAGCAGCAACAGGACCGGGGCGAGCCAGCCGACCATCTCGTACGTCGGCAGCAGGCCGATCACGACGGAACCGCCCGCCATCAGCAGGATGGTCACCAGCATCGCCGTGCGGCGGCCCCGGAGATCGGCGAAGCGGCCGAGGAGCAGCCCGCCGAGCGGCCGGAAGAAGAACACCAGCGCATAGGTGGCCAGCGTCGAGATGAGGGCGAGCGCCGCATTGTCCGGCGGGAAGATCTGGGTCGCGAAGTAGATCGAGAACGTCGCGTAGATCGTCCAGTCGTACCACTCGACGGCGTTGCCGATCGACGCCGCGACCAGCGTGCGCACCGGTAGCCGGTGACGTTCCGTGGACCCTGCGGTCGGAGAGCTGGTCACGGTACCCCCAAGCGAATGACCGGCAAGTCGACGAAGCGTAACCACGTCCGTTCCGTTCCGAAAGCCCGACCGGGTCGCCGTGACGCACCGGTCGTGATGGGGTCGGGAGCCGCAGCGACGTACGCCCGGAGGAGATCCGCATGCCACTGTCCACCCCCGTCGACGGCTTCCGGCTCGCCTACGACCGCCACGGCACACCCGGCGCGCCGCCCGTCCTGCTGCTGCACGGCTGGCCCGGCGACCGCACGGACCACGCGGCGGTGGCGGCGGAGCTCGCCGGGACCCACGACGTCGTCGTCCCCGACCTGCGCGGCTTCGGGGAGTCGGACAAGCACGACCGCGACCCCGTCGCCGCCTACGGTGCCGCGGGCCAGGCGGCGAGCGTCGCCGCCCTGCTCGACGAGCTCGGGCTCTCCGGCGTCGTCGCAGGCGGGTACGACGTCGGCAGCCGGGTCGGCCAGCAGCTCGCGACGGACCGGCCCGACCTGCTGCGCGCGCTCGTCGTCACACCGCCGGCGCCGGGCGTCGGCCGGCGGATCCTGGACCCGGACGCGGTGCGCGAGTTCTGGTACCAGGCGTTCCACCAGCTGGATCTCGCGCAGGAGCTGGTCGACGGCGACGCCCGCGCCACCCGCGCGTACCTGCGGCACTTCTGGTCGCACTGGTCCGGGCCGGACCACACACCGGACGACGGCAGGCTCGACCACCTGACCGGCGTGTACTCCCCGCCGGGCGCGTTCGTCGCGTCGATCGGCTGGTACCGCTCCGGTGGCGGCGCGGTCGCCCGGTCGCTGGCCGAGACCGCCCCCGCCCCGGAGGAGCGGATCACCGTCCCCACCACCTTCCTGTGGCCCGACCACGATCCGCTGTTCCCCCGGGAGTGGTCGGACCGGGTCGGCGAGTTCTTCACCGACGTCACCGTCGTCCCGGTCGACGGCACCGGGCACTTCGTCCCGGTGGAGGCACCGGCGACGTTCGCCGCCGCCGTGGTCGCCGCCCGGTGACCCGGTGCGACGATCGCCCCATGGGACTGCCTCGGGTGCACGACGACGGACCGGTCCGCACGATCACGCTGGACCGTCCGAACCACGCGAACGCCCTGCACCTGGAGGACGTCGGCGCGATCGGCGCCGCGGTGCGGGACATCGGGCCGGACATCCGCGTGGTGGTGCTGACCGGTGCCGGGGAGCGGGCGTTCGGCGCGGGGATGCACCTCGACGTCTTCACCGGCGCAGAGCCGGGTGACGGCCGGGCGATCATCTCCCGGCTCGCGGACTGCCTGCGGACCGTCCGCACCGCCCCGGTCCCGACGATCGCGCGGCTCAACGGCGTCTGCATCGGCGCGGCCTTCGAGCTGGCGCTGGCCTGCGACCTGCGGGTCGCGCACGCCGGCGTCCGGGTGGGGCTGCCCGAGGTGAAGCTCGGCATCCCGTCCGTCGTGGACGCCGCGCTCCTGCCGCACTATCTCGGCGCGTCGCTCGCGCAGGAGCTGATCCTCACCGGCGACCTCTACGGGCTCGACGAGCTCGGCGCGGACCGTCTCGTCAACCGGCTCGTCGGCACCCCCGCGGAGCTCGACGACGCCGTCGCCGCGCTGGCCGCGACCGTCGCCGCCCCCACCCGGGAGGTCGTCGCCGCGCAGAAGGGCCTGTTCGAGACCTGGCGGGAGACCGGGATCGGCGACTCGGTGACGGCCAGCGTCGACGTGTTCGCGGACGTGTTCGCCGCGCCCGCGACCCGCGACGCGCTGCGGGCCTACCGGAATCCTTAGGCTCGGGGTATGGCCGTCACCACGAAGATCGCGGACCTGACCGGTCCCGGGCTCACCGACGCCTACGGGATCGGCGGCACCGACCTGGGAATCGTCGAGACCGCACCGGACGGGCGCCTCGTCGCCGTCTTCGGCGACACGTTCGACCGGGCCGGGGTCGGCGGCCCCGGCTGGCGCTCGCCGGTCGTGCTGTTCGCCGAGCCGTCCGGCTTCCGGTCCGGGCTGACCTGGACGGGTTCCGGCGGCGACACCGCCGACTACGCCTGCCGGCTCGTCGCCAAGCCCGCGACGAACTGGTTCCGCCTGCAGCGCCGGATCACCACGATCCTGCCCGCCGACGTGATCACCGTCGGCGACACGATGTACCTGCACGTCATGGCCAACAAGGGCCTCGGCAACGTGCTCTACACCGAGATCCTCGCCTCCACCGACAACGGCGTGACGTGGGAGCGCACCGGCTGCTCGTGGCCCGGGAACCACCACGACGGCCTGTTCCAGCAACTGACCTGGTACCTCGACGACGACGGCCACGTCTACGCCTACACCACCGGCTTCCAGCGCCGGGACGGCCTGCTGCTGCACCGGGTGCCCGCCGACCGGATCACCGACGCCGACGCCTGGGAGCCCTGGGGGTTCGCCGGCGAGCGCTGGGACTGGGGGAACCCGCCGACCCTGACGATCCCGGGTGCCCTCGGCGAGCTGAACCTGCGCCGGGTCCCCGGCCCGGACGGCCGCGAGCACCTCCTGCTGACCTTCTTCGACGCCGGCAACTACCGGATCGACGCGATGCTGCTCGACCGGCCGAACGCCGACCTGCACCGGGCGCCGCGCACCACGCTGCTGCAGGGCTGCGGCTGGGACGACGAGGACCACGGCACCGGCCGCGTCGCCCAGCTGTACGGCGGCTACGTCGTCCCCGGCTCGACGCTCGACGACCTGCACCTCGTCGTCAGCCAGTGGAACACCGCGACGAACTGGCCGTACCGGTCGATGCAGTTCCGCGCCGACGCGAGCGACCTGCTGGGCCTGCGTGCCTAGTCCGCCGGGCTCCCGGGCGGCAGCAGGCTGAGGTACCAGCGCCCGCCCTCCTCGGTGACCGACAGCGTGGTGTGCACCGCCCCGGACCGGATCTCGACGCCGTCCGGGCCGCTGCTCGTCAGCTCGGCCGTCCCGGCCGCCCGGACCCGGGCGGCGTAGTCCTCGGAGAACGACGACTCCGGGGCGTCGAGCAGCAGCTCGTGCAGGCCGTCCCCGTCGCCGGTCCGCAGCACGGCGGTGGCCCGCTCCACCAGCGACGCCGGGTCGTCGGCGCCCCGGTCACCGGTCGACGCGATCAGCACGGCGACGCCGCCGATCCAGACCGCCACGAAGACGGCGGCGAACCAGCTGAGCAGCGTGCGCCGGCGGCCGCGGCGCTGAGTCGGGATCATCGCGCGCCGAGTCTGGCAGAGCCACCGCACACCGCAGCCCGTGACCCGCTCACCGCCACCGCGGGGGGAACGCCCGAACCGGCGCCGCGACGCGCGTCGTAGGTCCGGGTGAGATCCCCCGTGAGTCGTGTGTGGAGGTGGACGACGGTGGCCCGATGGTGGCGCCCGGCGCTGCTGGTCCTGCTGGTCGCGGCCGGCTCGGCCGTGCTGCTCGTGACCGGCCTGCCGACCCTGGACGGCATCCGTGCGGTGACGCTCGGCGCCGGCTGGGCGGCCCCGGTGCTGTTCACCCTGCTGTTCGCGGCGTTCACGCTGGTCCCGGCCCCGGCGACGCTGATGGGGATCGCGGCCGGTGTCCTGTTCGGGCTGCCGGTCGGGCTGGCCACGACGATGGTCGCCGTCGCCACCGGGTCACTGGCCGGGTTCGTCGTGTCCCGGGTGCTGGGGCGCGAGGTGATCGCCGGGCTCGGCAACGCCCGGATCCGCCGGCTCGACGAGCGGCTGCGCCGCGGCGGGCTCTGGACGGTGGCGGGCGGGCGGCTGCTCCCCGTCATCCCGTTCCCGGTCCTCAGCTACGCCTGCGGCCTGACCGCGATCCGGATGCGCGACTACCTGGTGGGCTCGGTCGTCGGGGTGCTGCCGTCGGCCGTGGCGTTCGTGACGATCGGGGCCTACGGCGGCGACCCCGGCTCCGTGCCGTTCCTGCTGGCCGTCGCCGGGCTGGTGGTGCTGACGATCGGTGCGGTCGTCGCCCGGCGACGGCGGCCCGCGGCGGAGGGCCCGGTGGCGGTGCCCGCGGACGAGCCCGCCCCGGCGGCACCCACCGGCTAGGGCCCGGTCCGCCCCGGTCCGCTCCGTCAGGCGGAGACGACGGTCCCGACGTGCTCCCCGGCCAGCGCCCGGGTCAGGGTGCCCGGCACGGTCCCGTCGACCACCTGGAACGACCGGACGTGCTTCGCCCGCTGCAGCGTCACCAGCGCCTGCCGGTCGACCGGCAGGCCACGGGCGGGGTCGGCGAGCAGTTCGGCGGCCGTCACCGATCCGACGACGTCGTCGCCGTCGAGCACGCCCGGGACGTCGCGGACGTAGGTCAGCGACGCCGCGCCCCACGCGTCGGCGAGCAGCAGCGCACCGGTGTCGGTGCGGTGCGGCGGGATCTTCCCGGTCGCGGCCGGGAACTCGTGCACGCCGAAGGGCGGGAAGCCGTTGGTGACGGCCGCGTTCGACGCGGCCAGGTGCACCGGCAGCTGGTGCGCGACGGTGTCGTGGCCCAGGTAGGCGACGCCGCGGTCGGCCAGCAGCGCCGCCACGAGGTGACCGTTCTGCTCGGCCTCGCGGCCGGCGAGCTCCGCGAGCGCGCCGGTGGGGAGGCCGAGGTCGAGGCCGACGCCGAGTGCGTGCCGGGCGCGGATGCCGGCGCCCGTGGCGAGCAGCAGCGGGTCCCCGTCGAGGGCCGCGCGGATCTCGTCGACCAGCGGCAGCAGCACGTCCCGGCCGCGGTCGATGACGGACCGCCCGCCGAGCACGACGACGCGCAGCGTCGGCAGCATCCGGATGACCGGCTGCTGCTGGTCGACCGGGCGGACCTGCTCGCGGTCCATCAGGGTCTGGCGGGCCAGTGCGGACTCGACGTCCTTGGTGTACGTGGTGCTCATCGGGCGTCTCCGGCGGTGATGATCGTGCCGACGTGCTCGCCGGCGAGGGCGCGGGTGAGGTTGCCGGGCTTGAGCCCGTTGACGATCTGGACGCTGCGGACGCGCTTCGCCCGCGTCATCAGTTCCAGCACCGGGCGTTCGATCACGAGGTCGGGCAGGTCCCGCTCGATCAGCTCCTCGACCGTGATCTCGGGGATCAGCGTGGCACGCGGGTCGGTCTTCGGGTTGGCGGTGTAGAGGCCGTCCTCGTCCTTGACGAAGATCATGTTCTTGCAGCCGTAGGTCTCGGCGACGAGGTAGCACCCGGCGTCGGTGCGGTAGGGCGGGATGACGCCCTCGTCGGGCAGCGGCTGCCACATCGCGTACGGCGGCATCCCGGCGAAGATCGCCGCGCGCGACTCCGACAGGTACAGCGGCAGCGCCTCGAACCCGCCGCCGGAGACGACCGGGATCCCGTGCTTGGCCATGAGGTAGCCGAGCATCGTGGCGTTCTGCCCGGCGACGGCGCTGCCGAACGAGCTCAGCACGCCGGTGGGCAGGCCAAGCTCGGCGGCGAGCGCGTACGCGTGCCGGGCCCGGGTGCCGCCGCCGGTGCCGATCAGCATCCGGTGCGAGGACCGCGCCTCCAGGAGCTCCTCGACCAGCGGGAACACTGCCTCGCGGCCCCGGTCGACGAAGCTCTGGCCGCCGACCTTGACCACCGACACGT
Source organism: Pseudonocardia sp. EC080619-01 (assembly GCF_001420995.1). Taxonomy (NCBI): domain Bacteria; kingdom Bacillati; phylum Actinomycetota; class Actinomycetes; order Pseudonocardiales; family Pseudonocardiaceae; genus Pseudonocardia; species Pseudonocardia sp. EC080619-01. The sequence continues at coordinate 5,100,041 of NZ_CP012184.1, read as the reverse complement.
CGGGCAGGACGGGGGTGTCGGGCGTGCGCTCGGTGGCCGCCGCGAGTTCCGGGTCGTCGAGCGACCGGGACAGCAGCAGCGACTCGAGCTCGGCCGCGCTCGCGGCATCGGACATCGGGTCTCCTCGGAGGTGGTTCGGGGGACCGGGCGGGCACGGGGCCGGCGGCGGTCGCGTCGGAGCCGAACCTAGTGACTCCCGCGGGCCGGTGCCGCCCTCCGCACCCGCCCGGTGCGACGGTGCTGCGGAGATGATCGGAGCGCAGGTCCGAGGCCGCGCCCGGAACCGCGCGAGTACGCCGCATCCGCTCCGCCGAACCGCCGATCAGGTGATGTCGGTCACCGATGCCCCCGACGCCGCGGCGCCGGACGGACGCCCCGTGCGGTGCCCGCACCTGCGGAGACGGTCATGCCGTCCCGGTGCGCAGCCGGAAGGTGCCCGTCGCCGGTTCGAAGGCCAGTTCGTCGGTGTCGAACGCCGCGCCGATCGCACCCGCGCCGGCCAGCTCGGCGGGCGTCCCGGTCCGGACGCCCCCGGCACCGTCGAGCAGCCAGGCCCGGTCGGCGAGCCGCAGCGCGAGCTCCAGGTCGTGGGTCGACAGCAGCACGCAGAGCCCCTGTTCCCGGGCCAGCCGCCGCAGCAGGCCGAGCAGCGCGACCCGGGCGGCGACGTCGAGGAACGCGCTCGGCTCGTCGAGCAGCAGCAGCGACGGTTCCTGGGCCAGCGCCCGGGCGATCATCAGCCGCTGGCGCTCGCCGTCGGACAGCCGGGCCAGCGGGCGTCCGGCCAGCGCCCCGGCCCGGACGGCGTCGATCGCGGCGTCGACGGCGGCGTCGTCGGCCGGGCCGAGGACGCCCGCCGAGCCGGTGTGCGGCAGCCGCCCCAGCTCGACGACGTCGCGCCCGGTCAGCAGGCCGGGATCCGGCCGTTCGGTGAGCACGACCCCGATCCGGCGCGCCCGGGCGGGCGCCCGCAGTCCCGCCAGGTCCTCGCCGTCGAGCGCCGCCGTGCCGCCGAGCGCGGGCTGCAGCCCCGCGAGGGTCCGTAGCAGCGTGGACTTTCCCGCACCGTTCGGGCCGAGCAGGACCGTGAGCTCCCCCCGCCCCGCGACGGCCGACACCCCGGACAGGACCGGCACGGCCCGGCGGCCGCGCAGGGCCCCGTCCGCCCGGTGCCCGGCGGTCAGCCCGGACAGCCGCAGCCCGGCCCCGTCCTCCCCCGCGACGGGCGCCGTCACCACGCGCGACCGCCGAGCCGCCGCGACCGCAGCAGCACCGCGATCACCACCGGTGCCCCGACCAGCGAGGTCACCACGTTCAGCGGGATCACCGTCCCGGCGCCCGGCGGGTGCGCGACGACGGCGCAGGCCAGCCCGACCAGCGCACCGGTGAGCGCGGTGGCGGGGACCAGGACCCGGTGCCGGGAGGTCCCGACGGCGGCCCGGGCCAGGTGCGGCACGGCGATCCCGACGAACCCGATCGGCCCGCAGAACGCCGTGACCGCCCCCGCCAGCACCGCCGCGACCAGCAGGACGACGACCCGCACCCGGGCGACGTCGACGCCGGCGGTGCGGGCGTAGTCGTCGCCGAGCAGCAGGCCGTCCACCGGTTTGGCGAGCAGGGCGACCACGACGAGACCGGCGGCGACGACCACCGCGAGCACCGGCAGCTCACCCCGGGCGACGCCGTCGACGCTCCCCAGGCCCCACATCAGGAACTGCTGCGCGGTCCGCGGGTCGGTCCAGACCAGCAGCAGGCCGACCACCGAGGTGACCACCGACCCGAGCATCACGCCGATCACCAGCAGCGCCGTGACCGAGCGGGCGAACCGGGACAGCAGCAGCACCAGGCCGAGCACCACACCGGCCCCGGCGGCGGCAGCCGCCACGGTCGCCAGGCGCCCGCCCGCGACGGGTACCGCGCCCAGCCCGCCGGTCGCGAAGACCGTGGCGGTCCCCGCGGCACCGGCCGTCGTCACCAGGGCGACGCCGAGGCCCGCCCCGGCGCTGACGCCCAGCACGTAGGGCTCGGCGAGCGGGTTGCGGAACAGGGTCTGGGTGAGCAGTCCGGCCGCGCCGAGCCCGGCCCCGGCCAGCAGCGCGGTCACCGCCCGCGGCACCCGCAGGTCGGTGACCAGCAGGTCCAGCCGGGCGTCCGGGGCACCCACACCGAGCAGCGCGGTGACCGTCCGGCCGAGTGGGATCACCACCGAACCGGTCGAGACGGCGAGGGCGAACAGCACCAGCACACCCGCCCCGAGCGCGGCGAGGACGAGCGGTGCCCGCCCGCCGGAACGCTCCGCCGACCGGCCGGGCCGGTCCCGCAGGGCCACGCCCGGCTCCGTGCCCGTCATCCGGAGGGCACCTGCCGGTAGTAGACGAACTCGTGGCCGGGCAGCAGGCCGGGGTGCAGGATCGCGACGAGGTCGCCGAGGATCTCGTCGGGGTGCAGCACCCCGCGCTCGTAGATCTGGTTGCCGCCGTCCGGGCCGAGGAACGCGTCGCGGGTCCAGACCTGCCCACCGGGCCCGGCGGCCGCGACCGCGGTGAGCCGCGGGTCGGTGCCCGCGATGTCCGCGGTGGTGGCCCACGGCCCGTCGGCCAGCCAGATCCCGGCGCCACCGTCCGCGGCGAGCACGCTCTCCAGGGTCTGCGGGCTGGTCCCGGTGGAGCGGATGCCGAGACCCGACCAGCTCGCGCCCGCGTCACGGAACAGCATGCCCGCGGTCGAGTCGGCGCCCGGGACGCTCCAGCTGCCCTGGTACGGCTGGCCAGCGACGATCGGCACCGGCGGGGCGCCGCGCACCCGCCCGGCGAGCTCGGTGTAGCGCTGCGCGATCCCGTCGAAGGCGGCTGCGGCCTGCGCGTCGGTCCCGGTCAGCGCGCCCATCACCTTGATCCACTCGGCCTGGCCGAGCGGGCCGGACTCCAGGTAGTCGCCCCACCCGACGACCGGGACGCCGGCCGCGCGCAGCGCCGGGAACGCGGGATCGTCGGTGCCGCCGGACAGCACCACCGGCGGGGCGTCGGCGACCACCCGTTCCCCGTCGACGGTCGAGCCCGGCGCGAACTCCACCGCCGCGCCCGACTCGACGTGCGCCCGCACCTGCGGGTCGCTGACGGCGGCCAGACTCCCGACGCCGGTCAGCCGGTCGAGCAGGCCCAGCTCGGTGATCATCGGCAGCTGGGTCGTCGAGGCGGCGAAGATCCCCTGCACCGGCGTCCGCACGACCGGGGTCCCGGCCAGGTCCGCCGGCAGCACCGGGTCCGGCTCGCCGCACCCGACCAGCACGACCGACTGCAGCGGCCCGCCCGGGTAGGGCTGCCGGACCGTCAGCAGGCGGTAGCCGTCCTCCCCCGTGATCTCCACGTTGGACGCGTGCGCGAACGGCACGTCGCCGGTCGGGGCCGGTGCCCCCGGGACGCACCCGGCCGGCGGCGGGTCGGCGACGGGCGCCGAGCACCCGGCGAGCAGCGCGAGCGGGACGAGCACGGCGGCGAGCCACCGAAGGCGAATCACCTGAACAGTCTCACATACGACGGATCACGCCCCGACGAAGCCGGACAGCGCCTCCAGGAGGCGGTCGACGTCGCCGTCGTCGGTGTAGCAGGCCAGGCCGATCCGCAGGGATCCGGTGTCCCCCAGGCCGAGCCGCCGCGAGCACTCCAGCGCGTAGAACGACGACGACGGCGCCGCGATCCGCCGCTCCGCGAGCCAGCGGTAGGCGTCGGCCGGGTCGCGGTCGTCGAAGGTCACGAGCAGCGTCGGCGTGCGCGACGCCGCCCGGGACCGGACCGTCACCCCGGGCAGCGTGGCGAGGTGGGCCTCGATCCGCTCCCGCAGCGGCTCCTCGTGGGCGTGCACCGCGGCGAGCGAGGCCCGCAGCCGCGTCCGCCGATCGCCCGTCCCGCCGTCGAGCGCCGCGAGGAAGTCGACCGCGGCGGTGGTGCCGGCCAGCAGCTCGTAGGGCAGGGTGCCGAGCTCGAACCGCTCGGGCACCGCGTCGGTCGACGGCAGCAGCTTGGCCGGGCGCAGCGTCTCCAGCAGCGCCGGGTCGGCGGCGAGCACCCCGCAGTGCGGGCCCAGGAACTTGTACGGCGAGCAGGCGTAGAAGTCGGCGCCCAGCTCCCGGACGTCGACGGCGGCGTGCGCGGTCAGGTGCACCCCGTCGACCATGAGCAGCGCACCGGCGGCGTGCACCGCCGCGGCGATCGCGGGGACGTCGGGCCGGGTCCCGATCAGGTTCGACGCACCCGTCACCGCGACCAGGCGGGTGCGGCCGGACAGGAGCGGTGCGACGTCGTCGAGCTCGCCGGTCCCCGGGTCGAAGTCGAGCCACCGCACGGTCACGCCGGCGGCCTCCGCCGCGATCACCCAGGGCCGGATGTTGGCGTCGTGGTCGAGCCGGGTCACGACGATCTCGTCACCCGGCGACCACGTCGCGGCCAGCGTGCGGGCCAGGTCGAAGGTCAGCGCGGTCATGCTGCGCCCGAACACGATCCCCCGCGGGTCGGCACCGAGGAGGTCGGCCACGGCGGCCCGCGCGCCGTGCACGATCCCGTCCGACGCCCGCTCCCCGCTGGTGATCGTCCCGCGGTTGGCCAGCGGCGAGGTGAGCGCTCCGGCGACCGCTCCGGCGACGGCGTCGGGCACCTGCGAGCCGCCGGGGCCGTCGAAGTGCGCGATCCCGGCCCGCAACGCGGGGAAGCGGCTGCGGACGGCGGCGACGTCGTAGCTCATGGGGTCAGCGTGTCATCCGTCCGCACACCCGTGACCCGATGGTGACGTGTCGTTCCCCCCGTGTGGGTGACACAAGCGTCAAGATCTCACCATGTCCAGGTCCTGGGAGCGGTCGCGCGGGCGGCACACGCCGCGCGGTCGTCGTCGCTCGCTGCACCGCCGCAGCCTCGCGCTGTTCACCGTCGGGCTGGTGGCACTCGTCGCGCTCGTCGCGGGCGGGACGGCCGCCGTCGCCGAGGGCCGGATCGGCGGCACCGTGGCACGCGACCTGGCCGGGGTGTTCGACCGGTTCGGCCTGGCCCCGGAGCCGGAGGCACCACCGGTCCCGGTCGTCCTCTCCACCTCCCCGCGCCCGGGCCCGCCGGTCGCACCCCGCGACCCGGCGACGGCCGAGGTCAGCACCGGCCGGCTGGAGAACGTCGCCCTGACCGGCGACGACGGCCCCGTCGCCGGCCGGCTCTCGCCCGACGGTCGCCGCTGGACCAGCACCGATCCGCTGGAGTTCGGCACGACCTACCGCTGGTCCGGTTCGTGGGTCGTGACCGGCGACGACCGGCGGCCGCTGGCCGCGGACCCCTTCACCACCGTCGATCCCGCCGACACCCTCGACGCGACGATGAACGTCCGGGACGGCGGCGAGGTCGGCGTCGGCGCCCCGATCGTGCTGCGCTTCCCCGGCGAGCTGTCCGACGCGGCGAAGGCGGCCGTCGAACGGACGCTGCGGGTGGAGACGTCGAAGCCGGTCGAGGGCGCGTGGGCGTGGCTGCCCGACACCGCCGAGGGCTCGCGGGTGCACTACCGGCCGAGGACCTACTGGCCCGCGCACACGACGGTGCGGGTGCACGGCGCGCTGCGCGGGACCGACCTCGGTGACGGCACCTGGGCCACCGAGGACGTCGACCGCACCTTCACCGTCGGCCGGAGCCAGATCGTGAAGGCCGACACCCGGAGCCACCAGATCGTCGTCGTCCGGGACGGGAAGGAGATCGCCCGCTACGACGCGTCCTACGGCATGGAGTCCGACCCGAACCGGGTCACCCGCTCCGGCACGCACGTGGTGATGGGCAAGTCGGAGAAGGTCCTCATGACCAACGAGGCGTACGGCTACGTCGACGAGCCGCAGTACTGGGCGGTCCGGATCTCCAACAACGGCGAGTTCATCCACGCCAACCCGTCGTCGTCGTACGCGCAGGGCAACCGCAACGTCAGCCACGGCTGCGTCAACCTGTCCACGAAGGACGGCAAGGCGTTCTTCGCGATGGCGACCTTCGGCGACCCGGTCGAGGTCACGGGCAGCTCGGAGCCGCTGACGCAGCAGGACGGCGACTTCTACGACTGGACCGTCCCGTGGGACGAGTGGACGTCGATGAGCGCCCTCACCTGATCCGGCGGTCCTGGCCGGCCCACGCCTCGTCGCGCAGCACGAACTTCTGGATCTTGCCGGTGGAGGTCTTCGGGAGCTCGGTGAACACCACGCGCTTCGGCGCCTTGAACCGGGCCAGCCGGGTCCGCACGTGCTCGACGATCTCCTCCTCGGTGACCGTCGCGCCGTCGCGCAGGGTCACGTAGGCGGCGGGGACCTCGCCCCAGCGCTCGTCGGGGACGGCGATCACCGCGACCTCCAGGACGTCCGGGTGGTCGGCGATCGCCTGCTCCACCTCGACGCTCGCGATGTTCTCCCCGCCGGAGACGATCACGTCCTTCGAGCGGTCGCGGAGCTCGACGTAGCCGTCCGGGTGCATGACGCCGATGTCCCCGGTCCGGAACCAGCCGTCCGGTGCGGCCTCCCGGGTGGCCTGCTCGTCGTCGAGGTACCCGAGCATGACGTTGTTGCCGCGCAGTGCGATCTGCCCGGTCGTGGTGCCGTCGGCCGGGGCGTCGCCGCCGTCGTCGGTGATCACCCGGACCGCGCAGGCGATCATGTTCCCGACGCCCTGGCGGGCCTTCATCCGGGCCTGCGCCTCGCCGTCGAGCGCGTTCCACTCGGGTCGCCAGTCGCAGATCATCGCGGGCCCGAACGTCTCGGTGAGGCCGTAGAGGTGGGTGACCTCGAAGCCGAGCTCCGCCATCCGGCGCAGGATCGCGGGGCTGGGCGGAGCGCCACCGGTCGCGACCCGCACCGTCGTCGCCACCGGCCCGGCCTCCGGCGCGTGGGCGATCATCGACAGCACGGTGGGCGCGCCGTTGAGGTGGGTGACGCCCTGGTCGCGGACCAGCTCCCAGATCCGGGCGGGCTCGACCTTGGGCAGGCACACGTGCGTCGCCCCGGCGGCGGTGACCGCCCACGGGAAGCACCAGCCGTTGCAGTGGAACATCGGCAGCGTCCAGAGGTGCACCGAGGACGGCGTCAGCCCGGTGTGGCCCACCATGGCGAGCGCCTGCAGGTAGGCCCCGCGGTGGTGGTACATCACGCCCTTGGGACGCCCGGTCGTCCCGGACGTGTAGTTGATCGAGAGCAGCGCGCGCTCGTCGTCGGGGGTGACGGCGGTCGGCTCGCCCCAGGTGATCAGCCGCTCGTAGTCGTCCCCGACCCGGACGGCCCGGGGCGGGTCGTCGAGACGGCCCAGCACGTCGGCGACGAGCTCGTCGAACACCGGGTCGTGGACCAGCACCGACGCCCGGCAGTGCTCCAGGATGTAGGCCACCTCGCCCGCGGAGAGCCGGGTGTTGACCGCGACCAGCGGCACGCCCGACCACGGCACCCCGTAGGCCGCCTCCAGGCCGACGTGCGTGTTCGGGACGAGCACCGCCACCGGCCGTCCGGAGTGGATCGCGGCGAGCCCGCCGGCGAGCTTGCGGCACCGCTCGTGCAGCTCGGCGTAGGTGAACCGCAGGTCACCGTCGACGACGGCCACCCGGTCGCCGTGCGCCGCCGCGGCCCGGTCGAGGTACGACGTCGGCGTCAGCGGTTCGTACGACAGGCCCGTCAGGTCCACGTGGCTCATCCCCGCAGCCTCCCGCCCGGCCGCGATCACCGCAACGGGCCGGTCCGCCCGCACGCGTTCCCGTCGGCGGACCGAGCGGTTAGGTTCGCAGTGGCAACGAACGCGCGACGGAGGGCGGCTCGACATGGCCTGGGACTTCAGCACCGACCCGGAGTTCGAGGAGAAGCTGAAGTGGATGCGGGAGTTCGTCCGCGACGAGATCATCCCGCTGGAGACCCTCGACCTGGACCGGCCGACGTTCGACCGGATCACCGCGCCGCTCAAGGAGCAGGTCCGTGAACAGGGGCTCTGGGCCGCGCACCTGCCGCCCGAGCTCGGCGGCGGCGGGTTCGGCCAGGTCTCGCTCGGGCTGATGCACGAGATCCTCGGCCGCTGCCGGTACGCGCCGGGGATCTTCGGCAACCAGGCCCCGGACTCGGGCAACGCGGAGCTCCTCGCCCTCGGCGGCACCGCCGAGCAGAAGGAGCGCTGGATGCACCCGCTGCTGCGCGGGGAGCTGCGGTCCTGCTTCTCCATGACCGAGCCGGGCGCCGGCGCCGACCCGACGATGCTGACGACCCGCGCCGTCCGCGACGGCGACGAGTACGTGATCGACGGCCACAAGTGGTTCTCGTCGAACGCCACGGCCTCGGACTTCCTGATCGTGATGGTCGTGACCGATCCGGACGCGCCGCCCTACCAGCGGGCGTCGATGATCGTCGTGCCGACGGACACCCCGGGCGTCGACGTCGCGCGGGACATCCCGGTGATGGACCACCCCGAGGTCGGCGGCGAGCTCTACGGCGGGCACGCGGAGGTGTTCTACCGCGGCGTCCGGGTGCCGGCGGAGAACCTCGTCGGGAACGAGGGCGACGGCTTCCGGCTCGCCCAGCAGCGGCTGGGGCCGGGCCGGATCCACCACGCGATGCGCTGGCTCGGCCAGTCCCAACGGGCGTTCGACATGTTGTGCGAGCGGGCGGTGAGCCGCACCGCGAGCGGCTCCCGGCTGGCCGACAAGCAGATGGTGCAGGACATGATCGCCACGTCGGCGGCCGAGATGCAGGCCGCCCGGCTGCTCACCCTGCAGGCGGCCTGGACGATGGACCGGGTCGGCGCCTCCAACGCCAGGGTCGAGATCGGGATGATCAAGTACTGGGGTGCCCGGGTGCTGCACGACGTGATCGACCGCGCGATCCAGGTGCACGGCTCGCTCGGCTTCTCCGGGGACCTGCCGCTGGAGCAGATGTACCGCGCGGCGCGGGCGGCCAGGATCTACGACGGGCCGGACGAGGTGCACAAGGAGTCCGTCGCCCGGCGGATCCTGCGCGGCTACACGCCGGTCGAGGTGCCGACCGAGCACGTCCCGACCCGGACCGGGGCGGCCCGGGCCAAGTTCGCCGAGTACCTGGAGACCGCCACCGCCGACGCCTGAACCGGCCCGGGCGGCCGGGACCTCACGACGCGGGGTTCTCGGCCGCCAGGTCGGCGCGGTAGTCCGCGACGAGCGCGTTCATCCGGGTGAGGAAGCGGGCGGCGGCGGTGAGCTCGGCCTCGTCGAAGTCGGCGAGGGCGGCGTCCATCCGGTGGCCGAGCGGGCCGAAGAACGCCCCACCGACCCGGGCCGCGTTCTCCGCCTGGTGCAGCGTCACCCGCCGCCGGTCGGCCGACTCCCGGGTGCGGCGCACGTGCCCGGCCCGCTCCAGCCGGTCGACGAGCGCGGTCGTCGCCCCGGTCGACAGACCCAGCCGGGAACCGAGCAGGCCCGGGGTCAGCGGCTCCCCCGCGGCGTCGGCCCGCATGACGGCCAGCAGCGCGTGCAGGTCCGTCGGGTGCAGGCCGTGCCGGCCGGCGAAGGCCTGCCCGAGCAGCTCGGCCTCACCCGCGTAGTCCTGCAGCAGCGCGACCAGGTCCTCGCGCGCCGTCCCGCCTCCCATGGCGTGAGCCTATCCGGTCGGGCTCAGCGCCCGGTCCAGCGCGGTTCCCGCTTCTCCAGGAACGCCGCGACGCCCTCCTCCGCGTCCGCGGAGCGCTTCACCTCGGCCGACGCGATCTCGGTCGCCGCCCAGCCCCGCTCGTCGGGCTCGGCGACGACCCGCTCGAGCGCGCGCAGCGACAGCGAGACGGCGAGCGGCGAGTTCGCGCAGACCTGCCCGGCCAGCTCCAGCGCGGCGGCCTCCGCCTCCCCCGGCTCGACGAGCTCGTTCACCAGACCCAGGGCGTGCGCGCGTTCCGCATCGAGCGGGCGGCCCGTCACCAGCATCTGCTTGGCCACGTTCAGCGGGAGCGGCCGCGGCGCCCGGAACAGCGCACCGCAGTTCGCGACGAGCCCGCGGGCGACCTCCGGCAACCCGAACCGGGCCGTGCGGGAGGCGACGACCAGGTCGCAGGCCAGCACGATCTCGAAGCCTCCGCCGAGGGCCGCGCCCTCCACCGCCGCGATCAGCGGGCGCCGCCGGTCCCGCCGGACGACGCCGTAGTTCCCGCCCCGCGGCGTCGGCCCGCCGGACCCGCCCGCCAGGTCGGTCCCGGCGCTGAACGCGGACACGTCGCCGGCGAGCACCCCGCACCAGAGGTCGGGATCGTCGTCGAGCCGGTTCAGCGCCTCGTCGAGGGCCGCGGTCATCGCGGCGTCCACCGCGTTGCGCTTGTCCGGGCGCGTCATCCGCACCAGCAGCACGTGCCCGTGCTTCTCGGTCTCGACCCGTGCCCGCATAACGTCCGTCACGATCGAGAGCGTAGGTGGGAGCGCCGGGCCCGGCGTTCGTACTGTGGAGATCGTGCCCCGCCTGACCCGCTGCTCCTCCCGCGCCGCGCTCGCCTCCCCCCTGCTCGCGCTGGCCGGTCTCGGCCTGCACGTCCGCCGCAACATGGGCGCGCGCGACGCCGAGCTGCGCCGGGTGGCCGCGGCGTCGGAGAACGCGGTCGGCGGCACGTTCGCCAACACCGAGCCCGGCCTGCCACGGGTCCGGGCCTCGCTGCGGATGCTGCTCAACATGCTGCGCAGCCGGGCGGGCCGCGGCGTGCCGCCCGGTCCGGTGCCGCTGGCCCGGCCGGACGTCCCGCGGGTGCCCGCCGGGCTCGCCGTCACGTGGCTGGGGCACGCGGGTGCGCTGCTCGAGGTCGACGGCCGCCGGGTGCTGGTCGACCCGGTGTGGTCCGAGTACGCCTCGCCCGTCCCCTTCACCGGTCCGCGACGGCTGCACCCGCCGGTCGCGCCGCTCGCGACGTTCTCCGACTCCGACGTCGTGCTGCTCAGCCACGACCACTACGACCACCTGGACCGGCCGACCGTGCTGCGGCTGGCCCGCGACACCTCCGCGGTGTTCGTCTGCCCGGTCGGGGTGGGCGCGCACCTGCGGTCGTGGGGCGTGCCGGGGCACCGGGTCGTGGAGCGGGACTGGGACGGCGTCGTGCACGTCGCCGGTCTCACCCTGACCTGTCTGGAGACCCGGCACTTCTCCGGGCGCGGGCTCCGCCGCAACACCACCCAGTGGGCGGCCTGGAAGGTCGCGGGCCCGGACCACTCGGTCTACGTCGGCGGGGACTCCGGACCGAGCCGGGTGCACGCCCGGACCGGGGCCGAGCACGGCCCGTTCGACCTCACGCTGCTGCCCGTCGGGGCCTACGCCGAGCTGTGGCCGGACATCCACCTCGATCCCGAGCAGGCCGTCACGGCGCACCGCGAGCTCGGCGGCCGGGTGATGCTGCCGATCCACTGGGCGACCTTCAACCTCGGCTTCCACCCGTGGGACGAGCCGGTGGAGCGGGCCCGCAAGGCGGCGGCCGCCCAGGACGTCGTCCTCGCCCTGCCGCGGCCCGGCCGGCGGATCGACCTGACCGGGATCTCGACGACCGACGGGGCCCGCGCGGCCGTCCCGGCCGAACCGTGGTGGCCCGCGCCCCGCTGAATCCGGCCCCGAACTGCGCCTTTCCGCCGATTCCCCGTCACCCGTACGCCGCATCCGCAGTTCTGGCCCGGCCCCGCGGCCGGGGCCGACATCGTGCCGCATCACGACTCCGACGCTTTTTCCGGAGGGGTTCGACACGGAACATCGGCATACCTTATCGTCCTCTCCGGAATAGGTTCACCGTTCGCTTCCAGGTCGTTCCCGAGGGGATATCGGCTTCCCGCAGCGGTGCCGATTCCTCCGCTCGGACGCCCGAGATTCCCCCGGAAGGAATGACGACGTGGCACAGCAGACGACGATCACGCTGGTCGACGACCTGGACGGTTCGGAGGCCGACGAGCAGGTGGAGTTCGCCGTCGACGGCCGGTCGTACGAGATCGACCTGTCCTCCGCGAATGCCGAGCGGCTGCGGGAATCCCTGGCGCCGTACGTCTCGGCGGCCCGCCGGTCGGGCGGGGGCCGCCGCGGCAGCGGGCCCGCGTCGACCTCGTCGAACGGATCGAGCGCCTCGGAACGGGCCGCGAACCGGGCCGTCCGGGAATGGGCGATCGCGCAGGGCATGAAGATCTCGGAGCGCGGGCGTATCCCCTCGTCCGTTCTCGAGGCCTATCAGAACGCGCACTCCCAGTCCGGCGCGTACCGGCGCGCGGCGCGCGGATGGCAGGATCTGCGGCGGAGATTCCGTGCGGCACCCGGCCCCGAGGTCGCGTCCGCGCCGCGCCGCCGTCGACGAGAGGCCGAGATGTACCCAGGCACGCACGCCGCCACCACGCCCGACAAGCCGGCCGTGATCATGGGCGGTTCGGGCGACACCCTCACGTTCCGTGAGCTCGAGGAGGGCTCGGCGCGGCTGGCGAACCACTTCCACGCCGCCGGTCTGCGCCGCGGCGACGTCGTCGCGCTGGTCTCGGACAACGCCGCCCGCGTCTACGAGGTCTACTGGGCCGCGCAGCGGTCCGGCCTCTACGTCACCGCGGTGAACCACCACCTGTCGGCGCCGGAGGCCGCGTACATCGTCCGGGACTGCGGCGCGAAGGCGCTCGTCGTCTCGGCCGGGGTCGCCGGGCTGGCCGCCGCCGTCGAGGACCACGTCGACGTGCCGGTCCGGCTGGCGTTCGGCGGGGAGATCCCGGGTGCGTCGTCGTACGAGGACTACGACGCCGCGCTGGCCACGGTGTCCGCCGAGCCGCCGGCCGACCAGCCGCGCGGCGCCGACATGCTCTACAGCTCGGGCACCACCGGGCGGCCCAAGGGGATCAAGCCGACCCTGCCCGACCGTCAGGTCGACGAGCCCGGCGACACCTACCAGGCGCTGTTCGGGCCGATGTACGGGTTCGGCCCCGGCACCGTCTACCTCTCCCCCGCGCCGCTCTACCACGCCGCGCCGCTGCGGTTCACCGCCACGGTGCAGGCGCTCGGCGGCACCGTCGTCGTCATGGAGCGGTTCGACCCGGAGAAGGCGCTCGCGCTGATCGAGCAGCACCGCGTCACCCACTCGCAGTGGGTGCCGACGATGTTCGTGCGGATGCTGAAGCTGCCCGAGGCGGTACGGACGCGCTACGACGTGTCGTCGCTGGAGGTCGCGATCCACGCCGCCGCCCCGTGCCCGGTCGAGGTCAAGCAGGCGATGATCGACTGGTGGGGCCCGGTGCTCCACGAGTACTACGCCGCGACCGAGGCCAATGGCATCACCTTCATCGACTCGGCCCAGTGGGCCGAGCGCCCCGGCTCGGTCGGCCGGGCGGGCCTGGGCACGATCCGGGTCTGTGACGACGAGGGCACGGAGCTCGGCCCGGGCGAGATCGGCACCGTCTACTTCGAGCGTGACGAGCGGCCCTTCGAGTACCACAACGACCCGGGCAAGACGCTGTCCGCGCAGCACCCGGTGCACGAGAGCTGGACGACCACCGGCGACCTCGGCTACGTCGACTCCGACGGCTTCCTGTTCCTCACCGACCGCAAGGCGTTCATGATCATCTCCGGTGGGGTGAACATCTACCCGCAGGAGGTCGAGGACGCACTCGCCCTGCACCCGAAGGTGCTCGACGTCGCGGTGATCGGCGTGCCGGACGAGGAGATGGGCGAGGCGGTCAAGGCCGTCGTCCAGACCTCGGAGGGCGTGGAGACCGGGCCGGAGCTGGAGCGGGAGCTGATCGACTTCGTGCGGGAGCGGATCGCGCACTACAAGGCGCCGTCGTCGGTGGACTTCACCGACTTCCTGCCGCGCACCCCCACCGGCAAGCTCGTGAAGCGGGAGCTGCGCGACCGGTACGTGTGACCCCGGCCGGCGTCTCGCTCAGCCGGCGGAGTACCGCCGGCGGGCGAGCGCCGCGCCCGCACCGAGCGGGACCGACACCAGCAGCGCGGCGAGGAACAGCGTGCCGAACGCGCCCGCGTCGGCGAGCGGGGCACCCAGCGCGGTGCCGGCCGAGCTGCCCAGGAACAGCAGCGTCGCGAACAGTGCGACGGCCGTCGCCCTGGCCTGCGGGACGACCTCGGTCGCCCACGTCTGCAGGGTCGAGTGCAGGAACGCCCAGGCCCCGCCCAGGCACAGCCCGGCCGCCGCGATCGTCACCGGATGCACCGTGACCAGCGGGAACAGCCACGCCACGACGAGGAACACGCCCCCGGCCGTGGCGAGCCCGGCCGGGCTCCACCGGCCCACCAGCCGTCGTACGACGCGGGAGAACACCACCGCGCCGACGCCGTAGCCGCCGGCGGCGAGCCCGGCCAGGGCCGCCGAGCTGCCCCCGGCCTGCAGCGCGGGCGCGAGGTAGGTGAGCACGCCCAGCACCACCGCGCCCTCGACGAACGCCAGCAGCAGGACGACCAGCGCCCAGCCGTTCCCGCACACCGCCGCGAGCGGGCGGACGACCGAGCCCCGCACCCCGGCCCGGTCGGCGGCGGGCGCGGCACCGGCGACGTCCGGCTCGGGCAGCGCCCGCAGCGCCACGAACAGCACCGCGCACGCCGCCGCGGACACCCCGAAGACGAGCCGCCAGCCCGCGAGGTCGGCCAGCAGGCCGGCGCCGGCCGTCGCGACCGCCGTGCCGAGCGCGGTGGCGGCGAGGAGGTCCGACAGCGGCCGCTGCCGCACCGCGGTGGGCCAGGTGTCGCCGACGTAGACCAGCGCGGCCGGGATCAGTGCCGCGGTGCACGCACCCGTGACGACCCGGGCGCCGATCAGCAGCGGTAGGCTCGGCGCGAGCACCGACGCGATGCCGCCGAGCACCGACCCGACCAGCGCCAGCCGCATCACCCGGACCCGGCCGACCCGGTCCGACAGGACACCCCACACGACCTGCATGAGCCCGTAGGCCAGGAAGTAGCCGCCGGCCGCACCCGCCGCGGCGGAGAGCGGGGCACCGAAGGAGACCGCGATCGGCACCAGCAACGGCGCGATCGCGAACCGGTCGCAGGTGCTGATCAGCGAGGCCAGTTGCAGCAGCCGGAGCCTGCGCGGACCGTCGGGGACGCCGTCGTCGCCGGGGGTGGTGGACACCTGTGCACCCTGCCCCGTGGGCGGCGATCTTGCCTCACTCGGGTGTCCTGGACCACAGTGGCCCGGCGGGGCCCGACGGTGGGAGGCAGCGGTGACGGTGACCGGGCGCGGGATGACGATGGCGGACCTGCTGGCGCGGCACGCCCGCACCCGGCCGGACGAGCCGGCACTGGCCGATCCACGGACCGCACGCAGCTACGCCGAGGTCGACGACCGGGTGTCCCGGCTCGCGGGCGGGCTCGCCGACCGCGGGGTCGCCCGCGGTGACCGGGTCGCCGTCCTCGGGCTGAACTCGGTCGAGCTGGTCGAGGCGTACCTCGCGGTGCTGCGTCGCGGCGCGATCTGCGTCCCGCTGAACTTCCGGCTCACCGCAGGCGAGATCGGCTACCAGCTCGCCGACTGCGGCGCGACGGCCGTGGTGTGCGACGAGGCGTTCGCCGCGACGGTGGCGGACGCGCGCGCCGACGCCCCCGCGGTGCGGGCGGTGCTCGTGATCGGCGCGGACACCGAGGGCCTCCCGCCGGTGGACGACGGGTGGGACGACGACGCCTCCGACGACGAGGCCGCCTACATCATGTACACCTCGGGGACCACCGGACGGCCGAAGGGCGCGGTGCTCACCCACCGCAACCTGCTGCTGCACGCGTTCTCCCAGATCACACACCTCGGGATCACCGGCGAGGACCGGGTCTGGCTGTCCGGGGCGCCGCTGTTCCACATCGCCGGGCTCGCCGGGATGGTGCCGTCGCTGATCTCCGGCGGGCGGACGATCGTGCCGCCGTCCGGCGGGTTCGACCCGGTGGAGACGGTGGCGCTGTTGGAGCGCGAACGGGTGTCGTCGTGCTTCTTCGTGCCCGCGCAGTGGCAGGCGATCTGCGCGGTGCCGGACCTCGCGTCGCGCGACCTGTCGGCGCTGCGCCGGATCTCCTGGGGCGCGGCACCGGCGTCGACGACGCTGATCCGCACGATGATCGACACGTTCCCGCAGGCGAGCGTGGTGACCGCCTTCGGCCAGACCGAGTGCAGCCCGGTGACCTGCACGTTGCGCGGTGAGGACGCGATCCGCAAGATCGGCTCGATCGGGACCCCGATGGTCAACGTCGAGGTCCGGGTGGTCGACGAGGACATGGCCGACGTCCGGCCCGGCGACGTCGGCGAGATCGTCTACCGCGGCCCCACCGTGATGCGCGGGTACTGGAACCGGCCCGAGGAGACGGCCGAGGCGTTCCGCGGCGGCTGGTTCCACTCCGGCGACCTGGTGCGCGAGGACCCGGACGGCTTCCTCTACGTCGTCGACCGCAAGAAGGACATGGTGATCAGCGGCGGCGAGAACGTCTACTGCGCGGAGGTCGAGAACGTGCTGGCCGGGCACCCGAAGGTCGCCGACGTGGCGCTGATCGGGGTGCCCGACGAACGGTGGGGCGAGACGCCGCTGGCGGTCGTCGTCCCGGCCGACCCCGGCGATCCCCCGACGCTCGACGAGATCACGGAGTACTGCGCCGACCGGCTGGCCCGCTACAAGCGCCCGACCCGCGTCGAGGTCGTGGCGGAGCTGCCCCGCAACCCGTCCGGCAAGGTGCTGAAGACGACCCTGCGCTCGGCGTACGGCGCCGCACAGCCCGCCTGACCCGCGAAGGGCCTACCGTCGGCCCCGTGGGAATCGTGGAGTCGGTGAACGTCGGCATCGTGCGCGCGGTGCTCGCCAAGACCGGTGCGTCCGGCATCGACAAGCGCCCGGCCACCGGGCCGGTCCCCGTGCAGGTACCCGGGCCCGGGGAGAGCGGTCTCGACGGCGACCCGATCTGCGACACCGACCACCACGGCGGCCCGGACCAGGCCGTCTACGCCTACGCCCGCGAGGACCTCGACGGCTGGGAGCCCGAGCTGGGCCCGCTGCGGGCCGGGACGTTCGGCGAGAACCTCACCACCCGCGGGGTCGAGGTGACGGGCGCCGAGCTCGGCGAGCGGTGGCGGGTCGGTGCGGTGCTGTTGCAGGTCACGGTGCCGCGGATCCCGTGCCGGACGTTCGCGGCGTGGCTGGAGCGCGGAGGCTGGGTGCGGACCTTCACCCGGGCCGCCCGCCCCGGCGCCTACCTGAGCGTCGTCGAGCCCGGCGACGTCCACGCCGGGGACCCGGTGACCGTCGAGCACCGGCCGGGGCACGGCGTCACGATCGGCACCGCGTTCCGGGCGCTGCTCACCGAACCCGAGCTGCTCCCCGGCCTGCTCGCGGCCGGTGACGACCTGCTCCCCGGCGTCCGCGCGCAGGTCGAGCGCCGCACCGGCAGCTGACCCCAGACCTTTATCGACAACTGTTACTGTTATCGGTATGGCCGATCCGCGCGTGCCCGTCACGATCCTGTCCGGCTTCCTGGGGGCCGGGAAGACGACCCTGCTCGACCACCTGCTGGCGAACCGGGAGGGCCGCCGGATCGCCGTCGTCGTGAACGACATGAGCGAGGTCAACATCGACGCCGCGCTGGTCGCCGGGCAGGGCACGCTGCACCGCACCGAGGAACGGCTCGTCGAGCTGACCAACGGCTGCATCTGCTGCACGCTGCGCGAGGACCTGCTGACCACCGTCGGCGAGCTCGCCGCCGAGGGCCGCTACGACCACGTCGTCGTCGAGTCGACCGGGATCTCCGAGCCGATGCCGGTGGCGGCGACCTTCGAGTGGACCTTCGACGACGGCACCGCCCTCTCCGACCGGGCCCGGCTCGACACCATGATCACGGTGGTCGACGCGTCCGCGTTCGAGACGCTCCTGACCACCGGGGACGCGCTGGCCGACCGCGGGCTGCAGGCCGCCGACGGCGACGAGCGCACCCTGGCGGACCTGGTCGCCGACCAGGTCGAGTTCGCCGACCTGCTGGTACTCAACAAGACCGACCTCGTCCCGCCGCACCGGCTCGGCCGGATCGAGGCGCTGCTGCGCCGGATGAACCCCGGCGCCCGGATCCGGCGGGCGGTCCGCGGGGACGTGCCGGTCGCGGAGCTGCTCGACACCCACCGGTACGACCCGGTGGGCGCGGCCCGCACCCCCGGCTGGGCGCAGGAGCTGGAGGGCACGCACACCCCGGAGACCGAGGAGTACAGGATCGCGTCGGTGACGTGGCGGGCGTCCCGCCCGTTCCACCCCGCCCGGCTCCTCGACGCGCTCGCCGAGTGGCCCGGGCTGCTCCGCAGCAAGGGCTTCTGCTGGATCGCCTCCCGCCCCGACCTCGCCGGGCTCTGGTCGCAGGCCGGGCCCAACGTGGCGCTGGACCCGGCCGCGCACTGGACGGAGACCGGCGGTCCGCGCGGCCAGGAGATCGTGTTCATCGGGCTCGGGGTGACGGCGGCCGGTGTCGCGGCCCGGCTGGACCCGGCGCTGCTCACCGACGGCGAGCTGCTCGCCGGCCCGGACTCGTGGCGGACGCTGCCCGATCCGCTGCCCGGGTGGGACCTCACCGATCCGCACCCGGTGCACGGGGCAACGGCCCCCGAGTAGCGTCACGCTCCGTGCCCGACCTGACTCCGGACGAGTTCCGCGCCCTCGGCCACCTGTTCGTCGACGCGGTCGCCGACTCCCGGGCCGGGCTGCACCGGCGGCCGGTCCGCGACGTCGTCGAGCCGGGCACCGTGCGCGCCCGGTTCGACGACCACGCGGCCGAGGCCCCGTCCCCGCTGGCCGCGTTCCCCTCGCTGGTCGAGACCGTCACCGGCGACGCCGAGACCCGCTGGCAGCATCCCGGCTTCCACGCGTTCTTCCCGGCCAACGCGTCGCTGACCTCGCTGCTCGGCGAGCTCCTGTCCGGCTCCGCGGGGGCGCAGGGGATGCTCTGGTCGACCTCGCCGGCGTGCACCGAGGTCGAGCAGGCGATCACCGACCAGCTGGCCCGCGCACTCGGCCTCGCCGAGGAGTTCACCCACGACGGCGGCGGTGGCGGCGTCATCCAGGACTCGGCGTCGTCGGCGTCGCTGGTGGCGCTGCTGGCGGCGCTGCACCGCGCCGCACCCGGCCCGGACGACGGCTGGCGGGCACGCGGCGTCACCGGCCGCGAGCGCGTGTACGTGACCGCCGAGACGCACTCCTCGCTGGCCAAGGCGGTCCGCACGGCCGGACTGGGTGCGCGTGGCCTGCGCACGGTGCCCTGCACGACCGGCACGGCGTCGATGGATCCCGAGGCGCTGCGCGTGGCGATGGCCGAGGACGCGGCGGCGGGGCTGCTCCCGGTCATGGTGTGCGCGACCGTCGGCACCACCTCGACCGGCGCGTCGGACCCGGTCGGCCCGGTCGCCGCCGTCGCGGCCGAGCACCGGGCCTGGGTGCACGTCGACGCGGCCTGGGCGGGCGTCGCGGCGCTGTGCGAGGAGCACCGCTGGGTGGTCGACGGCGCCGACCGGGCGGACTCGTTCTGCACCGACGCACACAAGTGGCTGCTCACCGCGTTCGACGCGTCGCTGCTCTGGGTCCGGGACGCGTCCGCGCTGCCCGCGGCCCTCTCGATCGCGGCGCCGTACCTGCGGGACGCGGCGTCGGACTCCGGCGCGGTCGTCGACTACCGGGACTGGCAGGTGCCGCTCGGGCGCCGGTTCCGGGCGTTGAAGCTGTGGGCGGTGCTGCACGGCCAGGGGCTGTCCGGGCTGCGCGCACCTGCGGGGGCACGTCGCGCTGGCCGCCGAGCTGGCCGAACGCGTCCGCGGTCACGACGGCCTCGACCTGGCCGCCGAGCCCGTGCTCGCCCTGGTCTGCCTGCGCGTGACCGGCACCGGCTCGGACGGGGGCGACGACGAGGCCACCCGGACGCTGCTGGACGCGGCGAACGCGACCGGCCGGGTCCTGCTGTCCGGCACCGACGTCGGCGGGCGACCGGTGATCCGGGTGGCGTTCGGCAACCCGGCGACCGGAACCGGGCAGCTCGACGATCTCTGGACGATTCTCGCAGGCCGGTAGTGATCTTCCCGGGCAGGTAAGGTTACCCTCGCTGCATGACAGGGTCCGCTGAGCCGGCACCGCTCGGGGAGGTGTCCGGGCGGGACGTCCTGCGTGGCTCGCTCGGCGCGTTCCGCGGCCGGATCGCCGCCGCGGCGGCGTTGTTCTGCAGCCACCAGGCCGGCGAGGCTCTGGTGCCCGTGCTGGTCGGTGTGATCATCGACCGTGCCGTCGCGACCGGGGACCCGGTCGCGCTGGCCGGGTGGCTCGCGGTCCTCGCACTGGACTTCCTGGTGCTGTCGTACTCCTACCGGTTCGGTGCCCGGCGGGCCTGGTCGGCGGAGGCATGGGCGGACGCCCGGCTGCGCCGCCTGGTCGCCGCCCGGCTGCTGCACCCGCGGGGCGGCGGGGAGGCCGGCCGGCTGCCCGGCGAGCTCTCCGGGATCGCGGTGTCCGACGCCAAGCGGGTCGCCGAGCTCAACGTCGCCGTCCCGTTCGGGTTCGCCGCGGTCGCGGCCGTCGCGGTCGCCGCGGTCTCGTTGCTGACCATCTCGCCGACGCTGGGCCTGCTGATCCTGCTCGGCACCCCGCCGCTGCTCTGGCTGGTGCAGCTCGTGGTCAAGCCGCTGCAGAAGCGGTCGGGGCCGGAGCAGGAGCACGCCGCCCAGGCCGCCGGGACCGCGGCCGACCTGGTCGCCGGGCTGCGGGTGCTCAACGGCATCGGCGCCCGCCCGGCCGCCGTCCGCCGGTACCGGGTCCGCAGCCGGGACGCGCTCGGCGCGACACTGCGCGCCACCCGCGCCGAGGCCGGGTTCCTCGGCTCGGTCCAGCTGGCCAACGGCCTGTTCCTCGCGGTGATCGCGCTGGTCGGCGGCATGCTGGCCGCGAACGGCTCGATCACCGTCGGCGGGCTGGTGTCCGCGGTCGGCCTGGCCCAGTTCCTGGTCGGTCCCCTGCAGATGTTCGGCTTCGTCAGCGCCCGGCTCGCCCAGGGACGGGCGTCGGCGGCCCGGATCGCGACCGTGCTCTCGGCCGGACCGGCCGTCGGCTCCGGCCCGGACGAGCTCGCCGGCACCCCGGGCGCCGGGCCGGCCGAGCTGGCGGTGCGCGGGCTGCGCCACGGCCGCCTCGGCGGCGACGAGGGCCTCGACCTGACCGTGACGCCGGGCCCGCCCGCCGCCGTCGTGACCGCCGACCCGGAGGACGCGGCCGCGCTGCTGTCCTGCCTGGCCCGGGAGACCGAACCGGACGGCGGCCGGATCGCGCTCGACGGCGTCGCGCTCGACGCGTGGCCGGCCGACGTCGCCCGCGGCGCCGTGCTGGTCGCCGCGCACGACGCCCACCTGTTCACCGGCACCCTGCGCGAGAACGTGCTGGCCGGCGCCCCGGACGACACGGACCCGGAACCGGCGATGGCCGCCGCGGCCGCCGACCAGGTCGCGACGACCCTGCCGGCGGGCGCCGACACCGACGTCTCCGCACGGGGCCGGTCGCTGTCCGGCGGGCAGCGGCAACGGATCGCGCTGGCCCGTGCGCTGGCCGCGGACGCCCCGGTGCTCGTCCTGCACGACCCGACGACGGCGGTCGACGCCGTCACCGAGGTCCGGGTCGCCGAGGGCCTGGCCCGTTTCCGGGCCGGTCGCAGCACCCTGCTGGTGACCACGAGCCCGGTGCTGCTGGACCGGGCGGGCGAGGTGCTGTTCGTCGTCGGGGGCCGGGTCCGGTCCCGCGGCCGGCACGCCGAGCTGATGGACGACCCCGACTACCGCGCGGTGGTGACCGCATGACCGCCCCGACCGTGCTGCTGCCGATCGCGTCCACGGCGCGGATCCGCGCCCTGCTCGGCGAGCTGGGCCGCCCGGCCCGCGGGACCGCCGTCGTCGCACTGCTGGTGCTCGTCGGCGGGGCCGCGGTGAGCCTGCTGGCCGCACCGCTGCTCGGCGACATCGTCGACCGGGTCGCCCAGGGCCGGGGCGCGGACGCCGTCTGGCCGCCGGTGCTCGGTCTGGCCGGGATCGCCGTGGTGCAGGGCCTGCTGGGCGCGCTCGGCGTCGCCCTCGCGGCCCGGTTCTGCGAGACCCTGCTGGCCGGTTTGCGCGAGCGGTTCGTGGACCGCGCGCTGCACCTGCCGCAGGCCCGGGTGGAGGCGGCCGGTGCGGGCGACCTCACCTCCCGGGTCACCGACGACGTCGCGGTCGTCGGTGAGGCCGTGCGCGAGGCCGTGCCGGAGCTGGCCCGGGCCGCCCTGCTGGTCGCGCTGACCGGCGTCGGGCTGGCGGTGCTGGACTGGCGCTTCCTGCTCGCGGCGCTCCTGGCCGTCCCGGTGCAGGTCTGGACGGCACGGTCGTTCCTCGGCCGGTCCACGCCGCTCTACACGGCGCAGCGGATCGCCGGCGGCGCCCAGCAGCAGCAGCTCCTCGACACGGCGTCCGGGCTGTCCACGGTGCGCGCGTTCCGGCTGCACGAGAGCCACGCGACGACGATCGCCGGGCGCGCGGCCGAGGTCGCCCGGCTCGTCGTCGCCGTCGTCCGGATGCACACCCGGCTGTTCGGCCGGCTCAACCTGGCCGAGTTCATCGGGCTCGGCGCGGTGCTGATCACCGGGTTCTGGCTGGTCGGGTCCGGCGCGACGAGCATCGGCACGGCGAGCGCGGCCGCGCTGTACTTCGTCAACCTCTTCACCCCGATCAACATCGTGCTGTTCCAGCTGGACGCGGCGCAGACCGCGCTGGCCGGGCTGCGCCGGATCGTCGGGGTCGCCGACCTCGAGCACGGCGACGACGCCGCCGGCGCCGGCGCCGCGGCCGCCGGGGCGGGGCTGCGGGTGCGCGGCCTCGGCCACAGCTACGTCGACGGCCACCCGGTGCTCGCCGGCGTCGATCTCGACGTGGCCGCCGGTGAGCGGGTCGCGCTGGTCGGCGCCAGCGGTGCCGGGAAGTCGACGCTGGCCGGGATCGTGGCGGGGGTGCACTCCCCCGGCGCCGGGACCGTGGAGATCGGCGGCGCGGCGCTGGCGGACCTGGGCGCGGACGCCCGGCGGGAGGCGGTGGCCCTGGTGACCCAGGAGTCGCACGTGTTCGCCGGCACCCTGGCCGAGGACCTGCGGCTGGCCTGCCCGGACGCCGGCGACGACGCGCTGCTCGCCGCGCTCGACCGGGTCGGGGCCGGGGACTGGGCCCGTGCCCTCCCCGGCGGCCTGGACACCGTCGTCGGCGACGGCGGGCACCGGCTCCCGGTCGTCGCCGCCCAGCAGCTGGCGCTGGCCCGGGTCGTGCTCACCGACCCGGCGGTGCTGGTGCTCGACGAGGCGACCGCGGAGGCCGGCAGCGCCGGTGCCCGCGCGCTGGAGGAGTCCGCCGAGGCCGCGCTGGCCGGGCGCACCGGCCTCGTCGTCGCGCACCGGCTCACCCAGGCCGCGGCGGCCGACCGCGTCGTGGTGCTGGAGGCCGGCCGGGTGGTCGAGCAGGGCCCGCACGACGACCTCGTCGCCGCGGGCGGGCGCTACGCCCGGCTGTGGGCCGCCTGGTCCGGCGCCCGCGGCGGCGGAGCCCCGGAACCCACCGAGACCGGGCCCTCGCGGGCCGGGACACACACGTGATCCGCGACCTGCGGGTCCACCGGAAAGGATCAGAAATGCCCCGTCCTCTCCTGCGCACGATCGCCGCCTGCGCGGTCCTGCTCCTCGCGCTGGCAGGTTGCTCGTCCGGCGGTGGTGGCGAGCAGGCCGCGCCGTCCGGTGCGGAGGCCCCGGCCGGGGCGTTCCCCGTCACGCTCCAGCACGCCTTCGGCTCGACGACGATCCCGCAGCAGCCGCAGCGCGTCGTCGCGATCGGCTACAACGAGGCCGACTTCGTGATGGCGCTCGGCGTGCAGCCGGTCGCCGAGCGCCAGGTCATCGGCGACTTCCCGTTCCAGCAGCGGCCGTGGCTGCCGCAGCCGCCGCTCGGGCCGACCCCCGAGGTCCTCGACGCCAGCAACCTGCCGATCGAGCAGATCGCCGCGCTGCAGCCGGACCTCATCCTCGGCGTGTACTCGTTCATCGACCGCGGCACCTACGACGCGCTCTCCAAGATCGCCCCGACGGTCGCCCAGCCGACCGAGGACGGCACCAACGCCTCGACCTGGGACGTGCAGACCCGGGTGACCGGCCAGGCGCTCGGCCGCACCGAGCAGGCCGACGAGGTCATCGCCGCGACGCAGCAGAAGTTCGACGAGGCGAAGCAGCAGCACCCCGACTTCGCCGGCAAGAAGCTGAGCATGGCGTTCTACGTCGAGGGGGAGCCGTACAACCTCGGCACCGACGACCTGCGCGCCCAGCTGTTCGCGGGCCTCGGGTTCCAGGTGCGGGCCGACTCGCCCACGCTGTCGCTGGAGCAGCAGGGCCAGCTGGACAACGACGTCATCGTCGTCATCGGGCGGACCAAGGCGGAGGCCATGGCCGACCCGGTGTTCGCCGCGATCCCGGCGGTCCGTGAGGGCCGGGTGGCCTTCCTCCCGGCCTTCGGCTCGGAGTTCGGCGGGGCGCTGGGCTACTCCAGCCCGCTGTCGCTGCCGTACGCGATCGACACCGTCAACCCGCTGCTCGACGGCGCGCTGAAGGGCGAGGCGCCGGGCACCTGATCCGGTCCGGCTCCCCGCAGCACCGGCGGCCCCGTGACGCAGCAGCGTCGCGGGGCCGCCGGTCGTTCAGGACCCGCCGAGCGCCCGGCGCAGCAGCGGCTCCGGGTCCGGTGCGGCGGTGGGTGCGGAGACCGCGAGCACCAGCCACCCCTCGACGACGGCGAGCACCGCCCGGACGCCGTCGGCGTCGCGCGGGGTGCCCAGCCGGTCCAGCCAGTCCGCGCCCCACCGTTCGATCCGGGTCCGTGCCGCCGCGATCCGCTCCTGCAGCGCCGGGTCCAGGGCCGCCTCGACGAAGATCGCGTGCCGGGCCAGGGTCAGCTCCCGGCCGGGACCCGCGAGCTCGCGGACCGTCCCGGCCAGCGCCCGCACGGTCCGCTCCTCGGCCGTCCCACCGGCGGCGGCCGGCCGGCCGCCGGCGAGCAGCTCCCAGGCGGCGACCTCCCGCTCCAGCAGCCGGTCCAGCACGCCGGCGACCAGCTCCGACCGGGTGCGCGCCACGTTCGACGCCGACCCCGGCGGCAGGCCCGCCGCCGCGTCCACCGCGCGGTGCGTCAACGCCCGCGATCCGCCCGCCCCCAGGACGGTGATCGCCGCGTCCAGCACCCGTTCCCGCCGTTCCGACACGAGCCCACACTACAACCGTAGTGACTCAGCACTACATCCGTAGTACTTTCACCGTCATGCGGGCGACGGTGGTGGGGGCGGGGATCGGCGGGCTGACCGTCGCGGCGGGGCTGCACGCGGCGGGCTGGGAGGTCGTCGTGCGGGAGCGGGCGGCCGGGCCCGTCACCGACGGTACCGCCCTCGGGATCTGGCCGGCCGCGGTCCGCGCGCTGGACGGGCTCGGCGCGGGCGACGACCTGCGGGCGGTGTCCCGGCCGCAGTCGTCCGGGACGCTGCGCCGCCCGGACGGCACCCGGCTCGCCACGATCGACGCGTCGCGGACCGGGGAGGTGCTGCTGGTCGCCCGCCCCGACCTCATGGCGCTGCTGGCCGCGCGGCTCCCGGGCGGGACGGTCCGGTACGACGACCCGGTGACCGGCCCGGCGGGGCTCCACGCCGGTGCCGACCTCGTCGTCGGCGCGGACGGCGTGGGATCGGTGGTCCGCGCGCTCCTGCCCGGTGGTGCGGGCGTCCGGCCGCGGCGCACCGGGACCGTCGCCTACCGGGGCGTCGCCACCCTGCGGGTCGACGCCGGCAGCGAGACCTGGGGACGCGCGGCCCGGTTCGGGGTGCTCCCGCACGGCCCGGCCGGGGACCGGGTCAACTGGTACGCCGTGCTGCCCGCCCCGGACGTCCCGGCCGCGCGCGACCCGGAGGCCGATCTCGCCCTGCTCCGCGAGCGGTTCGGGGACTGGCACGACCCGGTGCCCCGGGTGCTCGACCGGATCGCCGCCGACGGCCACCTGCGCCACCATCTCGCCGACCTGCACCCCCGGCTGCGCAGCTACACCGACGGTCACCGGGTGGCCGTGCTCGGGGACGCCGCCCACGCGATGACCCCGGATCTCGGGCAGGGCGCCTGCCAGGCCCTGCTCGACGGCGTCGCCCTGGCCTCCGCGGTCACGTCCGGGGACCCGCTGCCCGCCGCCCTGCGGCGCTACGACCGGGAGCGGCGGCGCCGGACCCAGCGGCTGGCCGGCACCGCACGCGTCGTGCACCGGGTGGCGCAGGCCCGGCGGGGCGTCCGGCTGCGCGACGCCGTGCTGCGGGCCCTGCCCGCCTGACACCCCGGGTCCGGCGGTGGAGTGAACGTCACGTCACGGCCGGGCCGGATCCCCTTGCCCGCGAGGCGACCCGGGACGAGGGTGATCGCGGCCCGGACGGACGTGGGGGGATCAGGTGACGGGAACACGCGAGCGGTGGCGCGGCTGGACCGTGGTGCACGGCGGGCGGACCCCGCCGCCCGGCGAGGTCGTCGCACCGGACGAGCGGCTGTCCTGGCCCCGCACGATCGGGCTGGGCGGACAGCACGTCGTCGCGATGTTCGGGGCGACGTTCGTCTTCCCGGTCCTCATGGGCCTGAACCCGAACATCGCGATCCTGATGAGCGGTGTCGCCACGGCGCTGTTCCTGCTGATCACGAAGGGTCGGATCCCCAGCTACCTGGGCTCGTCGGCGTCGTTCGTCGGCGGGGTCGCGGCGATCCGCGCACAGGGCGGCGACTCGGCCGCGGTGACCGGCGCGATCGTCGTCGCCGGGGTGGCGCTGCTCGTGATCGGGCTGGTCGTGCACCGGCTCGGCGCGGGCTGGGTGACCCGGGTGCTCCCGCCCGCGGTGACCGGCGCCGTCGTCATGCTGATCGGGTTCAACCTGGCCGGGGTGGCCGGCACCGTCTACTGGCCGCAGGACCAGTGGGCCGCCCTGGTCACGATGGTCGTGGTGATGGCCGCGGCGGTGCTGCTGCCCGGCTTCTGGGGCCGGATCGGCGTGCTGATCGGCCTGGTCGCCGGGTTCGCGTTCTCCTGGCTGCTCGACCTCACCACCGGGCCCGTCACCTCACCGGACGCGAACGGCGACGTCGTGACCCGGATGCGGGTGGACCTGTCCGGTGTCGGGGAGGCCGGCTGGGTCGGGCTGCCGCCCGCGACGATGCCCGGCCCGGACGGCATGGAGATCGCCGGCTGGCACCTGCCGACGTTCTCGCTGACGTTCGCCCTGCTCGTCCTGCCCTCGGTCATCGCGCTGGTCGCGGAGAACACCGGCCACGTCAAGGCGGTGCAGGGCATGACCGGCGCCGACCTCGACCCCTACCTCGGCCGGGCGCTCGCCGCCGACGGCCTGGGCACCACGCTCGCCGGCACCGTCGGCGGCTCCCCCACCACGACCTACGCCGAGAACATCGGCGTGATGGCCGCGACCCGCGTCTACTCGACCGCCGCCTACTGGGTCGCCGCGGCCGTCGCGGTGCTGCTCGGGTTCTGCCCGAAGTTCGGCGCGTTGATCGTGGCCGTCCCGGGCGGGGTGCTCGGCGGCCTGACCGTGGTGCTCTACGGCATGGTCGGCCTGCTCGGCGCCACGATCTGGGTCCGGGCCGGGGTGGATCTCGGGCACCCGGCGAACCTGGTCCCGCTGGCCGCGGGGCTCATCATCGGGATCGGCGACGCGAGCCTGTCGGTCGGCGGGTTCGAGCTCTCCGGGATCTCGCTCGGCACGATCGTCGTGCTCGTCGGTTACCACGCGCTGCACGCACTGCTACCGGCCGACCGCCGACCGTCACACCCGTCGTGAACAGGTGATCACGACCTCCGCGGCGGTGCTGGCGCGGGCGTTGCGGTCTGCATAGGGTCGTCCCGTTTGGCCGGGTGGTCCCGGTCGCGTACGACCCCGACCGCGATCCCGAGGAGGTCCGAGCGGATGAGCGACGGCCCGTCCCGCACGACACAGTCCGGACCGGTGGACGACGGCGTCCCCGACGAGCCGGCGGTCCGGCTCAACAAGCCGGTCTTCTACGGCTCCGCGATCGGCGTGCTGCTCGTCGCGGCCTGGGCGATCCTCCTGCCGGAGAACGCCGACACCGTCATCGGACTCCTCGTCGAGTTCATCGCCGGCGGCTTCGGCTGGTTCTACGTCGTGGTCGCGACCGTCGTCCTGGCGTTCGTGCTGTTCCTGGCGCTGTCCCGGTACGGCTCGATCAAGCTCGGGCCCGACCACTCGCAGCCGGACTACTCGAACCTGTCCTGGGCGGCGATGCTGTTCGCCGCCGGGATCGGCACCGACCTGATGTTCTTCTCGGTCGCCGAGCCGGTCACCCAGTTCACCGCACCCCCGGTCGGTGAGGGCGGCACGGTCGAGGCGGCCCGCGAGGCGACCGTGTGGACGCTGTTCCACTACGGCCTCACCGGCTGGGGCATGTACGCGCTGATGGGCATCGCGCTGGCCTACTTCGCGTACCGCCGCGAGCTGCCGCTGTCGATCCGCTCCGCGCTCTACCCGCTGATCGGCAAGCGGGTGTTCGGCCGGGTCGGGCACGCGATCGACCTCGCCGCCGTCCTCGGCACGATCTTCGGGATCGCGACGTCGCTCGGCATCGCCGTGGTGCTGCTCAACGTCGGGCTGAACGTGATGTTCGGCGTCCCGCAGGGGCTCGGCGCGCAGACCGCGCTCGTCGTCGTCGCGGTGGTCATCGCGACCGTGTCGGCGGTGTCCGGGGTGGACAAGGGCATCAAGCGGCTCTCCGAGCTGAACGTGATCGCGGCGCTGGCGCTGGCCCTGTTCATCCTGGTCACCGGGAACACGTCGTTCCTGCTCAACGCCCTGGTCACCAACCTGGGCGACTACCTGTCGAGCTTCCCCGCGCTGACCATGGAGACCTTCGCGTTCGACCAGGCGGACCCCGCCGTCGGCGAGTGGCTCAACCTGTGGACGCTGTTCTTCTGGGCCTGGTGGATCGCCTGGGCGTCGTTCGTCGGGCTGTTCCTGGCCCGGATCTCGCGTGGCCGCACGATCCGGCAGTTCGTCGTCGGCACCCTGGTGATCCCGTTCCTCTACATCCTGTTCTGGATCTCGATCTTCGGGAACGCCGCGCTGGACGCCGTCCGCTCCGGTGACTCCGAGCTCGCCGACCTGGCGGTCAACCAGCCGGAGCAGGGTTTCTACGCGTTGCTCGCCGACTACCCGTGGGCCGGCTTCCTGGCCGGTCTCGCCACCCTGACCGGCCTGCTCTTCTACGTGACGTCCGCGGACTCCGGCGCGCTGGTCATGGCCAACCTGACCTCCTACCGGAAGACCCCCCGCGACGACGCCACGGCCGCCAACCGGATCTTCTGGGCCGCCGCGACCGGCCTGCTCACCCTCGGCATGCTGTTCGTCGGCGGGATCACCACGCTGCAGAACGCGACCGTGATCATGGGGCTGCCGTTCGCGTTCGTGATGGTCCTGGTGATGCTCGGGCTCTACAAGGCGCTCCGGCTGGAGCATTACCGGTCGGAGAGCAGGCGGTCCAGCCTGCCCGCCCTCCTGTCCGGGCGGAGCCGGCCGGGCGGCCCCGACCCGGACGCGGGCAAGGACTGGCGGCAGCGGCTGCGCCGCACGATGGACCACGCCGACTCGCACGGGGCCGACGAGTTCCTGGCCGGGACCGCGACCACCGTGCTCGACGACGTCGCGGCCGAGCTGCGCGCGCAGGGCGTCCCGACCCGGGTGCAGCGCTGCGACGACACCGACGCCCCGGAGGTCGAGCCCGGCGAGGACCGTCCGGAGGGGATGCAGCCCCTGGAGCTGGTGGCCGACGTGCACGAGACGCTGCCGTTCGTCTACCGGCTGGTGCCCCGGGTGACCGGCCTGCCCCGCTTCACCGGCGCCACCGGGAGCGCGCTCCCCGCCCCGGCCGGGATCGAGACGGCCGAGACGGCGTCCTGGACGGACCACCACCGCGTCGAGGTGCACCTGCAGGGCGGCGGCCAGGGCTACACCGTCATGGGGTACAGCTACGGCCAGCTCGTCGACGACCTACTCGACCAGTACGAGCAGCACCTCGAGCTGCTCCGGCTGGAGCGGGAGGCGTCGAGCTAGGCGCCCGCCCGGCGCTCCCGCACGACGATCGCCGCGTCCTTGTGCGGGAGCGCGACCGTCTCGGCGTGGGTGAACCCGCCCCGGCGGAACGCGCCGAGCGCGGCGTCGTTGCGGGCGTCCGGTTCGGCGAGCACCCGCGGGCAGCCCGGCTCCGCCGCCAGCAGGGCGTCGGCGACCGCGCCCAGCAGCGCACCACCGGTCCCCCGCCGGTGCGCCGCACCGACGCAGACGTGCACCCCGAGATCGTCCGGGCCGGCCGGGAACCCGCGGGCCAGCGCGTGCCGGATCGGGCGGTAGAGCTCCAGGTAGGCGACCGGACCCGCACCGGGATCGATGGTGTCGTCGACCAGGACGGCGGCCGTGCCGCTGCCCGGGCCGTGCCCGGCGAGCTCACGGGCCCAGCGCCGGTCCGGCCACGGCTGGCCGAAGAACCGGATCACCTCGGGCCGGCGCATCCAGCCGGCCAGGGTGTCCAGGTCGGCGCCGCCGGGGGTGGCGCGGCGCAGCCGGAACCGGCCGGCCCGTTCCGGCACCGGCGGGTCGGCCACCGCCACCGGCCCCACCGGGACCAGCGGGTTCCGGACCCGCTGCCACGCCGATGGGTGCAGCACCGGGCGGCGCGGCAGGTACGGGTCGGACAGCCAGGAGCCGAGCGCGTCCCGGACCGGGCCGGGGGCCTCGTCGTCCCGGGCGCCCACGAGCCGTCCGGTCAGCGCATCCAGCCGGGCCCGTTCGGTCTCCGCACCGGGGGCTCCGGCGGCGACCCGCGGGAGCAGGCCGTCGAGCAGGAGCGCGGCGCAGGCGTCCCGGGCCCTGGCAGCGGCGCCGTTCGTGGCGTGCGCCAGGTGCTGCCGGAGCGCTGCCAGCGCGGGACCGACCGCGGCGACCGGGTCCCGCGGGGCGTCCCCGGGGAGTCCGGCACCGGGCGGCGCCGCACGGGTGGCGCCGGTCGGTCCGGAGCGGGCCGCCAGCTCCGTGGTCAGCGCCGCGGCCAGCTCGTCCGGGTCGGGGTCGGGCTCCAGGCCGCCGTCGGACGTGCCGAGGGCGATCCGGGCGAACCGGTGCGTCCCGACCGGGGACACCTCCGCGACGTCGGCGACCACGCTCATCCCGACCGACGGCAGCGGGACCAGCATCGGCCCCGGCACCGGCTCGGCGTGCGTGTCGCGCAGGAGGTCCCGCAGCAGCGCCTGCTGCGCCTCCCCGGCCGACGGTGGTGTGAGCACGGGCGGCCCGGTCCTGCCGGCCCGCACCACCCGGGTCACCGGCGTACCGCCGCACGCAGCTCGTCGACGAGCTCACCGGCCAGCTCCCGGACGGCGCCGGTCTCCCAGGCGGTGAGCCGGTGGGTCAGTTCCAGCACGATCGGGCCCTCCCCCTGCGGTTCCGCGATGCTCACGGTCAGGTCGGCGGTCGCGCCGCCGACGTCGAGCGCGTCCAGTGTGCCGAGGACCCGCTGCTCGACGGACAGCCCGGTGTCCTCGTGCGGCACGAGCAGCACCGACGGCCGCGCCAGCGCGGGATCGGCGCCCCACACCTCCCGGACGACGGCGGCGAACCCGACCGCGGTGTGGTCGTAGCCCGCGAGGTCGTCGGCACGGGTGGCGCGCAGCAGGCCGGCGTCCAGGCCACGGTACCCGGGGTGCACCGGCAGCACGGCCACGTCCGCGACGCCGCCGACGAGATCGGTCAGCGCGGCCTCGGTACGCCCGGCCACGAACGACGCTGTCGGTACGGGTGCCGGCACGCCGCGCCGGGCCAGGACCACGGCCAGCGCCGACTGCACGACGGTGAACAGCCCGGCCCGCTCCCGGCGGGCCAGCCCCTCGACGTCGGCCCGCAGCTCCGGGTCGAGCTCGGTGACGACGGTCCCGGCCGCGGCCGGGCCGGCCGGTTCGGCCGGGTCGGCCGGGTCGCCGGCGGGCACGGACGCGTCGGCGGTGCGCCGCGCGCAGCCGTCGGGGGTGTCCGCGTCGACCGGCGCAGGCACCCCGGCCAGCGCGGCCCGCCAGTGCGCGATCGACCGGGCGTACCGGTCGCCCTCCGCGAGGGCGCGGGCCCAGCGGGCGTGGTCGGTCGCGGTGACCGGCAGTGGGGTGAACTCCGGTGCCCGGCCGGACCGGCGGGCGTCGTAGGCGGTGGCGAGGTCACGCAGCAGCGGCACCACCGACCACTCGTCGACGCCGAGGTAGTGCAGCACGAGGACCAGCTCGTGCCCGCCGTCCGGCCCGGTGGTGAGCACCGCGCGGAACGGCGGCTCGCCGGTCAGGTCGAACGGCTCGCGGGCCAGCTCCGACGCCGGCCGGCCGCTCTCCACCAGTCCGGTCCCCGCGTCGTGCACCAGGCGTCGCGCGCCGTCGTCGTGCGGCACGACCACCGAGCGCAACGGCTCGTGCCGGGCGACGACGTCGTCCACCGCCGCCGCGAGCGCCGCGACGTCGTAGGGGGTGTCCGGGCGCAGCACCAGCGCGTGGTCCGGCCGCGGGTCGATCCGGTGCCGGGCCCAGCGCCACTCCTGCGCGGGCGCCAGCGGCTCCCCGTCCGGCGACGCGGGCGGGCCCGCGACGAGCTCCGGCCGGTCCGACGGCCGCCGCGCCAGCAGCCCGGCCAGCGCGGCGACGGTCGGGGCGTCGAACACGTCGCGCACGGACAGGTCCGCGCCGGTACGGGCCCGCACCCGGCCGATCAGCCGCATCGCGGCCATCGAGTGCCCGCCGAGTGCGAAGAAGTCGTCCTCCGGCCCGACCGTGTCGGGGTCGAGGCCGAGCACCTCGCCGACCAGGTCCGCGAGGCGGCGCTGCTCCGGCGTGCCACCGCCCCCGGATCCCGCGGCCCCCGGCAGCGGGAGCCGGTCCAGGGCGCGCCGGTCGAGCTTGCCGTTCGGCGTGAGCGGCAGCGGCCCGTCCAGCACGACGACGGCGCCCGGCACCAGCGCGTCCGGCAGCCGGTCCGCGGCGTGCGCGCGCAGCTCCGCCTGCCCCGCGGTGGCGCCCGGTTCGGGCACCACGTAGGCGGCCAGGCCGTCGCCGCGCGGCAGCACGACGGCCTGCCGCACGTCGTCGTGGTCGGTGAGCACGGCGGCGATCTCGCCGGGCTCCACCCGGTGCCCACGGACCTTGACCTGCTCGTCGGTGCGGCCGAGGAAGTGCAGGTCGCCGTGGTGCCACCGGGCCCGGTCGCCGGTCCGGTAGAGCCGCGCCCCCGGCGGGCCCCACGGGTCGGCGACGAACCGGTCCGCGGTGAGCCCGGCCCGGCCGCGGTAGCCGAGCGCGAGGCCGCGACCGCCGACGTACAGCTCGCCCGCGACGCCGTCCGGGACGGGCCGGAGGCGCTCGTCGAGCAGCCGGACGACGGTGCCCGGGTCCGGGACGCCGATCGGGACGGGGCCGTCGGTGCCGGCGTGCGCCGTCCAGAGGGTGGAGTTCACGGTCGCCTCGGTGAGGCCGTAGCAGACCACCAGCGAGACCCGGCCGGCCCAGCGGGCGACCAGGTCCGGCGGGACCGCCTCGGTGCCGACCAGCACGTGCATGCCCGCGGGCAGCTCCGTAGCGGGGCCGAACGCGCCGAGCAGCGCGGGCGGGATCGCGGCGTGCGTGACGCCGTGCCGGGTCAGGAACTCCGGCAGCTCCGGCCCGGCGGTGCGGACGTCGTCGGGGGCGACGACCAGCCGGCCGCCGGCGCCGAGCGCCATCGCCAGCTCGAACACGACGACGTCGAACCCGGCGGAGGCGAACTGCAGCACCCGCGAGCCGGTGTCGGCGCCGAACCGCTCCGCGGCCAGCTCCGCCAGCACCCCGACGCCGTCGTGCGGCACGAGCACCGCCTTCGGACGGCCGGTGGAGCCGGAGGTGTAGATCAGGTACGCGGGGTCGTCCGGGCCGAGGTCGAGCGGCGGGGGCGCGTCGGGCGCGGTGCCCGGCCGCAGCCGGTCGATCCCCTCGACGTGCGGGATCCGGTCGTCCAGCTCGCCGGTCACGACCAGCGCGCCCGCGCCGGAGTCGGTGAGCTGGAAGGTGAGCCGCTCGTCCGGGTGCGCCGGGTCCAGCGGCAGCCACACGGCACCGAGCCGCCACAGTCCCAGCACGGTCGCGACCAGCCCGGCGTCCCGCCCGACCGCGACGGCGACGACGTCGCCCCGCCCGATCCCGGCCGCGGCCAGGTGCGCGGCGGCCCCGGCGGCACGGTCCTCCAGCCCGGCGTAGGACAGGTCGCCGGACGCGTCGGTCACCGCGACGGCGTCCGGGGTCGCGTCGGCCCAGCCCGCGACCACCGTGGACAGCGCACCCGGGAAGATCCCGCCGCCGGTCCGGTCACCGGAGCGGTCGGTCAGCGCGCGGTGCTCGTCGGCGGTGAGCAGGTCGATCCCGCCGACCGGGGCGTCCGGCGCGGTGGTGAAGGCGGCGGCCACCGCCGCGAACCGGGCGGTCAGTGCCTCCGCGGTCGCGCGGTCGAACCGCTCGGCCGAGTACTCCAGGTGCAGGTCGAGGGAGCCGGCCGTCTCGACGAAGGAGAAGACGAGGTCGAACTTCGCGGTCGTCGCCTCGACGGGCTCCTCGGACGCGGTGATCCCGGGGAGGTCGATGATCTCGCCGCCGGGCCGGGCGTGGTGCGCCACCATCACCTGGAACAGCGGGTTGCGGCCCGGCTCCCGGGGCGGGTTGACCCGCTCGACGACGGCGTCGAACGGCACCTCCGCGTGGGCGAACGCGGCCAGGTCGGCGTCCCGCACCCGGGCGACGAGCTCGGCCGGGGTCGGGTCGCCCGCGGTGTCGGTGCGGAGCACGACGGTGTCGACGAAGAACCCGACGAGGTCCTCCAGCCGCTCGTCGGTGCGGCCCGTGACGGGCGCACCGAGCGGCAGGTCGGTGCCGGCCCCGAGCCGGGTCAGCAGCGCCGCGACGGCGGCGTGCAGCACCAGGAACGGGCTGGCGCCGTGGGTGCGGGCCAGAGCGTGCACGCCGTCCCGGACCGCGGCCGGGAGCGGCTGCTCGACGAGCCCGCCGGCGAACGTCGGCCGGGCCGGGCGGGGCCGGTCGGCGGGCAGCTCGATCTCCTCGGGCGCACCGGCCAGGGTGTCGTCCCACCAGGCGAGCCGGTCGTGCGCGAGCGACGCCGGGTCGTCCGGGTCGCCGAGCAGCTCGGCCTGCCAGAGCGTGTGGTCGCCGTACTGCACCGGCAGCGGCTCCCACGACGGTGCCGCGCCCCCGGCGCGGGCGGTGTAGGCGGTGGCGATGTCGTCGAGCAGGGGGCGGTCCGACCACTCGTCGGTGGCGATGTGGTGGAGCATCAGTGCCAGCACCTGCTCGCGCGGCCCGGTCCGCAGGACCGTGGCCCGGATCGGGATGTCCCGGGCGAGGTCGAAGGGCCGGTCGATCTCCGCCGCGACCAGGCCGGCGATCTCGTCCTCGTCCACGTCGGTCACGGTGACGGGCACGTGCGGCGCGGGGAGGATCCGCTGCCGCGGTCCCGCCTCCTCGACGACGGTGCGCAGCGCCTCGTGCCGGGCGACGACGTCGTCCAGCGCGGCGGACAGCGCCCCGGTGTCGAGCTCGCCCCGCAGGCGCAGGGTCAGCGGGAAGTTGTAGGCCGCCCCGCCGCCGTGCTGGGCGACCAGCCACAGCCGGGACTGCGCCGCGGACAGCGGCAGCGTGTCGCCGTGGTCCCGGGCGACCAGCTCCGGCCGGGCCTGCTGCGTGCCCGCGGCACCCGACCGGTCCGCGAGCAGCTCCGGGGTGGGTGCGGCGAACAGGTCGCGCAGCACGAGGTCGGCGCCGAGCGCGGTCCGTGCCCGGGACAGCAGCCGGGTGGCGAGCAGCGAGTGCCCGCCGAGGTCGAAGAAGTCGTCGGTCGGCCCGACCCGGTCCAGTTCGAGGACCTGCGCGAACAGAGCGCACAGCGTCTCCTCGGCCGGCGTCGCGGGCGGGCGGCCCTGCCCGGCCGGGGCCAGGTCGGGGGCCGGGAGCGCGCCGGTGTCGAGCTTGCCGTTGACCGTCAGCGGAAGGTCCTCCACGACGACGACCGCGGCCGGCACGAGGTGGTCCGGCAGCCGGTCCCGCAGGTCGTCGCGCAGCCGGCGCGGCAGCTCGGCGGCGGTGTCGGTTCCTCCGCCGTCTCCGCCGTCTCTGCCGTCTCCGCCGGCCACGACGTAGCCGACGAGCCGGGCGATCCCACCCGGGCCCGAACGGTCGGCGACGACCGCGGCCCGCGCGACGGCCGGGTCGGCGTCGAGCAGCGCGGCGACCTCACCGGGCTCGACCCGGTGCCCGCGGATCTTGACCTGGTCGTCGGTGCGGCCGAGGAAGTCGAGGATCCCGTCCCCGTCCGGCCCGGGCCGGCGCCGCACCAGGTCACCGGTGCGGTACATCCGGCCGCCCGGCGACCACGGGTCCGCGACGAACCGGTCCGCGGTCAGGCCGTAGCGGCCCAGGTAGCCGCGGGCCAGACCGTCACCGGCGATGTAGAGCTCGCCGGGCACCCCGTCCGGGACCGGCCGCAGCCAGGCGTCCAGGACGTGCGCGGTGGTGTTGGTGATCGGCCGTCCGACCGCGGGGGTGTCCGAGTCGGCGGTCCCCGCCCCGAGGGTGTTGATCGTGTACTCGGTGGGGCCGTAGAGGTTGTAGCCGAGCACCCCGTCGGCGTCGCGCAGTGCGGTCCAGACGGCGTCGGACACCGCCTCGCCGCCGAGCAGCACCAGCGGCATCGGCCGCTGCGCGAGCAGCCCGGTGTCGAGCAGCGCCGCGGCGTAGGTCGGGGTCACGTTGACGACGTCGACCTCGTTCGCGTCGCAGTAGGCGACCAGGCGTTCGGCGTCGCGGCGCAGCTCCTCGTCCGCGACGTGCACCTCGTGCCCCTCGACCAGCCAGAGCAGCTCCTCCCAGCTCATGTCGAAGGCGAACGACACGGTGTGCGCCACCCGCAGCCGGGCGTCCGGGCCGCGCCGGGACCGGACGTCGGCGACGACCGGGTCGAAGATCTCCGCGCGGTGGTTGAGCTGCATGTTCGTCAGGCCCCGGTACGGGGTGACGACGCCCTTCGGCTTCCCGGTGGAGCCGGAGGTGTAGATGACGTAGGCGGGCACGTCGAGCCGGCCCGGGGTGCCGGGGGCGAACGCGCCCAGCTCGCCGCCGGACAGCGGGCCGCCGTCCAGCGCCGCCCGCTCGGCGGCGGTGGCGGGGTCGTCGAGCAGGACAGCGGGCACCCCGGCGCCGGACAGGGTCGGCGCGACGGCGGTGGTGCTGAGCAGCGCGACCGGGCGGGCGTCGCGCATCGTCTCGACCAGCCGGGCGGCCGGGTGGTCCAGCTCCAGCGGCAGGTACGCCGCCCCGGTCCGCAGGATCGCGAACAGCGCGATCACGGTCTCGTGCGAGCGCGGCAGCCCCAGCGCGACGACGGTCTCCGGTCCGGCGCCGCGCGCCAGCAGCAGCCGCGCGGTGCGGTTCACCGCGGCGTCCAGCTCGGCGTAGGTGAGCCGGTCGGTTCCCGAGACCAGCGCGAGGTCGTCCGCGGCGACCGCGGCCCGCCCGGCGAGCAGGTCGGCGATCGTGTCGTCGCCGAGGTCGACGGTGCCACCGTCCCGGGTCCGGGTGACGGCCGCGCGCTCGTCGCCGGACAGCGGGTCGAGCGTCGCGACCGGCTCGTCCGGGGCGTCCAGCAGCCCGGACAGCAGCCGCTCGACGCGGCCCGTCCACGCCGCGGCCGCCTCGTCGCCGACGGTGTGCGACAGCGTGATCCGGAACCGCTCGCCGGGGGTGACGATGAGCGTGAGCGGGTAGTGGGTGGCGTCGGCGTTGTGCAGGCCGGTGATCCCGTGCCGGTCGCCGAGCTCGGCGATGCGCTGCTCGCCGCCCTCCGGCCGGTAGACGTAGAGCGTGTCGAACAGGGTCCGGTGCCCGGCCAGGCGCTGGATCTCCCCCAGCCCGACGGTCTCGTGCGGCAGCAGCGCGAGCCGCTCGTCCTGCACCCGGGACAGCAGCGCGCCCGCGGTCTCCCCGGGCTGCAGCACCACCCGGGCGGGAACGGTGTTGAGGAACAGCCCGATCACGTTCTCCACGTCCGGCACCGCCGCGGGACGGCCCGCCACCGAGGTGCCGAACACGACGTCGGTCCGCCCGGTCCCGGCGGCCAGCGCGAGCGCCCAGACGGTGGACAGCACGGTGTTCGGGGTGACGCCGCGCTCCCGGGCCAGCGCGCGCAGCCGGTCCGACGTGGCGGCGTCGAGGTCGAGGTGGGTCTCGGTGACCGGCCCGGGCGCGGTGCCCGGCGGCGGCCCGGCCAGGGTGGGCTCGTCCAGCCCGGCGAGCGCGGTCCGCCAGGCCTCCCGGCCCGGCTCCGGGTCGCGGGTGGCGAGCCAGGCCAGCAGGTCGCGGTAGCTGCCGCCCGGTTCCGGGCGGATCTCGCCGTCGTAGGCGGCGAACAGGTTCTCCAGGAACAGCCAGGCCGACCAGCCGTCCCAGATCAGCAGGTGGCGGTGGACCAGCACCCGGTCCCGGCCGTCGTGGCGCAGGACGGTGATCCGGAACAGCGGCGGCACGGCGAGGTCGATCGGGGCGGCCCGGTCGGCCGCGGTGCGCCGGTCGAGCTCCGCGGCCGAGCCGACCTCCACCAGCTCGACCGGCGGTGCCAGGGACTCCGCGACGAACTGGACGGGCTCGTCGAGGCCGTCGTCGGTGAACCCGGCGCGCAGCGCGGCGTGCCGCTCCAGCATCGTCGCGACGGCCGCCCGGAACCGGTCGAGGTCCAGCTCGTGGTCGAGCTCGACGGTCTCCTGGACGGTGTAGACGTCGTGCTCGGCGCCGTCGAGCGTGGCGTGGAAGTACAGGCCTTCCTGCAGCGGGGACAGCGGCCACACCTCGGCGACCTCGCCACCCGCGACCGCGCGGACCCGCTCGGCGACGCCGGGCTCCGGCGCCGGCAGCGGCGGGAGCGCGTCCGCGGTCTCCCCCGCCCCGGCCGCGACGGCGGCAGGGGTGCGGCCGGTGAGGACGTCGGCCGGGCCGACGTCCAGCCCGGCCCGGCGGGCCCGGGACGACACGGCGATGGAGGTGATCGAGTCCCCGCCGAGTGCGAGGAAATCGTCGTCCGGGCCGACCGTCTCCCGGCCGAGGACCTCGGCGAACGCGGCGCACAGGGTGCGCTCGGCGTCCGTGGCGGGCTCGCGGGCGGGACCGGCCGCCGACGCGCCGGGGGCGGGCAGCGCCGCGCGGTCGAGCTTGCCGTTCGGGGTGAGCGGCAGGTCGTCGAGGACGACGACGGCGACCGGCACCATCGCCTCCGGCAGCCGGCGGGCCAGCTCGTCCCGCAGCGCGGTCCCGTCGGCCGGGCCGACGGCGTACCCGACGAGTGCCGGCGCCGGGCCGTCCCGGCGGACGACGACGGTGGCGCGCTCGACGCCGTGCAGGGCGTCCAGCTCGGCCTCGATCTCGCCCAGCTCGATCCGCTGCCCGCGGATCTTGACCTGGCCGTCCTCGCGGCCCAGGTACTCCAGCTCGCCGCCGGTGCGGCGCACGACGTCGCCGGTGCGGTAGAGCCGCTCGCCCGGGGCGCCGAACGGGTCGGCGACGAACCGGTCGGCGGTCAGCCCGGGGCGGGCGTGGTAGCCGCGGGCCAGCTGCACTCCCGCCAGGTAGAGCTCGCCGGGGACGCCGTCCGGGACCGGGCGCAACGCGGGGTCGAGCACGTGGGTGCGGGTGTTGGCCACCGGCCGTCCGATCGGGACGGTCGCGCCCGGGTCGGCGGGGACGGCGTACGCGGTGACGTCGACGGCGGCCTCGGTCGGGCCGTACAGGTTGTGCAGCGCGACGCCGGTCAGCTCGTGCCAGCGCCGGGCCGCGGCGGCGGGCAGCGCCTCGCCGGAGCAGAACACGCGGCGCAGCGGTGCCGCCCACCCCGGGTCGGCGGTGACCCGCTCGGCGGCCAGGAAGCCCTCCAGCATCGAGGGCACGAAGTGCATCGTGGTGACCCGCTCGTCGCGGACGAGATCGGCGAGGTACTCCGGGTCGCGGTGCCCGCCGGGCCGGGCGAGCACGGTCGTCGCGCCCTGTGCGGGGCCCCAGAAGAACTCCCACACCGACACGTCGAACCCGGCGGGGGTCTTCTGCAGCACCCGGTCGTCGGGGCCCAGCGGGTAGGCGTCCTGCATCCAGTCGAGCCGGTTGCCGATCGCGCGGTGGCTGACGACCACGCCCTTCGGCCGTCCGGTCGAGCCGGAGGTGTAGATCAGGTAGGCGGCGTCGTCCGGGTGCGGGAACGGCAGATCGGCAGGCACCGGGCCGTCGGCGAGGTCCGCGACCGCGAGCCGGGTGACGCCGGGCAGCTCCGGCAGCGGGTCGTCCCCGGCCCCGACGAGGACGGTGCCGACGCCGGCGTCCCCGGCGACGTGCGCGAGCCGCTCCGCCGGGTGCTCCGGGTCCAGCGGCAGGTACGCCGCCCCCGCCCGGACGATGCCCAGCAGCGCGACGAGCAGCTCGGCCGACCGCGGCACCGCGACGCCGACGACGGCGCCCGGGCCACCGGCGCCGCGCTCGCGCAGCGCCCCGGCCAGCGCCGCCGAGCGGCGGTCCAGCTCGGCGGCGGTCAGCCGCCCGTCCGGGGCGACGACGGCGGTCGCCCCCGAGTCCCGGGCCAGGCCGTCGGCGACCCGCTCGGCCAGCGTGCGGGTGTCGGGCGGGCGGGTCTCCCCCGCCGCCGGTTCGTCGCCGGTGCGCAGCGGGAGCGAGCCGAGCGCCCGCCCCGGCGTGCCGACCAGCGCGTCGATGCGGTCACGCAGCAGCCCGACCAGCAGGTCCGCGGTGGCGGGGTCGACCCGCCGCGGATCGTGCTTGAGCACGATCGTGGTCTCCCGCCCCACCCCGACGACGAGCGCGACCGGGTAATGCACGGCGTCCCGCACCTCGACGTCGCCGACCTCCAGGTCGCCGGGACCGGCGTCCGGGGCGGGGAAGTTCTCCACGACGACGATCGAGTCGAACAGCTCCCCGCGACCGCGTTGCAGGTCGGCCAGCCGCACCTGCGGGTGGT
Organism: Pseudonocardia sp. EC080619-01; assembly: GCF_001420995.1. NCBI lineage: Bacteria > Bacillati > Actinomycetota > Actinomycetes > Pseudonocardiales > Pseudonocardiaceae > Pseudonocardia > Pseudonocardia sp. EC080619-01. The sequence continues at coordinate 5,058,902 of NZ_CP012184.1, read as the reverse complement.
CGAGCACCGCCGTCCGGCCGGTCTGCATCCGGCGCAGCGCCGCCGACAGCGGCTCGCCGGGGCTGCGCCGCAGCCGCACCGGGACGGTGTTCACGAACAGGCCGACGGCCTCGCCGATCCCGTCGACGGCGGCGTCGCGGCCGGAGACGGTGCTCCCGATGAGCACGTCCGGCGAGCCGGTGAGGTCGCCGACGACCAGCGCCCACGCGGTGTGCAGCAGCGTCGACGGCGTGACGTCGAGTGCCCGCGCGGCCCGGTCCAGTGCGGCGGTCGCGGTGCGGTCCAGCGTGGCGGTCCGCGTGTGGTGCGGGCCGCCGGACGGTGCCGCGGGGCCGGCCGGGGCGGGCACGGCGTCGAGCAGGCGGACCGGCTCGGCGCCCGCCAGCTCGGCGTCCCACACCTCGCGGGCGGCGGTCCTCGCCCCGGGTGTGTCGAGGCCCGCGAGGTGGTCGAACCACGCGCGCAGCCGGGCGTCCGGGGCCGGGTCCGGCTCCGGGGCGACGCCCGCGCGGCGGACCGCGTAGGCCTCCCGCAGCTCACCGACCAGCAGCGCGACCGACCAGCCGTCGAGCACGGCGTGCTGGAAGGTCAGTGCGAGCCGGGCCCGGCCGGGGCCGGTGTGCAGCAGGGCGGCGCGCAGCAGCGGGGGGCGCGCGAGGTCGAACGGGCGGGCCCGCTCGGCGTCCAGCACCGCGGTGGCGGCGGCACCGTCGCCGCGCTCGTCGACGAGGTCGTGCTCGGTCCAGGGCAGCGTGGCCCGGCCGGCGACGGCCTGCACGACGCGCCCGTCGGCGCGCTGGGCGAACCCGGCGCGCAGCTGCGGGTGCCGGTCGAGGAGGTCCTGCACGGCGTCCCGGAGGGCGGCCGGGTCGAGCCCGGGCCCGCCGAGGTCGAGGACCTCCTGCACGACGTAGGACGTGTCGGCCGGGTCCAGCGCCGCGTGGAAGAAGAAGCCCTCCTGCAGCGGGGACACCGGCCCGACGGCGGTGATCCCGTCCAGGGCGCCGAGCGTCGCGCGCGCGGCGTCGTCCAGCTCGACGGCCGGGGCGGCCTCCGCCGCACCGAGGTACGCGGAGCAGACCGGTGCCAGCTCGCCCGGCGTGCGGTGCGTGAACACCTGCCGCGGGGTGATCGCCAGCCCGGCCTCGCGGGCCCGGACGACCAGCCGGATCGACAGCACCGAGTCGCCGCCGAGGGCGAAGAAGTCGTCGTCGACGCCGATCCCGGGCACCCCGAGCACCTCGGACGCCAGCGTGCAGAGCAGCTCCTCGCGCGGGGTCCCCGGCCGCGTGCCACGCACCTGCGCGGACAGGTCCGGGGCGGGCAGCGCGGCCCGGTCGGTCTTGCCGTTGGCCAGCACCGGGATCGCCGGCACCGGCACGACGGCGGCCGGGACCATCCACTCCGGCAGCCGCTCGCGCAGGTGCTCGCGCAGCACGCCGACCAGCACGTCGACGTCGCGGAACGGGGCCGGGCGGTGCACCGGCACGTCGGTCCCCACCGGCCGGTACAGCGGCCCGGCGGCCACCCCGGGCCGGGTGAAGACCAGCTCCACCGTCGGCTCCGGGCCCCAGGTGCCCTCGGCGGTGTAGCCGAGGGACTCGCCGAGCCGCAGCAGCTCCTCCGGGTCGGCGCCGTCCGCCACGCCGGGCTCGCCGTCGATCCGGGCCCGGTTCGCCCGGTCCGCCGCCGAGCGCAGGTCCGGGACGCCGGTGACGCGCAGTGCGTCCGGCCCCGCACCGAGTGCGGACCGGACGGCGTCGGCCAGCGCGGACGGGCTCCCACCGGCCTCCGCCCAGCCGAGCTCCACGGGACGGGGCCCCTCGCCCGCCGGCGCGGGGCCACCGGGCACGCGCAGGACGACGTCGTAGCGGTAGCGGGACAGCTCGTCGTGCGCGTCGGCGCGCTTGATCCGGACCTCGGTCCCGGCGAACCCGTCGAGTCCGGTGAAGAAGTCCGGGTGGCAGAGCAGCTCGCCCTCCCACGCCACCGCCGCGTCGAGGTCGCGGCGCAGGCCGGCCGGGTCGGCGTCCGGGTTCCGGGCGCCCAGCACCCCGGCCCGGAACGTCCGCAGCAGCCCGGCGTGCCGGACGTCGCCGACGAACAGCGCCCCGCCGGGGGCGAGCAGCGCGGCGGCGCGGTGCAGCACGTCGGTCAGGTACTCCGGCCCCGGGAAGTACTGGGCCACCGAGTTGATCACGATGGTGTCGAACGGCCCGGTGAGGTCGTCCAGCTCGTGCGCCGCCGCGGCGTGCAGCTCGACGACGTCGCGCAGCTCCGGCCGACCCTGCACCCAGCGGTCGAGCGCGGCGACCGCCTCGGCGGACAGGTCGGTGCCGACGTAGCGGGGGCAGCCCGCGCCGCCGGCGAGCTCGGCGAGCAGCAGCCCGTTGCCGACGCCCAGCTCCAGCACCCGGCCGGGGCCGAGCGCGCGGATCCGGTCGACGGTGGCGTCCCGCCAGGCCCGCATGTCGTCGCGCGGGATGGCGGTGCCGTCGTAGGTGGAGTTCCAGCCGGCGAACCCGCCCTCGTAGCCGGTCGGGTCGCCGTCCGGGGCCGAGGTGGCCGCGTAGAGCAGCTCGTGGACGTCCTTCCAGGCGGTGACCTGGTCGGTGCCGTCGCCGGCGTCCAGCGCGGGCACCGCCCACGCGGCGAGCCGCCGGTCACCGGGGGCGGGCTCGTGCACCCCGACGACGGCGTCGGCGACGTGCGGGTGCGCCCGCAGCACCGACTCGATCTCGCCCGGCTCGATCCGGTAGCCGCGGACCTTCAGCTGGTCGTCGGCGCGGCCGAGGAACTCCAGCTCGCCGAGCGCGTCCCGGCGGACCAGGTCACCGGTGCGGTAGAGCCGTTCCCCCGGCCCACCGAACGGGTCGGCGACGAACCGGTCGGCGGTCTGCCCCGGCCGGTTCAGGTAGCCGCGGGCCAGGCCGGGGCCGCCGAGGTAGAGCTCGCCGGGCTCGCCGTCGCCGACCGGGCGCAGGTCAGGGCCGAGCACGTGCACGGTGGTCATCGGGTCCGGCACGCCGATCGGCACGGTGGTCCCGGTCCGGGCCGGGTCGCACTCGCCGAGGGTGGAGTTCACGGTCGCCTCGGTCGGGCCGTAGGCGTTGACCATCCGGCGTCCCCGGCCCCAGCGCGCCACCAGCTCGGGCGAGACCCGCTCGGTGCCGGCGAGCAGGGTGGCGCGCGGCAGGTCGACGTCCGGCGGCAGCGCGGCCAGCAGTGCCGGCGGCAGCGCCATCACCGTGACGCCGTGGTCACGGGCGTAGTCCGCCAGCTCCGCCCCGGGGAGCCGCAGCTCCGAGGGCACCAGCACCAGCCGCCCGCCGGAGAGCAGCGCCATGCACAGCTCCCAGAACGCGACGTCGAACCCGGTCGAGGCGAACCCGAGGACCCGGTCGGACGCGCCGACGCCGAGCCGCTCGGTCTGGGTGGCGACGAGCTGCGCGACGCCGGCGTGGGTCAGCACCACGCCCTTGGGCCGGCCGGTCGAGCCGGACGTGTGGATCACGTAGGCGGCGGACCGGACGTCGGTCACCGGCGGCGCCACGGGAGGGGCGGCGGCGATCTCGGCCCGGTGGGCGTCGTCGTCGAGCAGCACCGCGGGCAGGTCGCCGGGCAGGTCGGCGGCGACCTCGCGGGTGCTGAGCAGCAGGGCGGGCCGGGCGTCGTCGAGCACCAGCCCGGTGCGCGCGGACGGCTGGTCCGGGTCCACCGGCAGGTAGGCGGCACCGGACCGGAGGATCGCCACCTGCGCGACGACCAGCTCGATCCCGCGCGGCACCGCCAGCGCGACCAGGGTCTCCGGGCCGGCCCCCCGCGCGACCAGCACCGACGCCAGGCGCGCGGTCCGCTCGTCCAGCTCGGCGTAGGTGAGGGAGGAGTCGCGGCAGACGACGGCGACGGCGTCCGGGTCCGCGGCCACCCGTTCCGCGAACAGCTCCGGCCAGGTGGCGAGATCGTCCGACGGGCTCTCGGACGGGGACGGCAGCGTGCGGGTCACGGTCGGGCTCCTGCTCGGCGCGGTGTCTCGGGCGGCGGTGTCGGGGGCGGGCACGGCGAACGGGCGCGGCCGGTGCGCAGGGTCTCCCCCGGTCCGGCCACGCCCGTCCGGTGCCGTCAGCCGGTGCGCTCGCGCAGGCTGCGCGGGCGCAGGTCGGTCCAGTGCTGCTCGACGTGCTCCAGGCAGTCCGGCTTGGCGGCCGGCCCGTGGCTGACCGTCCAGCCGGCCGGGACCTCGGCGAACGCCGGCCAGAGCGAGTACTGGCCCTCGTCGTTCACCAGGGCGTAGAAGGTGCCGTCGGGGTCGTCGAAGGGGTTGGTGGACACGGTTCTCCCAGGTCGGCGGTGGTCGTGGAGGTGCGGCTCAGACCGCGGCGGGGGCGCCTGCGCCGGCCGGGACCTCGGTCCCGCCGGGGGCGCCGAGCCCGGCCAGCGAGGCGACGACCTCGCCGGAGCGGACGGCGATGTTGGACAGCAGCGTCGAGGTGATGCCGTGCGTGTGCTCGGTCGGCCCCTGCAGGTAGATCCCGGCACGGACGGCGGTGCCGTCGGCCAGCTCGGTGGTGCCGACCTTGTAGTCGCGGCGGACGTCGAGCCGGCCGGAGCCATCCCGGCCGCAGGCCCCGGGGAGCCCGCCGCCGAGCAGCCACAGCGGGTCGGTGGCCTGGTATCCGGTCGCGTAGACGACGGCGTCGGCCGCGATGACCTCGCGGGAGCCGTCGATGAGGGACTCGACCGCCAGCTCCACCCGGTCCGCGACCTCGACCACGTCGGCCACCCGGGACACGTTGCGGAACCGCAGACGCTCGGTCCCGGCGACCCGCTCGTGGTAGTGGGTGCGGTAGAGCTCCTCGATCAGCTCCGGGTCGACCACGGAGTAGTTCGTGTTCGCGTGGTAGCCGAGGATCCGCTCCTTGACCTCGTCGGGGGCGGAGTAGAAGTCGTCCACCGCGGCCGGGTCGAAGATCCGGTTGGCGAACGACGTGTCGTCGGCAGGGCTGTAGCCGTAGCGCGCGAACACCGCGTGCACCTCGGCGCGGGGGAAGGTCCGGTGCAGGTGCGCGACGGTCTCCGCGGCGCTCTGGCCCGCGCCGACGACCGCGAACCGGGTGGGCTCGGTGCCGTCGAGCTCGCCGGTGCGGAACAGCAGGTCACGGTTGTGCCAGATGCGGCCGCCGGTGCGGACGCCGTCCGGCATGGCCGGGGTGAGACCACAGGCGAGGATGACGTTGCGCGCGCGGAGGCGCTCGACCGTCCCGCCCGCCGTCCGGACGACGACGTCGACGGCGTCCACGGTGGAGCCCTCGCCGCGCACCGGGACGACCTCGACGACCTCGCGGCCGTAACCGACCCCGACGTTCCCGCCGGCACCGGCGCCGATCTCCCCCACCCGCGCGGCGGCCCACTCCAGGTAGTCGTGGAACTCGCGCCGGGTCGGGAAGCTGGACCCGTAGTTGATGAAGTCGGCCAGCCGGTCCCGGTCGTGCAGGTACGAGAGGAAGGAGAAGCTGCTGGTCGGGTTGCGGAGCGTCACGAGGTCCTTGAGGTAGGACACCTGCATCGTGGCGTCCTCCAGCAGCATCCCGCGGTGCCAGCCGAAGCGCTCCTGGCGCTCGACGAACCGCGCGGTCATCCTGCGTGAGGCGGGTACCGAAGCATTGTGCTCGAGGAGCGCGATGGCCACGCCGAGGTTCGACGGTCCGAACCCGACCCCCACGACATCGAGAATCTCCTGATCGGAGTGGGGATCCGCGTTCGAAGGAGTGGCCATCACTGTCCTTTCGTTGCATCGGCACGCCTCAGATAAGGCGAGGCTAACTGCAACACGGAGTCGTACGTCCCGCCTAGGGGGTGATCCTCCGGGGGCCGCGTAACACGATCGTCATCGCAGGTCAGAATCATGACGTGACCCGCATGTCACCCGAATGGCCGTAATGACGGACCGTCCACTCAGGGCCGTACGGGCGTGTCCTGAATCGCATTCGCGGATCGTCGTCATTGACGAGAGGGTCATGCCTTCCGACACCGCCGGAGAGGGGCGGGCGCGCGGACATGACATGACCCACGCACCCTGGACGATGGAGCCGCGAACACGGAAGGGCCCGCCCCGCCGACGGCGGGAACGGACCCTGGACGCATGCCGTGGCGCCGCGCGCGACGCGCGGTGCTCACCACTCCCAGTTGCGCACGACGAAACCCCCTCATTCGAGTCGCCGCCGCTCACCGGCGGCGGTCTCCGAGCCACCGTCACACCCTCATGGGTGATCTCTGTCGAGTGACACGATCCACCAGTGTAACGATTCGACGACGCAGCGTCACCGATTTGAGGTTCCCCTGAGGCGTTCACCGTGCGTGGTGTGCCGTTCACCGCGGACCCGGTGACGGTGCCGTCCATGCCGGGAACCGGGCCGTACCCGTGGGTAATGTGAGGCTTACTTGTCCCGGCAACTGACGGACGGATCCCCGACGTGACCTCGCACCAGGCGGTACCGCGCGCGCGGCGCCGCTGGTGGCCGTCCGGGCGGTGGACGCTGCGCGAGCTGCCGGCCGGGGCCGTGGTGTTCGTGCTCGCCGCCGAGGCGGTGGCGGTCGGTGCTGTCGTCGCAGGGGTGCTCGCCGCGCCTGTGCCGGACGGAGCCGACCTGCTGCTCGCCGCGCTGCTCACCGTCGTCGCCGGCGCGCACACCGAGCTGTCGCGCAACGCCGAGCGCCTGCGCCGGCGGATCGCCGAGACGCGGTTCGTCAACATGACCTCGGTCTGGACGTTCTCGGCCGCCCTGCTGCTGCCGGCGCCGGTCGCGACGGCCGTGGTCCTCGCCGTCTACACCCATCTCTTCCTGCGTGTCTCACACCCCGCGGGGACACCGGTGCACCGGCACCTGTTCAGCACCACCACCGTGGTCCTCGCCGTCCACGCCGTGGCGGTGGTGAGCCTGCTCGTCCCCGCCGGACCCGCCACCGGCGTGCGGGAGGCGGTCGTCGTCCTCGTCGCCCTGCCGGTCTACGCGTGCGTGAACACCCTGCTGGTCGTGTCGGTGCTGCGGGTGACCCGGCCGGGCTCGCGCTTCCTGCCGCTGCTGCTCGGCGGGGAGATCCTGCTGGAGCTGGCCACGCTCTCGCTGGGCGGTCTGGTGGCGGTCATCATCGCCCACACCTCGCCGTGGCTGGTCCTGCTCGCCGTCCTCCCGCTGGCCGTGCTGGAGCAGACGACGCTCGTCCGCCAGCTCGAGACGCAGGTGGACACCGACGCGAAGACCGGCCTGCTCAACCCGGCCGCCTGGCGCTGGCGCGGCCGGCGGCTGCTGGAGCGATGTCGTCGCACGGACCGCGCCGCAGCCGTGCTGATCCTCGATCTCGACCACTTCAAGGGCGTCAACGACCGGTACGGGCACCTCGCGGGCGACGACGTGCTGCAGGCCGTCGCCGGGGTCCTCACCGCCGAGATCCGCGACCACGACCTGGCCGGCCGGTTCGGCGGCGAGGAGTTCGTCGTCGCGCTGGGCGGCCTGCGCCCGGACGACGTGGTGTTCGGCCGGGCCCGCGAGGTCGCCGAGCGGATCCGGCGCAGCGTCGCCGCGCTCGACGTGCCGACCTCGACGGCCGGCCGCATCAGCGGTCTGTCGGTGTCGGTCGGTGTCGCGGCGTCCCCCGACCACGGCGACGATCTCGACACCCTGCTCGCGGCCGCCGACGCGGCACTGTACGAGGCGAAGCGCGCCGGCCGGAACCAGGTCCGGGTCCGGCACTCCGAACCCGCGCCGCAGGGCGAGCCCGCGGCCCCGCCGTTCGGACTGAGTTTCGGGACCTGAGCTCACCCGGCCAGCAGGGCCCGGACCAGGTCCTTCCACTGCGCGAGCATCGAGTCGTCCCGCGGGTCGCGCGGATCGAAGGTGTAGGTCATGGCCGCACCCCGCATGGAGGTCAGCAGCAGGTCCCGCACCTGCTTGAAGCGCGGGCGCGACGCCAGCTCGTCACCGAACATGCGGGCCATCGACGCCCGGATGGCCGCGCCGAGGCGCCGCTCCTCCGGCCGCAGCGCGTCGGCGATCTCGCCGTTCGCCCGGGCCGCCGTCCAGAGCTCGATCGAGGCCCAGAAGTGCGGCTCGGAGAAGCTCTCCCAGAGCAGCTCGATGACCCGGTCGGCCCGGTCGAAGGCGTCGGCGGGCGGGTTCTCCTCGACGACCCGCCGCACGCGTTCCTCGGTGTCGGCGACCCGTTTGACGGCGAGGTGCTGGGCCGCGGCGACGAGCAGCCGGTCCCGCGAGGGGAAGTGGTGCAGCAGCCGGCCGCGGGACACGTCGGCCGCGGACTGGATGGTCAGCGTCGTCGCGCCGGAGTAGCCGCCGTCGATCAGGCAGGCGACGGCGGCGTCGAGGATCCGGGCGCGGCTGTCCTCCGACCGCTGCGCCCGGGTCCTCGTGCCGTGTGTCCGCTCGGTGGTCATGATCGGACTAGAGTCCCAGACCCCGGCCGATGACCTCCTTCATGATCTCGGTCGTGCCGCCGTAGATCCGGGTGATCCGGGCGTCGGCGTACGCCGTGGAGATCGGGTACTCGCTCATGTAGCCGTAGCCGCCGTGCAGCTGCAGGCACTTGTCGACGACCCGGCCCTGCAGCTCGGTGCACCAGTACTTCGCCTTCGACGCGTCGACCGCGGTCAGCTCGCCCGCGTTGAGGGCGCGCACGCAGTCGTCGACGTAGTGCTCGGCGATGTCGATCTCGGTGTCCAGCTCGGCCAGCACGAACTTCGAGTTCTGGAACGAGCCGATCGGCGAGCCGAACGCCTTGCGCTCCTTCACGTACTCCAGGGACTGCGTCAGGGCGGTGCGGGCCGCGGCGACGCCCGCGACCGCGATCGACAGCCGTTCCTGGGGCAGGTTGGTGACGAGCTGGGTGAAGCCCTGGCCCTCGTCGGGCCCGAGCAGGTTCCCCACCGGGACCCGGACGTCGGTGAACGACAGCTCGGCGGTGTCCTGCGCGTGCTGGCCCAGCTTGTCCAGGTTCCGGCCGCGCTCGAACCCCTCCATCCCGCGCTCGAGCACCAGCAGGCTCATGCCCTTGTGCTTCTGCGACGGGTCGGTCTTCACCGCCACGACCACCAGGTCGGCGTTGATGCCGTTCGTGATGAACGTCTTGGACCCGTTGACGACGTAGTGGTCACCCTCGCGGACCGCCGTCGTCGACATCGAGGCGAGGTCCGAGCCGATGCCCGGCTCGGTCATCGCGATGCCGAGGATCAGGGTCCCGTCCACAACGCCGGGGAGCCAGCGCTGCTTCTGCTCCTCGGTGCAGTAGGCGAGCAGGTAGGGCAGCACGATGTCGTTGTGCAGGGTCAGGCCCAGCCCGGACGCCGCGGCCCCGGACCGCATGAGCTCCTCGGCGATGACGGCGTTGAACCGGAAGTCCGGCACGCCTCCCCCGCCGTAGGACTCGGGCACGTCGATGCCCAGGAAACCGTTCGCGCCGGCCGTGGTGAACAGCTCGCGCGCGACGATGCCGTCGCGCTCCCACTGCTCCTCGTGCGGCACGATCTCCTTCTCCACGAAGGCCCGGAAGGCGGACCGGAAGTCCTCGTGGTCGGACTCGTACAGTGTGCGCCGCATCGGACGTCTCCTCCTCGCGCCGGGCCCGCTACCGCGGCTGCATCCGGATCGCGCCGTCGAGGCGGATCGTCTCGCCGTTGAGCATCGGGTTCTCGACGATGTGCGCGGCCAGCTTCGCGTACTCCGCGGGCTGCCCCAGCCGCGACGGGTGCGGCACCTGCTTGCCCAGCGACGCCTTCACGTCCTCGGGCAGCGCCCCGAGCAGCGGGGTCTCGAACAGCCCCGGCGCGATCGTGCACACCCGGATCCCCAGGTCGGCCAGGTCACGCGCGATCGGCAGCGTCATCCCGACGATGCCACCCTTCGACGCCGAGTACGCCGCCTGCCCGATCTGACCCTCGAACGCCGCCACCGACGCCGTGTTGATCACCACGCCGCGGTCCCCGTCGACCGGCTCGGCCGTCGCGATCCGCTCCGCAGCCAGCCGGATCACGTTGAACGTGCCGATCAGGTTCACGTTGATCACCTTCGTGAACCCGTCCAGCGGGAAGGCGCCCTTCTTGCCGTAGGTCTTGGCGGCGTTGCCGATGCCCGCGCAGTTCACGGCGATGCGCACCGTGCCGAGCTCCTCGGCGGCGTCGAGCGCGGCACCGACCTGGGCCTCGTCGGTGACGTCGGCCGGCACGAAGCGCACCGCGTCACCGAGCTTGTCGGCGACGGCCTCGCCCTGCGACGACGGCAGGTCGATGATCACGACCTTGCCGCCCTGCTCGACGAGCTTCTCGGTGGTGGCCAGGCCGAGGCCGGAGGCCCCACCGGTGACGACGGCGACGGAACCGTTGATGTCCATGTCTGTAGCGGTCCTTTCCGTGGGGAACGTGTGAAGGTAGGGATCAGAGGAGTTCGAGGATGGTGGCGTTCGCCTGCCCGCCGCCCTCGCACATGGTCTGCAGGCCGTAACGGATGCCGTTGTCCCGCATGTGGTGCACCAGCGTCGTCATGATCCGCGCACCCGAACCACCCAGCGGATGCCCCAGCGCGATCGCCCCACCGTTCGGGTTCAACCGCTGCGCCACACCCGCGTCGTCCCCACCGATGTCGGCCAGCCACGCCAGCGGCACCGGCGCGAACGCCTCGTTCACCTCGAACGCCCCGATGTCCGACAGACCCAGCCCCGACTTCGCCAGCGCCTTCTCCGTCGCCGGGATCGGCGCCGTCAACATGATCACCGGATCCGCACCCGCCAGCACCGCGGTGTGCACCCGCGCCACCGGACGCAACCCCAGCTCCGCAGCCTTCTCCGAGGTCGTCATCAGCAACGCCGCCGACCCGTCGGAGATCTGCGACGAGTTCCCCGCATGGATCACCCCACCCTGGCCGGCCTCCTTGAACACCGTCTTCAGCTGCGCGAGACCCTCGAGCGTCCCGCCCCGCCGCACACCCTCGTCCGCGGCGACCCCGGCCAGCGGCGCGATCTGGCCGTCGAACCGGCCCGCGTCCTGCGCCTCGGCGGCACGCGCGTGCGACTGCAGCGCGAACTCGTCGAGCTGCTGCCGCGAGAAGCCCCACTTCTCGGCGATCATCTCCGCGCCCACACCCTGGTTCGGGGCGGTGCCGTACCGCGCCGCGAAGTCCGCACCGAGCGGGTCCTCGCCCTGGCTCGACGAGAACATCGGCACCCGGGTCATCGACTCCACACCACCGGCGACGACCACGTCGTACTGCCCGGCGATCAGGCCCGCCGCCGCGAAGTGCACCGACTGCTGGCTCGACCCGCACTGCCGGTCGACCGTCACACCCGTCACCGACTCCGGGAACCCGGCCGCCAGCGCCGCGTTGCGGGCGATGTCCAGGGTCTGCTCACCGGACTGCGACACGCAGCCCCAGATCACGTCCTCGATCTCAGCCGGGTCGACACCCGACCGCTCCGCCACGCTCCGCAGCACGTGGGCCGACAGATCGGTCGGGTGCACCCCGGCCAGACCGCCCTTGCGCTTGCCGACCGGGCTGCGCACCGCTTCGACGATGACTGCGTCTCGCACGTCCCACGCTCCTTCGCGACGGGTTCCGGCGCCACCGGGCGCCGTTCTCGTCGGCGACGGTAGCAGGAAACAGTCAGGACTGACTGCCTGGCGGTCGTGCGAGCCGCGTCACGCCCGGATCCGGTCCGCCAGCCGGCCCAGTCCGAGCACGGCCCAGCCGAGCAGGAGGAACCCGGCGGCGAGCCGGACGATGTTCCAGGCCAGCCCACCCGCACCGACGGCGTCGGGATCCAGGAAGTAGTACGGCGCCCGCCGGCCCGTCCCGTTCAGCACGAGGAGGGCGAGCGCGAGGTAGGCGGCGGGGAACAGGAGCCAGACCAGCGGGCGCCACCACGGGACCGGCGGCCCGGCCCGCCGGACCAGCGTCCAGTCCATCAGCGCGAGGAGCGGGACGACGACGTGCAGCAGCACGTTGGCCGGCGTCCAGCCCATGCTGCGGCCGGTGAGGAACAGCAGCCAGACGACTCCCGCGACCAGCAGGTACACCACGACCGCGGCCCGCAGTCCGGTGGCACGCCGTGCCCGGGGCGCGACCAGCATCCAGGCGTAGAACGCCGCCGCGAGGACGTTGACCTGGTAGGTGAAGGTCGTCAGCCGCCACGTCACGCCGCTGCGCGAGGTCAGCTCGACCAGTACGAGCGCGGCGAGCACGCAGAGCACGATCGCGGCGCGCACCGGCACGACGAGTGCGTCACGACGGCCGGGGGCGGGTTCCGGGGTCACCCCCGCTCAACTCCACGGGACGGGCCGCCGTTCCCGGCTCCCGGTTCGGGCGAGCGCCCCGCGGGCCGGGCGGCACGATCCGCGGGGTGATCCACGCCATCCGGTGCCGCCCGCCGCTCGCACCTGATCGTTCCGTCGTGCAACGTGGATGGTGAGCATCCCTCACGAGGAGGAGGTCCGTTGTCCACCACCGAGCACGGCAACGTCCCCGCCGGGGGCAACACGGTCGCCGGCGGCTGGGGCGTGACCCGCAGCGTCGGGCTCACCGCGCTCGCCGTCGCCGCGGCCCGCGCCGAGGAGGCCGAGCGTCCCGGCGCACTGGCCACCGACCGGTTCGCCGCGGGATTCGTGCGGGCCGCCGAGCCCGCGGCGCCCCTGACGTCCGCGGGCGGGCCCGCCTGGGACGCGCTCGTCGACATGATGGCGATCCGCACCCGGGTGCTCGACGACCTGATGCTCGCCGCCGCAGGCGCCGGGATCCGCCAGGTCGTCGTCCCGGCGGCCGGGCTGGACGCCCGGGCGTACCGGCTGCCCTGGCCGTCGGGCGTCACCGTGCACGAGATCGACCAGGCGGAGGTGCTGTCGTTCAAGCAGCACGTCCTCGACGCGGCCGGGGCCGTGCCTCACGGCCGGTACCGCCCGGTCGCGTGCGACCTGCGGGACGACTGGCCCACCGCGCTGCGCGACTCCGGGTTCGACCCGGCGGCACCGACGGCGTGGCTGGTGGAGGGCCTGCTGCCCTACCTGCCGCCGGACGCCGAGGCGGACCTGTTCGCCCGCGTCACCGAACTGTCGGCCCCGGGTAGCCGGATCGCCGTCGAGACCCTCGACCAGGCCGCCGCCGACGGGTGGATGCACTCGTCGGCGGTGCGCGAGCTCGGGGCCGCGACCGGGTGCGACCTGGCCGAGCTCTGGGACACCCGCCGGCGACCGGCCGCCGTGGACGTCCTGCGCGGGCACGGCTGGCGGGCCCGCGGCCGCGGGATCGGCGACCTCGGCGCCGAGCTGGGCCGGGTGCCGTCCGGCCCGGCCGCGGGCATGGTCACCCACGCCGCGATCGTCGACGCGGAGCACTGAGGCGCGACCATCGACACGGAGCGCTGAGGCGCGACCGTCGACACCGAGCGCTGAGGCGGCTCGGGGCCGGGGTTCAGGCCCCGGCGCTCCCGGCGCGAGCGGGGGCGCCGGTCCGGTCGTCGTCCCCGGTCGCCTGCTGCCCGTCGCCGGTCGCCGGGGTCCCGTCCCGGGACTCCGACGCCTCGTCACCGGCGTCCGGGACCCCGCCACCGGCGTCGGCCGCCGCGTCGTCCCGGCCGAGGATGCCCTCCTGGGCCGCGACGACCGTCGGGACGGTGATCTGCCCGGCCACGTTGGTCGCCGTCCGCATCATGTCGAGGATCGGGTCGATGCCGATGACGACCGCGATCCCGGCGGCGATGACCTCGGGCGGGAGGCCGACGGCGGCGAGCGTCAGGGTCAGCATCGTGAACCAGCCGGTCGTCCCGGCGGTGGCCAGCGCACCGAACACCGCGACGGCCACGATCACCAGGTACTGCCACACGGCCAGCTCGATCCCGGAGATGTGCGCGATGAAGATCGTCGCGAGGGCCGGGTAGACGGCGGCGCACCCGTCCATCTTGGTCGTCGTGGCGAGCGGCACGGCGAAGCCGGCGTAGTTCCGGTCGACGCCCAGGTCGATCGCGGCCTGCCGGGACTGGGGCAGCGACGCGCCCGAGGAGCGCGACACGAACGCGAACTGCAGCACCGGCCAGGTCACCGAGAAGAAGCGGCGCGGGCCGATGCCGGCGACGACGCGCAGCAGCAGCGGGTACACCCCGAACAGGACGATCGCGCAGCCCAGGTAGACCGTGACGATCAGGCCGAGCAGCGAGCCGACGAAGCCGCTGCCGTAGGTGGCGAACGCGTTGCCGATCAGGCCGAGCACGCCGACCGGTGCGAGCACGATGATCCATCCGATGATCGTCAGGACGATCTCGAACGCGGACCGGGAGAACGCGACGAACGGCTCGGCCTTCTCACCCAGCGCGTAGGCCGCTGCGCCGACCAGCAGCGCGGCGAGGACCACCTGCAGGACGTTGTCCTCGGCGAACGCGGCGACCGGGTTCGCCGGGATGATCCCCGTGAGCAGGGCCTGCCACGACCCGACCGTCTTCTCCCCGACCTCCTGGACGGCCTCGGGGTCCGCGGCGACCGAGATCCCCGCGCCCGGGCGGCCGACGATGCCGATGGCCAGACCGATCAGGACGGCGATCAACGAGGTGCCGGCGAACCAGGCGACGGTGCGGCCGCCGAGCCGGGCGGCCGTCCGGCCACCGCCGAGGTCGCGCAGGCTGACGATGCCGACGACGACCGCGAGGAAGACCAGCGGCACGACGGTGAACTGCAGCAGCCCGGTGAACAGGCTACCGACGGTGTCCAGTGTGGAGGCCAGCCAGTCGGCCCCGGTGAGCCGGGCGGTCAGCCCGAGCAGGGCGCCGAGTACGAGACCGGCGAGGGTGAGGACGGCGAACACGCGGGGCCTGCGCCAGGCGCGGGCCGCACGGACGACGAGTGACACGATGGGGATCCTTCGGGTGCGGTGGTGACGGTTGCCGGGGCCGGGTCACGCCGGACAGCCCGACACCATGCGCCGGCACAGGTCGATCACCCGTCTGCGCACCATCACCAGTCCACGTCCCCGCACGTGGTCCCACAACGCCCGGTGTGCCCGCTTCCTTCCCGGGCACGGTGTACCCCCCGTCACGCGCGTGACGGTCAGACGGGGACCGATCGGGTCCTGGCGTCGCGCGGCAGCGGTACCCGCGCCGGGTCCCGCGGCAACCGGCCGGGCCACACCAGGCAGAGCACCGGTGGGGCACCGACCGCACGCAGGGCGGCGACCGCGAGCTCCACGTCGGACGCCCGCGTCCCGGCGGTCTGCACCGCGAGCACCGTCGGCCCGCCGTCGCGCAGCGCACGCAGGTCCTCCTGGCGGAGCCGCGGGGACCGCAGCGCCCGGACGACCGGCACCCCCGCCCCGGGATCACCGGCCGGCGCCCCCGGCGTGAGATCGGTGTACACCCGCCGGTCCCCCACCAGCGTCGCGGCCTTCACCAGCTCGCCGGCGATGTCGCAGGCCGGCTCCGCGGTGAGCTGCACGACGGTGACCTGTGGGAACCCGCTCAGCCACCGGCGGTAGGCGTCGGCCAGCACCGGCACCGCCCCGGGTGCCCGGCCCGGCGCGAGCACCGGCGGGTCGATCCGGTCGCGCAGTGCCGCGGCCGGGTCTGCCTCCGGCAGCAGACGCCTGCCCCGCCGGACCGCGGGGACGCCCACGCCGACCAGGACCGGCACGGCCAGCCCGCCGAGCAGCACGGCCCCGGTGACCCACCAGCCGAGCGGGACCGCGGGCCCGGCGACCGCGGCCGCCCCGGGGACGACGACGGTCGCCTGCCCCGTGCGGTCCGCCAGCACCCGGCCGAGCTGGTCCGCGACGGGATCGGGCGCGGTGCCGCCGCTGTCGGACGCCGCCGCCGCGGCGCGCCGGTCGAGCTCGGCGCGGACCGGGCCGGTGCCCGCCGCGTCGACGGCCGCGTCGACGGCGGCGACCTGCTCCGTCAGTGCGGTGACGGCCCCGTCGACGGCGGCGGTGGCGGCCGCCGCGTCGGGACCGGTGGCGCGGACCTCGATCGTCCCGGGCGCCGGCGAGGTGACCTCCGGCACGGCCCCCGCGGGCTCGGCGACGCGGTCGGTGAACGCGGTCGTCGCCGCGGCGCCGAGCGCGCGGGCGGTGGCCGCGGCAGGATCGGCCGACCCCACCGTCGCGACCTGGAGCGTCGCCGTCGCCACGGTGGGGGGCGGGACGAGCACGGCCAGCACGGCGGCGGTGCCCGCGGCGAGCACTCCGAGCAGGACGACCCGGCCACGCCGGCGGGCCAGGACGGCTCCGGCCTCACGCAGCGGGCCGTTCCCGCGCCCCACCGGGACGCGGACCCCCGGACCGGCCGCGACCCGGCCGGGCGCGACGGCGAGGAGTGGGGCGGAACCGTTCACCGCGCCGTTCGCGGCCCCGTCGACGGCGCGGTCCCCGTGGCCGCTCCCCGGGTCCTTCACCAGCGCGTTCCGCGGAACGTCCACCGCGTCGTCCGCCGCCGGCGCGTTCCGCGGAACGTTCACCGCATCGTCCGCCACCGTCGCGTTCCGCGGAACGTCCACCGCACCGCCCGCCGCCGGCGCGTTCCGCGGAACGTTCGCGGTGCCGTTCGCGGTGCCGTTCGCGGTGCCCTTCGCGGTGCCGTTCGCGGTGCCGTTCGCCGTGGCGTTCCGCGGAACGCTCCCCGGGGTCGCGGCGACGTCCGCGGGGGCCTGCACGCCGTGCAGACCTGGGCCGTCCGGTACCGAGCCGTCCGGACCGGCACTGTCCGGTGGTCTCGGGACCTGCATCGGGGACCGCAGCCCACGACGCGGAACCGGCGGACGGGGGAGGTCACCGGGCTCCGGGCCTGGGGGCCCGGCCTGCGCCGGCACCGCGGGCGCTCGACCCGTCCCCCCGTCCGCCGGACCGGTGGCCCCCCGCGGGACCGGGGACGGCCGGCGGGCCGGGGACGGTCGCGGGACGGGGCCGGACCGCGGAACGGCTCCGGACCCGGCCACCGCACCGGGCCGCGGCAGGCTCCCCGCGCCCGCGACCGGCGCGTCGGACCGGTCGGGCCCGGCTCCGGCAGCACCGGCCGACGGGTCCGGCGACCGCTCCGGCGACGGACGCTGCGCGGGGTCCCGGGGAGGATCCGGCGTCGCCCCGGGCGTCGGTCCCACCGGCACCCCGGGCGCACGCACGGTGCGTGCCATCAGAACGTCCCCATCGGCATCGCCCCGTCGAGCGCGCCCGGCCCGGCACCGGTGCCCGCCCAGGCCGGCTGCGGCTGCGCGCTCCCGGCACCGGCGGAGATCCGCTCACCGAAGTGTTCCCGCAGCCAGGACGTCCGGTAGACGGTGTCGAGGTAGCGCTCCCCCAGGTCAGGGGCCAGCGCGACGGCGGTCACGCTCTCGTCACCGTGCCGCGACAGCCAGGCCAGCGCCCCGGCCACGACGGTCCCGGTCGACCCGCCGAACAGGAACCCGCGCCGCGCCAGCCGGTGGCAGATCTCCAGGGTGTCCGGTTCCGCCACGTGGACCACGTCGTCCACGTAGGCCTCGTCGAGCAGCGGGGGCCGGACGCTCGTGCCCAGGCCGGGGATCATCCGCGGCGCGGGCCGGTCCCCGAAGGTGATCGACCCGACGGCGTCGACCGCGACCACCCGCACGCGGCCGGGCCGGGAACGGAAGTACCGGGCGCAGCCCATGAGCGTCCCCGTCGTGCCGGCGCCGACGAACAGCACGTCGATCCCGGGGAACGCCGACTCGATCTGGGGGCCGGTGCTGGTGAGGTGCGAGCCCCAGTTCTCCGGGTTCGCGTACTGGTCCAGCCAGACGTACCGGTCGTCGGACTCCACCATGGACCGGACGAGCGAGAGCCTCGTGGCGAGGTAGCCACCGGCGGCATCCGGGAGGTCGACCACACGGACCTCGGCACCCAGCGCCTCCATGATCCGGTGGGTCGCCGGGTTGCACCGCGGGTCGGTGACGCACACGAAGCGGTAGCCGCGGCTGGCCGCGATCATGGCGAGGGCGACGCCGAGGTTCCCCGACGACGACTCGACCAGCACCGACCACGGGGTCAGCCGCCCGGAGCGCTCGGCCGCGGTCACCATGCCGAGCGCGGCCTTGAGCTTGACCGAGCCCGCGAAGTTGAATCCCTCGCACTTCAGGTAAAGGGAGCGACCCAGCGATCCGGCCAGGTCGACGTACAGGTCGTCGGTGTTGAACTGTTCGGGGGCGGAGATGACGGTCATCGTCGACCTCTCTCAGGGGGTGTGCCGCTCGGCGGTGCCGGCTCGGGTCGTGGGCGACGTCGCGGCCACGACACGCGTCACCGGTCGTCCCGGGCGGGGACGGTGACGCCGTCGGCCATCGCGACCACGACGTCCCGCACGCCGGTGTAGGGATCGCGGCCGTGCGCGACCCGGAGGTTGTCGACGACGAGCAGGTCGCCGTCCTGCCAGGGCTCGCGCACCGTGTGCCGCTCGTGGGCGTCGTTGATCACGTCGACGACGTCGGGCGGGACGGGTGAGCCGTCGCCGAACCGGGTCGTGAACGGCAGCCCGTCCGGACCGTGCAGCTCGACGAGGAACTCGCGCACCTCCGGGTCCATGGCGTACTCCGACAGGAACGCGATCTGGTTGAAGAAGACGCGCTCCCCGGTGGCCGGGTGGACCAGCACGCCGTGCCGGCGCTGCCGGGTGCGCAGACCGCCGCCCGTCGTCCACTCGGTCGCGATCGCGTTCGCCCGGCAGTAGCGCTCGACCTCGTCCCGGTCGGTGGTGCCGAACGCCTGCGTCCAGGACGCCCCGATCTGGTCGCCGTAGTTGCGGACGAGCAGCCAGCCGTCGCGCTGGATCCGGTCGACCAGCGCGCCCGGCAGCTCGTCGACGACCCGTGCGGTGTCGACCAGCGGGGTCGCGCCACCCGACGCCGGTGCCCGCAGGCAGGCGAACATCAGCGTGGCCGGCGTCTCGAGCACGTAGGACAGCTCGTGGTGCGGGCACATGGGCTGCCGCGCGGGCCACGGCGTGGACGAGTGGACACCGTCGGCGAGCAGGGTGCGGGCGGCGACGGCCTCGCGCTCGGTGTAGGCGGCGCCGCCGAGCCGGGCGGCGACGCCGGCGACGTCGGCGACCGTCCGCAGGCCGAGGCCCCGGACCACGACGGCGCCGTGTTCGTCGACGAGGTCGCCCAGTGCGTCGCCGTTCCGTTCGCACCAGTCGCTCGCGTCGCCCGCGGAGCCGGAGGCCAGGACGGGCGGGGGTCCGGGGTGCAGTCGCACCCCCAGCAGTGATCCGGTCATCGTTCTCCCCCCATGTGGTGGTGGTTCGGTCCTGCGGGGAGCGGTGCGGGTCCGGGAGCGGGTGCGTGGCGGGTGGGACGGGCGGCGCGGGCCGGGTTGCCCTCCCAGACGTCCCCGGCCGGCACCTCCTCGCCCTTCATCAGGAAGGCGTCGCAGCCGATCCGGGCCCCGTCGCCGACGACGGAGCCGTAGTGCAGGAAGGCTCCGACGTCGAGGCAGGCGCCGTTGCCGACGGTGATGCGCTCCGACTTGAAGGTGCCGTCCTCCTGGGAGTGGCACTGGATGACGGATCCGGCGTTGAGCACCGCCTCGTCGCCGATCGTGACCAGGGTCCGCTCCGTCAGGGCGCACCCGTCGTCGAACACCCGCCGGCCGATGCGGACGCCGAGGGCGCGGGACACGACGTTCTTGAACGGGGTACCGGCGAGCATCCGGTCCCAGCCCTGGACCACGAGCTTCCAGTAGCGCTCGTGCCACCAGAAGTACGGGTCGTAGACCGAGCAGAAACGGGGATGCAGCGGGTGGAACACGGTCGCCAGCCGCTCGACCGCGACGGTGTAGACCATCGTGAACAGCAGCGAGACGACCATCAGGATGCCGACCGCGACCGGCCCGGGCGGCACGAGGACGTCGGCGAGCAGCAACGTCAGCAAGGTGATCCCGAACAGGCCGCCCCAGCGGAACAGCAGGGCGACGCCGATGGTGCGCCGGTTGTAGCGGTTCTTGCGGCGCAGCCGCTCGTGCAGGTCGAGCCCGCTCTCCAGGTGACCGAACGCGGAGTCCCGGCGCACCGTGCGCGGGATCTCGAAGGGCGGTGAGCCGAGCAGGCCGACGCCGCTGCGGACCGGCCCGTCCGTCGGGACGAGGGTCTTGGTCGCGATGAGGCAGTCGTCGCCCACCCGGGCGCCGGCGGGATAGACGATCCTGTTGCCGAGGAAGCTGTTCGCGCCCAGCCGGGTGCGCGAGACCACGAATGCGGTCGACGAATAGTCCGCATTGACGATGGACAGGCCGTCGGCGACCATCGTCCCGGTCCCGATCGAACTCGCGAACGGGGTCTCGTGCTTGACCGCCGTTCCGAAATTGGTTCCCGTCTGGGGTCGCAGCCGGAGGTCGTGACCGATCAGCCGCAGATACCCGACGATGTAGGAACTGTCGCCCAGCAGGTACGTGAAGAACCTGATGTTGGTCGTCCGGATCACCATCCGGTGCAGGGTGTAGCGGAACCCGTAGAGCCGGTGGATCCGCCCCTCGACGGTGCCGGCCGTGAGCAGCCGGGCGAGCACCGTCGCGCTGACGAGGCCGGCGACGATGCCGACGAGCATCAGGACCCCCGACAGCGCGAGCACCTCCAGGTAGAACAGCAGCGTGTCGTGCGGGACCGTCGCCACCCCGAGGACCGTGTCGAACGTCGGGATGCGCAGCAGCGCCGCGTCGACGACCCCGGTGCTCAGCGGCAGCCAGACCAGTAACAGCGTCAGCAGCTGACCGGCCGCGTAGGCGCCGCGGCGCAGCGACCCGCTCGGCGTCGTCGCCGGACCGCCCGGGTCGCCACCACCCTGCCGTCCCGGAGTGCCCCACCAGGTCTCGCCCGCCGGGATCCGCTGGCCGGTGTGGAGCGACGACGAGTGGGCGAGCCTGCCGCCGTCGCCGATCTCGCTGCCGATGTCGACGACGGCGGCCTCGCCGACGACCACGTCGGCACCGAGCACGACGCGGCCCGTCCGGATGATCCCCGGTTCGGCGCGGTAGCAGGTGAGCACCGAGTCCTTGCGGAGCACGGTGCCCGCACCGATGGTCAGCAGGTCGGGACAGGCCGGCACGAACCGGGACAGCATCACGACCCCCGGGCCGATCCGGGCACCCAGCAGCCGCAGGTAGAGCGGCAGCAAGGGCGAACCCGCGGCGACCAGGAGCAGCGGGTTGGTGCGGACCAGCGACCTGGCCAGCCAGAACCGGAAGTAGCCTGCGCTCCACAACCGGATCTCCCGCTCGGTCCACCGGCCGACGAGCAGCCACTTGGCGACGATCGGCAGCACCGCGAACACCGCGAAGGCGAGCGAGACGGCGACCAGCGAGCGGAGGTAGAAGTCCACGAGCCCGGCCCCCTGCGCGATCCACAGGTAGGCCGTGCCGAGCACCGTCCCGTAGGCCACGGTGAAGAGCACGAAGGTCAGGAGCTGGGCGGCGCCGCACAGCACGTAGGCCACGGACGAGACGGGCGGTGCCGGATCGGGCCGCACCGCCGTCGTGGGCGGTTCGGGGCCGGCGCCCTCCCGGGCGAGCGCAGCGGCCAGACCGGCCGGGGTCGGGTGCGCGTAGACGTCGGTCATCGACACGTCGGGCAGGTCGTCGCGGTGCCGCACCCGGGCGCAGAACCGGGTCATCGTCATCGAGTCCGCGCCGAGGTCGGTGAACACGTCCGCGTCCACCCGCACCTCCGCCTTCAGCAGGTCGGCGAGGATCGCCCGGTAGCCCTCCTGCACGACGCCCGCCGCGTCCGGCCCGCCTGCCCGCCCCGCCCCGGCCAGGGCCGTCGCGAGCCCTCGGGCCGTCGGGTGCGTGTAGACGTCGGTCATCGACACGTGCGGCATCCCCGGCCGTCCGCGGACCCGCGCACAGAAGCGGGCGAGCAGCATGGAGTCCGCTCCGGCGTCGGCGAAGAAATGATCGGTCGGCGCCACCGGGAAACCGGTCATCTCACCGATGAGGGCGCAGATCTCGTTCTCGACGTCCTGTTCCGGATCCGTCCCCGGACGGGAAACGATGATCCGTTCCGCGGCCTGCCGAATCGGCATCCCCGGTACCTCCCCCCGAGCGGAACCCGTCTCTGCCGGTCGAATTCGTCGCAGGTTTCCTCTGTGTTACCCCTCATCGCATTTACCCGACATCGACGACCATCGGAGACGGACGCCGGCCGGGCGCGAGGGTGGTGCCGGATGCCGCGACACCCTGTCGCGACACCCCGTCGCGCGATCCGTGCCCTACCGTTCGCCGCCGGCCACGCAGACGGTTCGGCTTCGCCCGTAATGTGATCTGGTTCACACTTGTTCATCCGACCGAGGTCGCCCCGTGCGGCGCGTGCGCGCGGGCCCCCGGCACCCGGGCACGGATCATGGGTCGACGCGACGGAAGGAGACCCCGTGCCCCGGCTACCACGCCGAACGGTGCTGCTCGGCGCGCTCGGCGGTGCGCTGTCCGGCGCACTCCCCGGTGTCGTGCCGCGCGCACCCGCGCTCCCCGACCCGTTCACCCTCGGCGTCGCGTCCGGCGACCCGGCGCCGGACGGGGTGGTCCTCTGGACCCGGCTCGCGCCCCGGCCCGACGCCGAGGACGGCCGCGGCGGGATGCCGGACCGGGCGGTCGACGTCGAGTGGGAGCTGGCCGAGGACGAGGGCTTCACCCGGGTCGTCCGGCGCGGCACCGAGACCGCGACGGCGCAGGAGGCGCACACCGTCCACGCCGAGCCGGGCGGCCTCGCCCCGGGGCGGGAGTACTTCTACCGGTTCCGCACCGGGACGCACCTGTCTCCCGCCGCGCGCACCCGGACCGCGCCGGCGCCGGACGCGGCCGTACCGGCCCTCACGGTCGCGACGGCGTCCTGCGCGAAGTTCGGGGCCGGGTACTTCACCGCCTACCGGGCGCTCGCCGCCGACGAGCCCGACCTCGTCCTGCACCTCGGCGACTACTTCTACGAGGCCGACGACGGCGACGTCCGGGAGACCGGCGGCCCGGAACCGACCGATCTCGCCGGCTACCGGCGGACCCACGCCCACCAGAAGTCCGATCCCGACCTGCTGGCCGCGCACGCCGTCGCGCCCTGGGTCGTCGTGTGGGACGACCACGAGGTCGTCAACAACTGGGCGGGTGGCGACGGGAGCGTCTCCCCCGACCGCAGGGCCGCGGCGTTCCGCGCGTACTGGGAGCACATGCCGCTGCGCCGGGCGTCGGTGCCGCGCGGGCCGGACCTGCAGCTGTACCGCCGCATCGGGTGGGGCTCGCTCGCGACCTTCCACATGCTCGACACCCGGCAGTACCGGATGAAGGGCGGTTCCATCACCGGCGCGGAACAGGAGCGCTGGCTGCTCGACGGCTTCCGCGCCTCCACCGCGGGCTGGGACGTGCTGGGCCAGCAGGTCTTCTTCGCGCCCCGCTCCGGCGGCGGCAAGCGCCAGACGTGGGACGAGCACCCGGAGTCCCGGGGGCGCATCCAGCAGGGGTGGGTGGACGCCGGGGTGCGCAACGCCGTCGTCCTCACCGGGGACGAGCACGTGCACCACGCCAACGAGCTGCCCGCCGACCCCGACGAGCCGGACGGCCCCGTCGTCGGGACCGAGCTGGTCACCACCTCGGTGACCTCCGGCGGCGACGGCAGTGACGGCGGGGACGACGGGGACGGTGGCGGCGAGGACGACGGCGACGGCGGGGACGACCCGCACCTGCGTTTCCGCGTCGACCGGCGCGGCTACGTCCTCGCCCGGTTCGAGCCGCAGCAGCTGCGCGCCGACTTCCGGACCGTGGAGAGGGTGTCGGAGCGGGACGCCCCGGTCGGCACGGCGGCGTCGTTCGTGGTGCCGGACCGGGAACCCGGGCTGCACGCGCTGTGAGCCCGGGCCCCGGCGGCCCTCAGCCGGTGGCGACCTTCGGAGCGGGCACCGCGCCGGCGTCCAGGGCGTCGAGCACCGCGGCGGCGATCCGCTCCCGGTGCGCCTCGGCGGACCCGAGCAGGGCCGCGTCGGCGACGGCGCGCTTGTAGTACAGGTGCGCCGGGTGCTCCCAGGTGAACCCGATCCCGCCGTGCAGCTGCACGGTGTCCGCGGCGACCCGGTAGCAGACCTCCGAGCAGGTGGCCTGGGCGATCGACACCGCGAGATCGGGGTCGTCCACACCGGACGCGACGGACCAGGCCGCGTGCAGTGCGGTGGTGCGGGCGTGCTCGACGCCGACGAGCATGTCCGCGCACCGGTGCTTCACCGCCTGGAAGGACCCGATCGGACGGCCGAACTGGAGCCGTTCCTTCGCGTAGCCGACGGTGAGGTCGAGCAGCCGCTGCGCGATGCCGGTCTGTTCGGCGGCGAGCAGTGCCCCGGCGGTGCGGAACGCGTGCCGCAGGGCGCGGTCGGCGTCGTCGCCGGTGGCGAGCACCGTGGCCGGCGCCCCGTCGAGGTCGACCCGGGCGATCCGGCGGGTGAGGTCGAGCGAGCCGCGGGGCGTGACCGTCACCCCGGCGGTGCCCTGGTCGACGGCGGCCAGCACCGGGCCGTCGGGCCCGGCCGCGGCGACGAGCAGGACGTCGGCGGCAGCCGCGTCCGGCACGTGGTCGACGGTGCCGGTGAGCCGCCCGTCGTCGGCGGAGACGGCGGCCGCGGTCGCGGCGTCGTAGGGCACCGTCAGGGGCGCGACCAGGGCGGCGGTCCGGGTGCCCTCGGCCAGCTCGGGCAGCAGCGCGTCCCGTGCCGCCGACGCCGGCGCGGCGACCAGGGCCGGGACGGCCAGCCCGACGGTGCCCAGCAGCGGTCCGGTGACCAGCGCCGCGCCGAGCTCCTCGGCCGCGACCGCCTGGTCGACGCAGGTGCCGCCGGCCCCGCCGAGCTCCTCGGGGACGGCGAGGGCGAGTGCCCCCAGCTCCCCGCCGAGCCGGGCCCACAGGGCACGGTCGTAGCCCTCGCCGGTGTCGATCAGCGCGCGCAGCACCGTCTCGTCGTGTGCCCGCTCGGCGAACCGGCGCAGGCCGGCCCGCAGCTCCTGCTGCTCGTCGGTGACGTCGAACTCCTGCGGCTCAGCCACGGGGGACCTCCTTCCACGGGCGGTCGGAGTCCGACCGCGGCTCGCCGGGCAGGCCGAGGACCCGCTCGCCGAGGATGTTGCGCATGACCTCCGAGGTCCCGCCCTCGATGGTGTTCGCGCGCGAGCGCAGGAACCGCTGCTGCAGGGTGGAGCCGGGATCGGCGTGCACCCGGCCGCCGCCGTCCGCGCGGTGCATCGTCCAGTCGTCGTAGAGCAGGGCGTCCGGGCCG
This sequence comes from Pseudonocardia sp. EC080619-01, assembly GCF_001420995.1. Taxonomy (NCBI): domain Bacteria; kingdom Bacillati; phylum Actinomycetota; class Actinomycetes; order Pseudonocardiales; family Pseudonocardiaceae; genus Pseudonocardia; species Pseudonocardia sp. EC080619-01. Next base: position 5,033,629 of record NZ_CP012184.1, on the reverse strand, counting down.
AGCAGGTCCATGCAGAACTCGTAGACCTCCTGGTTCAGCTCGGCCCCGACCAGCTTGGACACCGACCCCTCGGGGCCGGGCTGCCCCGCGGTGGCGGTGCGCCGGGCCCGGGCCAGCGTCAGCCGGTGCGCCTCGGCGCGGGTCCAGAGCCGGGCCAGCCGGTCGCGCAGCACCGGGGTGTGCCGGTCGGGGTGCTCGGCCCAGAGCCCGAGCGCCTCGGCGATCACGCCGCTGCCCCGCCTGCCGGTGACCCCGCCGATCGCGGTGCGCTCGTTCATCAGGGTCGTGATCGCGACCCGCCAGCCGGCGCCGACCTCGCCGAGCCGGTGCGCGTCCGGGACCCGGGCGTCGTGCAGGTAGACCTCGTTGAACTCGGCCTGCCCGGTCATCTGCCGCAGCGGGCGCACCTCCACGCCCGGCTGCTCCATGTCGATCACGAAGTAGGTCAGGCCGCGGTGCTTCGGGCGGTCCGGGTCGGTACGGGCGACGACCATCCCCCACCGCGCCACGTGCGCGAGCGTGGTCCACACCTTCTGCCCGTTGAGCACCCACTCGTCGCCGTCACGGACGGCGGAGGTCGCGAGCCCGGCGACGTCGGACCCGGCGCCCGGCTCGCTGAACAGCTGGCACCAGATCTCCTCGCAGGTGGCCATCGGCCGGAGCCACGCGGCGGCCTGCTCGCGGTCCGGTGCGTACTCGACGACGGTGGGCGCGCCCATCCCGTAGCCGATCGGGTTGACGGCGAACATCCGCGGGCCGCCCGCGTCGGTGACGATCCCGTCGACCACCGCCTGCAGTCCGCGGGACAGGCCGAGACCACCGAGCCCCTCCGGGTGGTGCACCCAGGCCAGGCCGGCGTCGTAGAGGGCCCCGAACAGCTCCGCTCGGGGTGCGGTGCGCGGATCGTGTGCGGCGACGACGGCACGGGTGGCGTCGGCGACCCGTTCGGTGTCGGTGTCGGTGTCGGTCGTGGGCGGGGAACTCATCGCACCTCCGAGGACTGGCTGGACGGCGTCGTTGCGGTCGCTCACGAATCTAGGTCATCGGCCCCGGTCCCCAATTTCGACTAACGGGGCTAACGGCCGTTACTCCGCCTGCGACACCCCGGGCGCCCGACCGGTGCACCCGCCTGGTCCGGCCGCGGTGACGACCGCCCGACCGCCCGACCGCCCGACCCACCCTCGCCGCAGAGAGAGCCGGACATGACCCGACCGATGCCGCCGCAGCACCGTCCCCACCCGGGACCCGCCCTGTTCCACCACCCGTACCCCGCCGCCGGGCCGCGCCGCCGCGGCGTCCCGACCTGGGCCGTCCTGGTCGTCGCCGCCGCGCTGGCGCTGACCGTCGCCGGCGCCCTGTTCGTCTCCCTGGCCGGTCCGGCCTACGCCCAGGTCGTGCGGGAGCCGGTGGGCACCGCGGGCGCCAACCCGTTCATGCCCGCCGTCGGTGCCGACGCCACCGGGGTGGTCGCCCCGGCCGGTTCCGGCGGGAGCGTCGCCGGTGACACCGCGGGCCTCTACGGCGGGACCCGCAGCGACGGCACCTGCGACGCCGCGTCGCTCACCGGGTACCTGCGGGACAACCCGGGCAAGGCCACCGCCTGGGCGGGGGCGCTCGGCCTGGGCACCTCCCAGATCGACGGCTACGTCGCAGGCCTCACCCCGGTCGTGCTGCGGGCCGACACCCTGGTCACCAACCACGGCTACGTGAACGGCGTCGCGACCCCGTTCCCGTCGGTGCTGCAGGCCGGCACCGCCGTGTTCGTCGACCGGTGGGGCGTGCCGGTGGTGCGCTGCTCGTGCGGCAACCCGCTGTCGGCCGCACCGACGTTCTACGGCGCCGTCTACACCGGACCGACCTGGGTGTCGTTCTCGGAGACGAACGTGTCGGTCGTGCTGACCAGCAGCGTCGAGATCCGGAACTACACGCTGGTCGACCCGTGGCGGCACCGTCCGTTCTCGCGGCCCGCGACCTCGCACGGCGACCGTGACGGCGACGCCGCCGTCCACGCCCCGGGTGGCTCCGGCTCCACCCCGCCCGCCGGGAACGGCACCTCTCCCGCCCCGGGCACCCCGGGCACCTCCGGCACCGACACCGCGACCGACGCCGGCACCGACACCGGGACCGAGGCCGGTACCGGGACCGAGGCCGGTACCGGGAGCCCCGCCCCGTTCGACCCGGCCGACGGCACCTACACCGTCCCGTGCGGGACCGTGACGCTCTCCGGCGGACGCGGCAGCGCGTCCGACGGCAGCCCGGCCGAGCTGGCCGCCGTCACCACCGGCGACGTCGACGGCGACGGCCGGGCCGAGACCGCCGTCCTCCTCGAGTGCGGTTCCGGCGACGCCACGCAGCAGTCGGTCCAGCTGCTCGACGACACCGGCTCCGTCCTCGCCGAGCTGCCCGTCCCGGCCCCGCCGACCGGCAGCACCGGCACCCCGGAGTTCGACGCGTCGTCGTTCGCCCTGGGCACCGGGTCGCTGACGACCGGTGTCCGGGTCTTCGAGGCGACCGACACCGCGACCGGCGGCCCGACCGGCAGCCAGACCTGGACCTGGACGTGGTCGGGCGGCGGCTTCGTGCTCGACGGGTCCACGGTCCAGCCGGTCGAGACGCCCATCGCCGACGTCACGGACGTTCCCGTCACCGCCGGCCCGGAGGCCACCGGCTACCCGTCTGCGGAGTACCCGGTCACGGAGTCGTCGGACACGGTCACCCCGGCCCCGTCGTCGGCCACCGGCACCGGCACCGCCGGGAACTGACCGGAACGGAATCAGCGCGTCGCCTCGGCCGGTTCCTCCGCACCGGCCGAGGCGAGGTCGATGCCGCGCGTCTCCGGCAGCAGGTACACGGCCACCCCGGAGACCACCAGCAACCCGGCCGAGTAGGCGAGGAAGAGGCCCGGCCTGCCGATCTCCGCGAACAGCGTCTGCAGGTACGGCGCCGTCCCGCCGAACAGCGCGACCGACACCGAGTACGGCACACCGAGCCCGGCCGCCCGGATCCCGGTCGGGAAGAGCTCGGCGTAGAGCGCGGGGGCGATCGCGCAGGGCGCGCCGATCAGGACGAGCGCGACCGTCATCGCGACGAACAGCGTCGGGCCGTCGGAGATCATCGCGTCCAGCGGGAACAGCAGGACGACCAGCAACGCCCCGGGGACGAGCAGGGTGCGGCGGCGGCCGAACCGGTCCGACGCAGCACCCCACGCGGGCAGCAGCAGCATGAAGATCGTCAGCGCGGCGGCACCCGCCCACAACGACGCGGCCGGGGCCACCCCACGGGCGGTGATCGCGTACGCCGGGGCGGCCACCGACCAGACGTAGTAGACGACGGTGATCCCGCTGGTCAGGAACACCACCCGGGCCAGCGCCTTCGGCCGGGAGAACACCCGGCGCAGCAACGACGGTCCCCCGGTGGTGCCTGCCTCCCGGGAGCTCTCCTCCACGTAGGTGTCGGACTCGCGCATCCGCAGGCGCATGACCAGGGCGTACAGCCCGAACACGCCACCGAGGAGGAACGGCACCCGCCAGCCCCAGGACGCCATCTGCCCGGCCGTGAGCGTGCCGGCCAGCACGGCCCCGAGCACGGTGCCGGCGAGGATCCCGACCGTGCCGGAGACGTAGATCAGGCTCGACCACAGGCCGCGCCGCTGCCGGGGTGCCATCTCGGCCAGATAGGTCTGCGCGGCGGGCAGCTCGCCGCCGTGGGCGAGGCCCTGGGCCAGCCGGGCGACCAGCAGCACGAGCGGCGCGGCGAGCCCGATCGTCGCGTAGGTCGGGGTCAGGCCGATCACCAGGCTGCCGACGGCGGCGGTCGCGACGCACAGCGCCATCGACAGCTTCCGGCCGCGGCGGTCGGCGATCGCGCCGAACACCCACCCGCCGAACGGCCGCGCGACGAAGCCGACGGCGAACACGGCGAGCGTCTTGAGCAGCGCCGCGCCGGGATCGTCACCGGCGAAGAACTGCGGGGCGAAGAACGCCGAGAACGTCGCGTAGACGTTCCAGTCGAACCACTCCATGGCGTTGCCGGTACCGATCCCGAGGATGGTGCGACGCCGGTCGGTGCGCTCGGAGTCCCGGGTGCTCATGCGGGCACCCCCAGCCGGGCCGCGGCGAGCGAGGCGTGCAGGGCGGCGGCGTCGCCGAGCACGGCGTCGTCGAACCGGGCCAGCGGCGAGTGGTTCATCGGCGCGCCCGCCGGGTCCGTCCCGGTCGGGCAGGCGCCCATCCCGAGGAACGCACCGGGGATCGCGTCGAGGACCCGGGAGAAGTCCTCCGACCCGCTCACCGGGTCGGTGGCGATGGCGAAGCGCTCCTCGCCGAGCAGCCCGGCGCAGACCTCCGCGGCGAAACCGACCTCGCCGGCGTCGTTGACGGTGCGCGGGTACTCGTCGGTCCACCCGACCTCGGCGCGGACGCCGTGTGCGGCGGCGACGCCGTCGCACACCTCGCGGACCAGCTGCGGGAGCAGCCGGGCGTGCGCGTCGGAGAAGCTGCGCACGGTCGCCTCGAACCGCGCGGTCTCCGGGATGACGTTGCGCCGGGTTCCGGCCCGCACGACGCCGACGGTCAGCACCACCGGGTCGAACATGTCGAAGCGCCGGGTCACCATCGTCTGCAGCGAGGTGATCATCTCCGCGGCGGCGGCGATCGGGTCGCGCGCGGTGTGCGGGTTGGACCCGTGCCCGCCGGCGCCGTGCACGGTGACGTCGAGACCGTGCGAGGCGGACAGGAACACCCCCGGCCGGGTCGTGACGACGCCCGCGGGCAGCCGGTTCGCGAAGACGTGCAGCCCGTACGCGTGGTCGGCCCGGCGGCCTGCGGCGGTGAGCACGCCCTCGTCGATCATCCGGCCGGCGCCGTCCCAGCCCTCCTCGCCGGGCTGGAACATGAACACGACGTCGCCCGCCAGCCGGTCGCGGTGCGCGCAGAGCAGCTGCGCGGCCCCCACGAGGGCGCTGGTGTGCAGGTCGTGGCCGCAGGCGTGCATGGTGCCGGTGCCGGCCGCGAAGTCCTCGCCGCTGTTCTCGGCGACCGGCAGACCGTCCATGTCGCCGCGCAGGAGCACGACCGGGCCGGCGCCGTCACGGGTCGCGGTGCCGCGCAGGACGGCGGTCACCGACGTCGTCGCCGTCCCCTCGGTGATCTCCAGCGGGAGTCCCTGCAGTGCGGTGAGCACCCGGTCACGGGTGCGCGGCAGCTCCAGGCCGATCTCGGGCTCGCGGTGCAGCGCGCGGCGCAGCGCCACCAGGTCCGGGTGCAGCGATCGGGCGTCGTCGGACAGATCCATGCGATCCCCTCGTGTCCTCGCGGCCTGGCCCCGTCGCCCGGCCGCCGGTCCGCGAAGTCTGCGGGCGCGCTCGTCCGGCCTCGTACCATCGACGGATCCGATCTCGAAGCCGGCGACTGCGAGGGATCCGTGCACCACCAGCTGTCCGAGGACGACTTCGCGCTCGTGCACGCCCTCCAGCTCCATCCGCGCGCGAGCTGGAGCGGGCTCGCCCCGGTCCTCGACGCCGCACCGGTCACGCTGGCCCGGCGCTGGGAGCGCCTGCGGGAGGCGGGTCTGGCCTGGGTGACCGGCTACCCGGTCGTGCGCGAGGACGTCATGCAGGTCGCGCTCGTCGAGATCGACTGCGCGCCGGGACGGCTCGACGAGGTGGTGGCGGCCCTCCAGGAGGAGCCGCCGGTGATGACGATCGAGCACGCGGCCCGCGGCCGGGACCTGCTGCTGACCGTGAACGCGCCGTCGTTCGCGGAGCTGTCCGGGCTGGTGCTGGACCGGCTCGCCCGGGTCCCGGGGGTCGCGTCGACACGGACGCACCTGGCCGCCGGCGTCCATCTCGAGGGCAGCCGCTGGCGGCTCGACGCTCTGGACGCGGCCCAGATCGACGCCGTGCGGGAGCTGCGGCAGGCCGACGGGCGGGATGCCGGCGAACCGGTCGACCTGCTCGGCCCGGTGCACCGGCCGATCGTGCGGGAGCTGGGGGCCGACGGCCGCGCCGGTGCCGCCGAGATCGCCGCCCGTATCGGGCGCCCGGCGTCCACGGTGCGCCGTCAGCTCGCCGCGCTGGTCCGGTCCGGGTCACTGGTGTTCCGCTGCGAGGTCGCGCAGCTGCTGACCCGCTGGCCGATCTGCGTGACCTGGTGGATCCGGCTGCCCACCGACGACGTCGCCGACGCGGTCCGCCGGATCCGCGGCGACCCGCGCGTCCGGCTGTGCCTGTCGCTGACCGGCCCGGCCAACTTCCTGGTCACCGCGTGGACGCACACGCTGCCGGAGCTGGTCGGGATGCAGTCGGCGATCGAGCACGCGGTCCCGGCGGCGGAGATCGTCGACACCTCGGTGATCCTGCGGACCCGCAAGCGGATGGGCCGGCTGCTGCACCCGGACGGGCGCTCGACCGGCCGCACCGTGCCGCTCTTCGCGGGCTGATCACGCGGCCCGGGGATACTGGCCGGTGATGGCCTCCCCGCTGCCCGACCTGCCCGTCACCGCCGTCCTCGACGAGCTGGTCCGCACCCTCGACGACCGCGGGGCGGGTGTGCTGGTCGCGCCGCCCGGCACCGGCAAGACGACGCTGGTCCCGCTCGCGCTGGCCGGGCTGACCGGATCCGGCCCGGCACCGCCGGGCCGGGTCGTGGTCGCCGAACCGCGCCGGGTGGCGGCCCGCGCCGCGGCCGCCCGCATGTCGTCGCTGCTCGGGACCGAGGTCGGCGGGCCGGTCGGCTACCGCGTCCGCGGCGACGCCCGGTCCGGGCCCGACACGAGGGTCGAGGTCGTGACCTCGGGGCTGCTGCTGCGCCGCCTCGCCGCCGACCCGGAGCTGGCGGGGGTGTCGGCGGTGGTGCTGGACGAGGTGCACGAGCGGCACCTCGACGCCGACCTCCTGCTCACCCTGCTGCTCGACGCCCGCGACGGGCTGCGCCCGGACCTGCGGCTGCTCGCCACCTCGGCCACCCTCGCCGCCGCCCGCCCCGCCGCACTGCTCGGCGACGGCGACCGGCCGGCCCCGGTGCTGGAGGTCGCGGCGCGCACGTTCGACGTCGACGTCACCCATGTCCCACCGGTCCGCGACGAGCGGACCGAGGCCACCGTCGTCCGTGCGGTGCGGCGGGCGCGCGTGCACGGGTCGGTGCTCGCGTTCCTGCCCGGGGTCGCCGAGATCGACCGGGTCGCCTCGGCACTGCGCGGGCTGGACGACCTCGACGCCGACGTCCTCCCGCTGCACGGGCGGCTGCCCGCGGCCGAGCAGGACGCGGCGCTGCGGGAGGGCCCGCGGGCCCGGGTCGTCCTGGCCACCGCCGTCGCCGAGTCGAGCCTGACCGTGCCGGGGGTGCGCGCCGTCGTCGACTCGGGGCTGGCGCGGGTGCCGCACACCGACCACCGGCGCGGGCTGTCCGGGCTGGTCACCCGGCGGGTGTCACGGGCGGTCGCGGTCCAGCGGGCAGGGCGCGCCGGGCGGGAGGCTCCCGGGCACGCCTACCGCTGCTGGCCCGAGGGCGAGGTGCTCGCCGACGCCCCCGATCCGGAGATCCGGATCGCGGACCTCACCGCGCTCGCGCTGGACCTCGCCGTCTGGGGCACCCCGGACGGGGCCGGCCTGCGGTGGTGGGACGCGCCGCCGCCGGGCCCGCTCGCCGCCGGCCGGGACGTGCTGACCGCGCTCGGGGCTCTCGACGCCGCCGGGTCGGTCACCGCCCGGGGCCGCCGGATCGCGGCACAGGGCCTGCACCCGCGGCTGGCCCGCGCGCTGCTCGACGGTGCGGCAGCCGGGATCGACCCGCGCGAGGTGGCGGGCATCGTCGCGGTGCTCGACGACGACACCCTCGCCGGGCGGGAAGCCGACCTGGCCACGGCCCTCTCCCGGTTGCGGTCCGGGGACGCTCCGGGTGCCCGGCGCTGGCGCGGCGAGCGGGACCGGCTGGCCCGGTCCCTGCACCGCACGGGGCGCGACGGCTCCGGTGACGGTGACGCGGGCACCGGCGGGAACCGCCGGCGGCCCGCTGCGGACCACGGGGACCCGGTCGCGCTGGTGACCGGGTTCGCCCATCCCGAGCGTCTCGCCCGCCGCCGGGAGGCCGGGTCCGGGGTGTACCTGATGGCCGGTGGCACCGCGGCCGAGGTGCCGTCCGGTCCGCTGCGCGACGCGGAGTGGCTCGCCGTCGCCGTCGCGGACCGGCGCCCGGGGCAGGTGCACGGTCGCGTCCGGCTGGCCGCGGCGACCGACCGCGAGACCGCCGAACGGGCCGGGACCGCGCTGCTCGTCGACGGGGCGGAGGTGGTGTGGGAGTCGGGCGACGTCCGGGCCAGGACGGTCCGTCGGCTCGGCGCGATCGTGCTGGAGGAGCGCCCGGACCCGCGGCCGGACGCCGGCGCGGTGCGCGCGGCGCTGGTCGCGGGCCTGCGCGCCGAGGGCACCGGACTGCTGCGCTGGGGGGCGGCCGCGCGGTCGCTGGCCGAACGGCTCGGCTTCCTGCACCGCACCCTGGGCGAGCCCTGGCCGGACGTCGCCGAGGACGCGCTGCTCGACTCCGCCGCCGATCCCGCCGGCTGGCTCGCGGGCCCGCTCGCGACCGCGCGGCGGCGCGCCGACCTGGCCAGGGTCGACGCCGGGCAGGCGTTGCGGGCGTACGCGGCCGGCCGGGTGGGTGGGCTCGCCGGACGCATCGACGAGCTCGCCCCGGAACGCCTCCTCGTGCCGTCCGGGTCCCGGATCGCGCTCGACTACTCGGGCGAGGCGCCCGCGCTGCCGGTGAAGGTGCAGGAGGTCTTCGGCTGGACCGGCTCCCCCGCCGTCGCGGGCGGACGGGTGCCGGTGGTGCTGCACCTGCTCTCCCCCGCCGGGCGCCCGGCGGCGGTGACGGCGGACCTGTCGTCGTTCTGGGCGACCGGGTACCCGCAGGTCAGGGCCGAGCTGCGCGGCCGCTACCCGAAGCACGCCTGGCCGGAGGACCCGCTCACGGCGCCGCCCGGCCGGGGCACCGGGCGGCGTCGCTGAGGCCGGGTCAGGACACCAGGTCGGCGAACACGACGACGTTGTCGGTGTAGCTGTCGGCCGACCGGTCGAACGCGCCGCCGCAGGTGATCAACCGGAGCGCGGCATGGTCCAGGTCGCCGTAGACCTCCCCGGTCGGGAACGCGTCCTTGGGGTACTGCCCGGTGTGCCGGACGGCGAACGTCACCGTGCTCCCGTCGGCGCGGTCGACCCGGATCCGGTCCCCGGGCACCAGCGTGTGCAGCTCCGCGAACGCGCCCGGGAGTCCCTTCCAGTCGACGTGCGCGGCGAGCACGGCCGGTCCGCGCTCGCCGGGTGTGGGCCCGCCGGTGTACCAGCCGACCGTCCCGGCATCGGCCGGGACCTCCAGCGATCCGTCGCCGAGCAGGCCGAGCGGCACCGGCCCGGTGTCCAGGCCGAGCCGGTCGACCCGCAGGCGCACCGGCGCCGACTCCGCCCGCGGCTCCGCGCCCGCCGGCAGCAGCCCGGCCGGTGGCCGGTCCCCCGCCGACGGCGGTGCGGCCGGACCGCCGACCTGCTCCGACGCCGCCGGTTCCGGCGCGCCGGCCGGGTCCGCGACGAGCATCGCGAGCCCGAGCAGCGTGGTCACGCCCGCGACGCGGACGGCCGACCGCCGGCGCCGCCCCCGGGCCGGGCGCATCGGCACCCGGGCCCGGCCCGCGGCGGCGCCGGGCACGGCCGGTCGCCGTGCGGCGGGCGGGTGGCGGGTGCTCACGCCGCCGCGCCGCGCGACGGTGTCCGCGGTCCTGCGGGGCGCGGTTCAGCCACGCCGGCTCGCGACCCGCCGCACCGCGACGGCCCCGATCCCACCCGCGGCGACCGCACCGAACGCGAGCGGCAGCAGGTCCGCCGGGCCGCCACCGGCCTCCACCCCGCCGACCGGGGTGGCGGTGACCTGCGACGGTGTGTCGCCGGAGCCGGTCGAGGCGGCCGTGGCGGTGGCCGCCGAGCCGTAGTCGTGGGACTCGCAGGCGACTCCGTTGTCGTTCTGGTCCAGCCGCTCCGGGTCGCCGGGCTGCAGCGCGGCCTGGGCGTCGGCCTGGCTCGCGAAGTCGGCGCAGTCGCGGTCCTGGGCGAAGGCGGCACCGGCCATCGGCACGGTGGCGGCGACGGCGAGCAGTGCTGCGGCGGGGAGGGTGCGCAGGCGCATCGGGGGTCCTCTCGGGGAAGGGGGGAGCCTGTCCCCTACAGCGATCCGGACAAGTGACTCGTTACACCCGTTCGGGGACGGACCGTAACGGGCTTGATCGGACAGGATCGGGGGCCGGAAGCTGTCCGGGTGACCCCGGACCCGACCGACCTGCCCACCCCGGACGACGTGCACGCCGCCGCGGAGGTCCTCCGCGGGACCGCGCACCGCACCCCCGTGCTGACGTCGCGGCTGACCGACGCCGAGCTCGGCACGACGGTGCTGGTGAAGGCGGAGAACCTGCAGCGCACGGGGAGCTTCAAGTTCCGCGGCGCGTTCCACACGCTGTCCCGGTTCGGGCCGGACGAGCGGCGCGCGGGCGTCGTCGCGTACTCCTCGGGCAACCACGCCCAGGCGGTCGCACTGGCGGCGCAGCTGCTCGACGTCCCGGCGACGATCGTCATGCCCACCGACGCACCGGCGTCGAAGATGGCCGCGACGCGCGGCTACGGCGCCGAGATCGTCGCCTACGACCGCTACACCGAGGACCGCGCCGCGATCGCCGCCGACCTCGCCGGGCGGCAGGGGCTGACCCTGGTGCCGCCCTACGACCACCCGCACGTCATCGCCGGGCAGGGCACCGCGGTGCTGGAGCTGCTCGCGGACCACGGCCCGCTCGACGCGCTGTTCGTCTGCCTCGGCGGCGGCGGGCTGCTGTCCGGGTCGCTGCTCGCGGCGCAGGCGCTCTCGCCGGGCTGTGCGGTGTTCGGTGTCGAGCCCGAGGCCGGCGACGACGGCAGGCAGTCCCTGCGGGCGGGGCGGATCGTGACGATCGAGCAGCCCCGCACGATCGCCGACGGCGCCGCGACCCGGTTCCTCGGCGACCGCACCTTCCCGATCATCGCCAAGCACGTCGAGGACGTCGTGACCGTGCCGGACGCGGCGCTGGTCGAGACGATGGCGCTGTTCGCGTCGCGGTACAAGGTGCTGGTCGAGCCGACCGGGGCGCTGGCGCTCGCCGGGCTGCGGGCGGCCGTCGCCGCGGACCCGCAGCGGTTCGCGGGGGCCCGGGTGGGCGTCACGATCTCCGGGGGCAACGTGGACCTCGACCGGTTCGCCGCGCTGGTGGGCGGCGCGTGAACCGGGCGCCGGCCACCGCGTCGTGGCCGGCGGCCCGGGATCAACATTGCGGCCGGCGGCCCGGAATCAGCAGCGTGGCCGGCGGCCCGGAATCAGCGGCGTGGCCGGCGGCCCGGGTCAGCGGCGGTCGTGCTCCAGCGCGTCCTCGGCGATGATCGACTCGTCGGGCAGGCCGGGCACCTCGCGGACGGCCTCCTCGGCGTCGGCCCGCTCGGAGGACGCACCCTCCTGGACGGCCTCGGCGTCGGCCGCCTCCAGCTCGCGGTGGATGGTGGACAGCAGGGCCGCCCCGGCCAGCACGACGACGGCGGCGATCAGGAAGGGCACCGACGCGCCGACCGCACCGGCCATCAGACCGGCCGCGAGCGGGGCGAGCCCGCCCCCGATGAACCGGACGAAGCCGTAGGTCGCCGACGCGGTCGGCCGCGGCACCGGCGAGATCGACATGACGGCCGTCGTGACCAGCGTGTTGTTCAGGCCGACGACGATCCCGGAGAGGATCACCGCGACGATCACGACCGCGGGGACCGTGTCGAACAGTCCGATCGCGGCGAGCAGCACCGCGATCCCGACCAGGGCGCCGTAGAGGGTGCGGGCGGTGCCGAACCGCTCCTTCAGCCACGGGGCGCCGAAGACCGCGAAGAGCGCGACGAGCAGACCCCAGCCGAAGAAGACCCAGCCCAGCGTGATCGGGTCGAGGTCGCCCATCAGGAACGGGGCGTAGCCGAGCATCGTGAAGAAGCCCCAGTTGTAGAGCAGGCCGACGCCCGAGGTCGTCGCCAGCGCGCGGTGGCGCAGCGCGGTCAGCGGCTCGGACAGGCGCGCCTTCCGCTGCGGGACCGGTGTCGGCTCCAGGAGGACGACCGTCGCCACGAGTGCGACCAGCATCAGCGCCGAGACGCCGAAGAACGGCCCGCGCCACGACCAGTTCCCGAGCAGCCCACCGACCAGCGGGCCGGTCGCGATGCCCAGGCCGAGCGCGGTCTCGTAGAGCACGATCGCCCCGGCGAACCCGCCGGACGCCGAGCCGACGATCACGGCCAGCGAGGTCGCGATGAACAGCGCGTTCCCCAGCCCCCAGCCGGCACGGAACCCGACGATCCCCCAGATCCCGGACGACGCACCGGCCAGCGCGGCGAACGCCACGATCAGCACCAGCCCGGCGATCAGCGTCTTCTTCGCGCCGATCCGCGACGACACCCAGCCGGTCGCCAGCATCGCGATCGCGGTGACCACGAGGTAGCTGGTGAACAGCAGCTCGACCTCGGCGTGGCTCGCGCCGAGCTGGCCGGACAGCGACGGCAGGATCGGGTCGACCAGGCCGATCCCCATGAACGAGATGACGCACGCGAACGCCACCGCCCACACGGCCTTCGGCTGGCGGAACGGGCTCGGTGCGTGTGCGGCACCGGATGATCGGGACATGTCGTCCACCTCACTGCCTTTCCCCGGGAACGGACCCCGGCGAGATCGCGGACGTTTCGGACCGCAGTCGATTGCACCACGCAACACACCTCGTGAGCAATGCGAACGACCGTGACGGTGACCATGCGGCGCTACGGTCGGGCGGACCGCGACGGCCGCCGTCCTGCTCGGCACCGTCGGCGTCGTGGTGGGCCTGGCGAACGCGCTGTTCGTGGCCTACCTGTTCGGCTGACCGATCCGCAGGACCGGCTTCCCCGGGGCCCGCTCCGGTGACTCGAGGTACTCGTGCGCCGCGGCGACGTCGTCGATCCCGAAGACGCGGTCCACGAGCGGGGCGAGCGTCCCCGCCGCGAGACCGGCGCGGACGAACGCCGTCGCCCGGGCCAGCACGGCGGCGTCGCCGGTGACCTCGCGGACGTGGAAACGGCGCAGCCAAACGGGCGCGTACCCGGCGGCGGGCAACGGCGTCGGTTCACCCGACAGTCCACCGTGGACGATCACCGCGCCGCCCGGCGCGCACGCGCGGACCAGGCGTCCCACCCCGGGGCCGCCCTCGGCGTCGAGCACCAGGTCGGCGCCGTCGCCGCCGATCGCCGGACGCAGGTCGTCGTCGCCGGTCACGACCTCGGCCGCACCGGCGGCGCGCAGTGCCGCGGCGTGCCGGTCGTCGGGCACGGTCGCGACGGCGTGCACACCGAGGTGCCGCGCGACCTGCAGGGCCGCGGCGCCGATGCTGTTCGCGGCCGCCGTGACCACCAGCCGGTCACCCTCCCGCAGCCGGACCGCGTGCCGGGTCATGCCCCACACCGTCAGCAGCGGCATCCAGAGCGCTGCGGCACCCTCGTCGTCGAGGCCGGGAGGCCGGGACAGCAGCGCACGGGCCGGGACGACGGCCTCCTCGGCGTAGACCGGATGGTCGTTCTGCGACGACGCCGGCAGCACGCACACCTCGTCGCCGGGCGACCAGCCGTCGACGCCCGGTCCGGTCGTGAGGACGGTGCCCGAGCACTCACTGCCCAGACCCGCGGGCAGCACCGGACGGTCGAGGTAGGTCCCGCGCCGGAAGGCGACCTCCGAGCGGTTCAGCCCGACGGCGTGCACCCGGATCCGGACCTCGCCGGGTCCGGGCTCGCGCACGACGACGTCCTCGACGCGCAGCACCTCCGGACCGCCCGTCGCGTGGAACCGCACCGCCCGCACCGTGCCCGTCACACCGGCCAGGCTAGGTGCGAGGTCACCGGTGCGGGCCGTCCGGGCCGCGAGGAGCACGGAGGGGGTCCGGTGACGACGATCCGGCCGGACGGGACGAGGCTGGAGCGGATCACGGCGTTCAGCGACGGCGTGTTCGCCATCGCCATCACGCTGCTGGTCCTCCCGCTGACCGACACCGTGCTGAGCGACGACCGGATCGGTCCCCAGCTGCTCGACCTCCTCCCCCGGATGCTCACCTTCGCGCTCAGCTTCGTGGTGATCGGCCGCTACTGGATGTTCCACCACCAGCTCTTCGACCGGTTCGTCCGCGCGGACCGGCGGCTGATGTCGCTCAACCTCGCCTACCTGTTCGGGATCGCGTTCCTGCCGTTCCCGACCTCCGCCCTCGGCGAGCACGGCGCCAGGACGGCCGCCGTCGTCCTCTACGCGGCGAACCTGATCGTGATCGGGCTGGCGTCGGCGGCGATCTGGTGGCACGCGTCGTCGGGCGGCCGGCTGACCGGCCCGGAGGTGACGCCGGCGGCGGCGCGCGCGACCCTGATCCACGGCCTGGCCCCCGTGGTCGCGCTCGTCCCGTCGATCCCGATCGCGTTCGTCGCACCGGCGGCGGCGATGTTCTCGTGGCTGCTGATCCTGCCGGTCTCGGTCCTCGCGGACCGGCTGTTCCCGGACCCGGCCAGCTGACCGGCGTCAGACCTCGTTGCTGATCTCGATCAGGTTGCCGTCCGGGTCGCGCAGGTAGACGCTGCGCAGCGGGCCGCGGGCGCCGGTGCGCTCCACCGGCCCCTCCTCCACCGCGACGCCGTGCGCGGCCAGCTCCTCCTGCACCCGGTCGAGCGGGTCGAGGGTGATCAGGCAGAGGTCGGCGCTGCCGGGTGTCGGCGCCGCGGCCTTCGGCTCGAACTCGCGGCCCGCCTCGTGCAGGTTGATCTTGCTGGGACCGAACTCCAGCGCCCGCCTGCCGCCGCCGAACTCGACGGCCGTCATGCCGAGTACGTCGCGGTAGAAGGCGACGGTCCGGCCGGGATCGGCGACGGTCAGCACCAGGTGGTCGAGATGGTCGATGCGCATGACGACGATCGTGACAGGAGGGCGGGCGGCGACGTCCTCCTGTGGGTGACGCCGACACCGCGGACGGTGATCGGCAGGTGGCACAGCGTCCCCGGCCCGGACCCACACGGTGGAACACGCCGGGCCGGGTTGCCCGAACACATGTTCTGACTCCACCCTTGTACCTGCCGCAGTCGGGCGAGGAGAGGACGAGGGAGCACGTGGACGAGGACCTGGTGACCGGGAACAGCGACGCCGTCGACGGGGCGGCGGCACCGGCCGGTGGCACCCCCGGGACGTCGCCCGCGGACGGGGCCGCCGAGCCCGCCGACGGCGAGGCGCCGAAGCGCAGGCGGGGCCGGCCGAAGGGCTCGACCGCGAAGACCACCCGCGTCATCACGATGACCCTGACCGTCAGCGGCTCCGCCGACGGCGAGTGGCAGGCCGAGCTGAAGCAGGGCAGCTCCTGGGTGGCCCGCGGGCTGCCGGTGAGCGCGACCGCGGTCTCGCAGGCCGCGGCGGCCCTGCACCCGGACCTGGCCGGCCCGGTCGACGAGGTCATCGAGACCGCCCGGTCGGCCAAGGCGGCGCGCGTCGCCGAGCTGGAGGCCGAGCTGGAGCAGGCGAAGAAGGCGCTGGCCGAGCTGGAGGAGTAGCGGCCGGGGCTGCCCGTCGGCCGTCTCCGCGGCTACGGTCCGGCGTGGGCACACCACACCCGCGGACCGCACGACGAGCAGAACGGCGGCGACGATGCTGGATCCCCTCGCGACCTTCCTCCTGCGCCTCCGGGAGACCGGTGGCAGCGCGGATCCCGTCACGACCCTGTTCGGCCGCGGCGGCGACGCCACCGACCAGCAGCGGGGCATGGCCGCACAGCTCGAGCAGCGCGCGCTCGATCTCGGGCTGGTCGAGGAGAGCGGCGACGGGGACACCGCCCGGACCCGGATCGGGCTCACCGCGGCCGGGGAGCAGTACCTCGCCGAACGGGACCTCTGACCCCGGCGGCTCAGCCGAGGAGTGGGCCGAGGCTCGCCGCGTGCTCCCGCAGCAACGTGACCAGCCCGGGGTCCGGGTCGGCGACCCGGTCGGCGGGACCGGACAGGGCCAGCCCGGCGACGAGCCGGCCGTCCGCGGGTGACCGGACGGCCACGGCCAGGCACCCACGGTCCGGACGCAGCTCCCCGGTCTGGGAGGCGAGTCCGTCGCGGCGGACGCCCGGCAGGAGCGCCGCCAGCTCGTCGGGGTCGGTGACGGTCGCACCGGTCACCGGCCGCAGGTCCCGGACCAGGGCCCGCCAGTCCGGCTGCTCGGCCAGCAGCAGCCGCCCGAGCGCCGACGCCTGCGGCAGCCGGGCGAGCAGGTCCGGGTCGCTGGGCGGGTGGTCGGGGTCCGGGTCGGCGAGGTGCAGCCGACCCGCGTCGAACAGGGCCAGGTGCACGCCCCACCGGACCATCCCGCGCAGGTGCTCGACGACCGCCCGGGCCGCCGTCGGCGGGCGCGGCACCGGGACCGGCGACAGCCGCGCGGCGCGCCTGCCGAGCGCGAAGCCGCGCAGGTCCGGCAGCCGGACCAGGTACTCCTCCCCCACCAGCAGGTTCAGCACGCGGTACGTCGTCGCCGGGGGAAGGCGCAGCGCGGCCGAGATCTCCTTGGCCGTCACCCCCGGCCCCGCGGCGACGACCTCCTCCAGCACGGCCAGCGCCGTCCGGACCGCGCGCGGCTGGCGGCCGCTGATCGGAGCGGGGCCCGTACCCGTCGCACTCACCCGGACCGGCCCCACACGTCGGAGGCGACGGTCTCGTCGTAGACGCCGAGATCGCGCAGGCCGCCGCGGCGGCGCAGCACCACGAACCAGACCGCGGCGCCGAGCAGCGCGACCGCGAGCACGACGCCACCGGCCGGCGCGGTGACGACGAAGCCGGCGAGCGCGGCGAGCAGTGCCGGTACGGCCACCACCGCCGTCAGCACCGCGGCCGGGGTGAGCTCGCCGATCCGGCGCAGGAACAGCGGGGCGGCCAGGCAGACCAGCGCGTAGGTGAGGAGGAACCCGATCGTCGCCGACGACAGCAGGGCGACCAGCACCGTGCCGAGCGGCACGCCGAGCGTTACCGGGACGGCCACGGCCGCCGTCGCGGCGGGGACGCCGAGGAGGACGGCGACGTGCGGCGTCCGGAACCGCGGGTGGGTGCGGCCGAGCACGCGCGGGACGGCGCCGTCGCGGGCGAGCGAGAACAGCACCCGGGACAGCGCCGTCGCCGTCGCCACCCCGCAGGCCAGGAACGACAGCACCAGCGCCGCGTCGAGCACCGGCGGGATCCAGGACCAGCCGCGGGCCGTGGCGAGCACCTGCACCGGCTGCGCCTGCCCGGCGAGGCCGCCCGGGACCTCGGCGAACCCGGCCACCTGCACGGCCGCGGCGAACACGTAGAGCACGCCGGTCACCGCGGCCGTCACGAGCACGGCCCGCGGGACGGAGCGGAACGGCCGGTGGGCCTCGGCGCCCAGCGACGTCGCCACCTCGAACCCGATGAAGGCGGCGAGCGCCGGGAGCACCCCGGCGACGAGGCCGCCGGCTCCCGGTCCGGCGGGCTCGACCGGATCAGGGCCGGGCCCGGGCAGTGGGCCGCCGGCGAGCAGCACCGCGAACACTCCGACCAGCACGGCGACGGCGACGGCCTCCACCAGCAGCACCACCCGCGCCGCCGGCCGCACCCCGCGCACGACGAGTGCGGCGATCAGGGCCCCGGCCACCACCGCGGCCGCGACGGGGACCCACCGGTCGCCGGGCAGCAGCGGTCCGAGCAGCGACTGCAGGTAGAGCACGGCCCCGGCGACGGCGGCGCCGCAGAGCAGCAGGTACCCGGCCACCCCGGCGATCCCGCCGGCGAACGCGGCGCCGGACCCGAGCCCCTGCGCCGTCAGTGTGTAGAGCCCGCCCGGCGCGGCCATCCGGGTGGTGAACCGGCCGATGCTCGTCGCGACCAGCAACGCGAGCACGGTCGCGACGACGAACGACCACACCGTCGCCGGACCGGCCATCCCCGCGACGATCACCGGGGTCGCCGCCATCGCCGCGGACGGGGCCGAACCGGCGATGGACTGGGCGAGCACGTCGGCCGGGCCGAGCCGGCGTCGTTCCAGCCCGTGCACCGGCGAACGGTCGCGCAGCACGCCCACACCCACCTCCGTCCGCGGTCACCGGTGATCGTCGGACCGGGACACTATCGCCCGATCACGACGTCGTGACCAGCGTCGACGGGTCGAACGAGAATTTCCGGCGCGCGCTTCCCACCCGGCGGGAACGGGTCGTACCGTGATTCGCACCACTCGGGAGCGGTCGTTGTGACCGGCGGGGGCCGGGCGAGACGGTGCCCGGCATCCGTCCGCCACATCTCGTCCCGGAGGCGCCGATGAGCGCACCAGCATCCGACCCGCAGGTCCCTGCCGCGACCGGTTCGGCGCGGCCGCCCGGCCACCGGCTCCGGGGCTCGCTCGGTGCCGGGTCGATCGTGTTCATGGTGGTCGCCGCCGCGGCACCGCTCACGGTCGTCGCCGGGACCGTCCCGCTCGGCCTGTCGGCAGGGAACGGGGCCGCGTTCCCTGCCACCTTCGTGCTCTGCGCCGTCGTCCTGCTGCTGTTCGCGGTGGGGTTCTGCGCGATGAGCCGGCACGTCCCGGAGGCCGGGGCGTTCTACTCCTACGTCGCCCGCGGGCTGGGCGCGGCGCCCGGGCTCGGCTCGGCGTTCCTCGCACTCGTGACCTACACGGCGGTGCAGGCTGCGGTGTACGGCTACCTCGGCGCGACCCTCGACGCCGTCGTCCAGCACTACGGCGGGCCCGCCCTGCCCTGGTACCTCTACGCGGCCGGGGCACTGGTCGTCGCCGGTGTGCTCGGATTCCGGCGCATCGAGCTGTCCGGCCGGGTGCTGGGCGTCCTGCTGGTCGCGGAGGTCGCGATCGTGCTCGTGTTCGACGCCGTCGTCGCCGTGACCGGCGGGCTCGGCACCGGCCGGTCGACGGCGCTCCTGGTGCCGTCGGAGATCCTCTCCGGCTCGCTCGGCATCGCGATCATGTTCGCGATCGCGTCCTTCATCGGGTTCGAGGCGACCGCGGTGTTCCGCGACGAGGCCCGCGACCCCGAGCGCACCGTCCCGCGTGCCACCTACCTCGCGCTGGTGCTGATCGGCGCGTTCTACACGCTCTCGGCGTGGGCCGTGGTGTCCGCCTGGGGTGACGCCGACGCCGTCGCGCGGGCCGGCGAGGACCCCGGGAACATGATCGTCTCGACGATCACCGCGGTGCTCGGCCCCGTCGGCGGGGACGTGGCCCAGGTCCTGCTGGTGACCAGCCTGTTCGCCGCGCTCCTGTCGTTCCACAACGTCCTGGCCCGCTACCTGTTCGCGCTCGGGAACGCCGGGACGATGCCCGCGGTGTTCGGCCGCAGCCACGCCCGGCACGCGTCGCCGCACGCGGCGTCGCTGGCCCAGTCCGGGACGGCGCTCCTGCTGATCGTCGTCTTCGCCGTGACCGGGATGGACCCGGTGACGCAGGTGTTCGCCTGGATGGCCGGCACCGCGACCCTCGGCGTGCTGACGCTGATGGCGCTGACCTGCCTCGCCGTCCTCGTGTTCTTCGCCCGGACCCGGGCCGACCGCCGGCTCTGGAACACCCGGCTCGCGCCGGCACTCGGCCTCGCCGGACTGCTGACCTGCCTCGCGCTGACCGTCGCGAACTTCCCGACGCTGATCGGGGGCTCGCCCGCGCTGGCGACCGCGATCGGCGCCGTCCTGGTGGTGGCGTTCGCCGGGGGTGCCGCGTGGTCCCGGCGCGTGCCGCCACCCGTCCCGGCTCACATCTCGCCCCAGCACACCGTCGACACCACGGAGGACCGATGACCGCCGTCGAGGAGCCCCGGACGCGCTCCGGGCACCCGCTGACCATGACCACCGAGGCCGAGGTCGCCGCCGTCCGGGAGGTGCTCGCAGCGGCCGGGATGCTCGGCGAGCACGTCCGGTACGCGTTCTTCGCGCCCGAGGAGCCGCCGAAGGCCGACGTCCTCGCGTTCGACGACGGCGTCCCCGACCGCCGCTTCCGGGTGGTGCTGCTGGACCTGGCGTCCGGCCGGTCCTGGGACACCGTCGTCTCGGCGACCGCGGGCGAGCTCGTGTCGAGCCGGGAGCTGGAGCCCGCGTCCGACGGCCAGCCACCGATCATCGACTCCGAGTTCGAGTTCATCGAGGACGTCCTGAACGCCTCACCGGACTGGCTGGCCGCGCTCGCGGAGCGGGGCATCGAGCCGGCGTCGGTCCGGGCCGTGCCGCTGTCGGCGGGCGTCTACGACTACGCCGAGGAGACCGGGCGCCGGATGGCCCGCGCCTTCGGGTTCCGCCAGGACTCCGAGTCCGACCACCCGTGGGCGCACCCGATCGACGGGCTCGTCGCCTACATCGACCTGACGAACCGCTCGGTCGACCGGGTGATCGACACCGGTGTCGTGCCGGTGCCGGAGACCAGCGGGAACTTCGACGACCCGGCCGTGCAGGGCCCGCCGCTGGAGGGCCTGAAGCCGATCGAGATCACCCAGCCCGAGGGCCGGTCGTTCACCGTCGACGACGGCCGCGTCCGCTGGGGGAAGTGGGACCTGCGGATCGGGTTCAACGAGCGCGAGGGCCTGACCCTGCACCAGATCTCGTTCGACGACCGCCCAGTCTGCTACCGGGCGTCGGTCGCGGAGATGGTGGTGCCGTACGCCGACCCGGCGCCGGTCCGGTTCTGGCAGAACTACTTCGACTGCGGCGAGTACATGTTCGCCCGTTACGCCGACTCGCTGCAGCTGGGCTGCGACTGCCTCGGCGACATCCACTACGTCGATGCCACCATCGCCGACGACCTCGGCAACCCGAAGACGATCGGCAACGCGATCTGCATGCACGAGGAGGACCACGGCGTCCTCTGGAAGCACACCGACATCTTCACCGGGTCCCGCGAGGTGCGCCGCCAGCGCCGGCTGGTGATCTCGTTCTTCACCCCGATCGGGAACTACGACTACGGCTTCTACTGGTACCTCTACCTCGACGGCACCATCGAGCTGGAGGCCAAGGCCACCGGCATCGTGTTCACCTCGGGAACCCCCGGGGAGCACGCCACCGAGATCGCACCCGGCCTCGGCGCACCGTTCCACCAGCACCTGTTCTCCGCACGCCTGGACATGACGGTCGACGGCCTCGCCAACGCCGTCGAGGAGGTCGAGGCGGTCCGGGTGCCGATGGGCGACGGGAACCGCTACGGCAACGCGTTCGCCCGCTCCGCGACCCGGCTCGGCTCCGAGTCCGGCGCGCAGCGGGACGCCTCGCCCGGCACCGCACGGGTGTGGCACGTCGTCAACACCGAGAAGACGAACGCGCTCGGGCAGCCGGTCGGGTACGTCCTGCACCCGCACGGCCAGCCGACGCTGCTGGCCGACCCGGCGTCGTCGATCGCGGCCCGGGCGGCGTTCGCGACGAAGGCGCTGTGGGTGACGCGCTACGACCCGGCCGAGCGGTACCCGGCCGGTGACTTCGTCAACCAGAACCCGGGCGGGGCCGGGCTGCCCGCCTGGACCGCTGCGGACCGGGACGTCGACGGGCAGGACGTCGTGCTGTGGCACACCTTCGGCCTGACCCACTTCCCGCGCACCGAGGACTGGCCGGTCATGCCCGTGGACTACACCGGCTTCACCCTGAAGCCCGCCGGCTTCTTCGACCGCAACCCGGCCCTGGACGTCCCGCCGTCGGAAGGAAAGCACTGCCACTGACCAGCCGCCGCACCACCGCACCACGCGCCGCACCGCCGCACCGCGCGCGGCACCCCGCGGCACGCTCCCGCACAGGGAGTGCTGCTCCCGCACGGGACCAGTCCTGTGCGGGAGCAGACCGGCCTGTGCGGGGGCACGCCGGCCAGTGCGGGGGCACGCCGGCCAGTGCGGGGCACGCCGGCTGTGCGGGGGCGCGCCCGTCCGATGCGGGAGACCGGCATCCGGAGCGCCAGTGATCGGGATCAGCGGCTTCCGGAACCTTCCCGGCTCCCGGCCCGAGGGCGATGCGCTGCAGTCACCGGACCGCGCTCGTCCTCCCCCACCCAGCCGCACAGGTTCCGAGACAGCCGCACACATCCCGGCGGAACCGCGTAGGTCTCGTTCGAGCCGCACAAGCCCGATCTCGTGCGGGAACCCCACAACCTGTGCGGCGCTGAGCCGAGCGGATCGCGCCGAGCAGATCGCCTCCGTTCCGCACGGGTCCGTCGCTCCGTGCCGGAGCAGGAACCGCTGCAGTCCCGCAGGTTGTGGAGCGCCCGCACAGGTTGTAATGCTCTCGCAGAGGACTGGGATCGTGCGACAGCCGTACAGCATGTGCGGCACCGAATCGGGTAACCGAGCCGCGGCACGGCCGGATCCGCACGGGTGTATCCGTCACTGGGCGCGGCCCCCGTGGGCGCGGCGCTCGCACAGGTGGTGGGGCCGCCGCGCAGGACCGAGATCGAGCGGCAGCCGGAGATCCCGTGCGGCGACGGGCGAAGCAGGTCCCGCCGGTGAGCGGACGCGATGCGATCGCGAACGGGATCGGCGGGCTCGGCCCGGTCGACGGGCCGGCAGTGTTGCCTGCGCGGCATGGACGGTTCCCTGCCCGCACGCGGTGTACGGCTCCGAAGCGATCTGCGCGCCGCCGGTTTCGACGAGGACGAGATCGGCCGGGCCCTCGCGCGCGGCGAGCTCGTCGC
The DNA here is from genome assembly GCF_001420995.1 of Pseudonocardia sp. EC080619-01. NCBI lineage: Bacteria > Bacillati > Actinomycetota > Actinomycetes > Pseudonocardiales > Pseudonocardiaceae > Pseudonocardia > Pseudonocardia sp. EC080619-01. Next base: position 5,010,896 of record NZ_CP012184.1, on the reverse strand, counting down.
GATCCGGCGCGGCGCGTACCTCGAGGCCGCCGATCCTGCGCTGAATCAGCTCCGTGCCCGGCACCGCGCGGCGGTCCGTGCCGCGCTCCGCCAGCTGGCACCGGGAGCCGTCGCCAGCCACGTATCGGCGGCGGTCGTGCGCGGCCTGGACACCTGGGGGCTTCCGCTCGACCGCGTGCACGTCACCCGTGACCGCTCGCACGGTGGCCGCCGGACCCGGGACCTCCACGTCCACCCGTCCCCGCTGGCGTCCGACGACCGGACGACGGTCGGCGGTATCGCCGTGACCACCCCGGCGCGGACGGTCGTCGACATCGCACGGACGGCCGGGTTCGAGCGCGGACTCGTCGTCGCCGACCGTGCACTCGCCCGCCGGTCGCAGGGCCGGCCCCCGGTGATGACGCCCGACGAGCTGGCCACCACGGTCACCGCGGCGGCCGGACGGTCCGGCATCGGCACGGTCCGCCGGGTGGCGGCGGCCGCGGACGGGCGTTCGGGGAGCGTCGGCGAGACCCGCAGCCGGATCGCCCTGGCCCGGGCCGGGTTCCCCGCGCCGGTGCTGCAGTGGGAGGTGCACTGCGGCGGACACCGACACGTCACCGACTTCGGGTGGCCGGAGCAGCGGGTCGTCGCCGAGTTCGACGGCCGGGTCAAGTACGGCCGCGAGCTGCGTCCCGACCAGGACCCGGCCGAGGTGCTCTGGGAGGAGAAGCTGCGCGAGGACAGGTTGCGGGCGGAGGGACTCGCGGTCGTCCGCTGGACCTGGGCCGACCTGGCCGACTTCGCCGAGGCGGCAGCCCGCCTCCGCCGAGCCCTGGCCAGGTGACCCCGGGTCGGGCGCCGCGCCGGACCACACCCGGTCCGGCAACCGCACAGATGCTCCGCAGACCGCACAGGCTGTGCTGCCCCCGCACGAGGCAGAACCTGTGCGGTTCCGCCACGACCTGTGCGGTTCCGCCACGACCTTTGCGGTTCCGCGGTGGGCCGTGCGGGCCCGGCGCGGGGGCGCGGCGCGAGCTGTGCGGGGCCGGCGCGAGCTGTGCGGGCCGACGCGAGCTGTGCGGCGCGAGCTGTGCGGGTCCGGCGCGAGCTGTGCGGCGCGAGCTGTGCGGCGCGAGCTGTGCGGCGCGAGCTGTGCGGCGCGAGCTGTGCGGGTCCTACACGAGCCGTGCGGGGCCGGCACGAGCTGTGCGGGTCCGCCGCGGGTGGCGCTTCTGTCGGTCGGGCGCGAGAGCGGCAACGGGCGGGCGGGGCGGCATGTGGGTCCGGCGCCGGCGCGCGCCGGGGCTAGGGTTGCGCACGACCGTCCGTGCACTCCCCGTGGAGGACCCCCGTGGCACTCGCTGCCGGTGACCAGATCCCCGACGTCACCCTCATGACCCCGACCGCCGACGGCCCGACGAAGGTCCAGAGCGCGACCGCGCTGGGCTCGGGCACGGTCGTCCTGTTCGGCGTGCCCGGGGCGTTCACCCCGGCGTGCTCCGACACCCACCTGCCCGGCTACGTGCTGCGTGCCGACGAGCTGAAGGCCAAGGGCGTCGACACCGTCGCCTGCACCTCCGCCAACGACGCGTTCGTGCTCGCCGCCTGGGCCGAGGCCCGCAACGTGGGCGACGCCGTCCTCATGCTGGCCGACGGCAACGCCGACTTCGCGAAGGCCGCCGGTCTCGACATGGACGGCTCCGCCTTCGGTCTCGGCACCCGCTCGAAGCGGTACGCCGCGATCGTCAAGGACGGCGTCGTCCAGTGGATCGGCGTCGAGGACGTCCCCTCCAGCGTCGAGGTGTCCGGCGTCGAGTCGGTGCTCGCGCAGCTCTGACCCGCCGCTGAGGCACCCCTCGCGACCCGGCGCGCGGGCCTACACTGGCCCGCGTGCCGAAGGTCCTGGGCTCGCTCGCGACGCATCGCGAGCAGGTGCGCGAGCGGGTGTTCGCCGCGCTGCGCGAGCAGCTCTACGAGCGCGGCTTCGAGCAGGTGACGCTGTCCGGCGTCGCCGCTGCCGCCGGCGTCGGCCGGTCGGCGATGTACAACCACTTCCCGGACCGCCAGGCGCTGCTGGTCGCGTTCGTCGAGCACGAGGCCGCCCGCTACGTCGAGGACCTCGACGCGGCACTGGCCGGGGTGTCGTCCCCCGCGGAGCGCCTGGCCGTGTTCGCCCGGATGCAGCTGCGCCGGCTCGCCGAGTTCCACCTCCCGCCTGGTCAGGCGCTCGCCGGAGCGCTGGACCCGCAGGCCTACCGGCGGATCGCCGCGCACGCCGACCCGATCGGCGACCGGCTGACCGCGATCCTCCGGGACGGTGCGGCCGACGGCTCGATGGTCGACGACGACCCGGCGGTGCTCGCCGCGCTCGTCGCCGCGGCACTGTCCAGCCGGAAGATCGTCGACGTCGCACCCCCGCAACTGGAGGCCACCGTGGACACCGCGGTCGCCGCCGTCCTGCGGATGGTCTCGACGACGACCCACGACTGAGGCTAGCCTTACCGCGTCGCACGGCCTACCATCGGATCTGACACGGTGTCAGATCCACGGGAGGGCCGATGGGCGCCACGACCCCGATCTCGGGGACGTTGTCCGCCGAACTCCGGCAGGCCACGTACGAGGTCCACGAGCAGGCACACCACTCCACTTACATGGCCGCACTGCTGGACGGCGGTCTGCCGCTGGACGCCTACACCCTGCTCGCCGAGCAGTACGGCGCGATCTACACCGCCCTCGAGGCGGCCTCCGACGTGATGGCCGACCACCCGGTCGCCGGGCCGTTCGTCATCGACGAGCTGCGCAGGTTGCCCGCCCTGCACGACGATCTCGACGCGCTCGGCAGCGGCGTCCCGCGGATCCTGCCCTCCACCGCGCGTTACGTGGAGCGACTGCGCACCGCGGCGACGGATCCCGAGCGGTTCGTGGCCCACCACTACATCCGCTACCTGGGCGACCTGTCCGGCGGCCAGGTGATCGGCAGGCTGCTGCAGCGCACCTACGGGCTGTCCGGCGACGGCGTCCGCTTCTACGACTTCTCCTCGCTCGGCGCGCCGCCCCGGTTCCGGACCCGGTACCGCGCGCTGCTCGACGCCGCCCCGTGGGACGCCGCGGCCCGGTCCCGGGTGGCCGCCGAGGCCGTCCTCGCGTTCCGGCTGAACATCGAGGTGCTGTCCGAGATGGCCGAGGAGGTCGGGCTGGAGCAGCCGCTCGCCTCGTGACCGTCGGTGATTCCTAGACTGGTGCGGTGACCAGCGGCATCGACCCGGACGAGCTCGCGACCGCGCTGAGGGTTCTCGCGCAGGTCGACGAGCTGGAGCCCGAGCACCCCGACGCGGTCGCCGTCCGGCGGGCCACGGCCGGGATCTGGAAGTCGGTGCGCCTGCGCCGGCGGGCGGCGAAGCGGCGTTCGGAGCGCGACGCCGACGACGCCGTCACCGCGCGGACCGCGACCGGCGCGGCGGGCCGGATCGACGACGAGACGGCCGGCATCCCGCTCGTCTCCTCCGCACCCGGCGCGACCGCCGGCGTGCTGAACCGCGCCCGCGGGTGCTACGTCTGCAAGGCGCGCTACACCCTCGTCGACGCCTTCTACCACCAGCTCTGCCCGGACTGCGCGGCCGCACACCACGCGCACCGCGACGCCCGCACCGACCTCACCGGCCGTCGTGCGCTGCTCACCGGTGGCCGGGCCAAGATCGGCATGTACATCGCGCTGCGGCTGCTGCGCGACGGCGCGCACCTCACGATCACCACCCGCTTCCCGCGCGACGCCGCCCGCCGGTTCGCCGCCCTCGACGACAGCGCCGACTGGCTGCACCGCCTCCGCGTGATCGGGGTGGACCTGCGCGACCCGACCCAGGTCGTCGCGCTCGCCGACGAGGTCGCCGCCGCCGGGCCGCTCGACATCCTGGTCAACAACGCGGCGCAGACCGTCCGGCGGTCGCGGGGGTCGTACTCGGCGCTCGAGGCGGCCGAGGCCGAGCCGCTGCCGCCCGGGGAGCTGCCCGAGATCGTGTCGTTCGCGCACGCGACCACCCGGGAGCACCCGGCGCTGCTCGCCGGTGCCGTGCCGGGCGCCGATCTCGCCGCGCTCGCGACCACGGCCCGCTCGGCGTCGCCGGAGCGGATCGCCGACGGCACCGCGGTCGACGCAGGCGGCCTGCTGCCCGACACCGCGGCCGTCAACAGCTGGGTCGACAACGTCGAGCACGTCGATCCGCTGGAGCTGCTCGAGGTGCAGCTGTGCAACCAGACGGCGCCGTTCGTGCTGGTCTCCCGCCTGCGGCCGGCGATGGCGGCGTCGCCGTTCCGCAACCGGTACGTGGTGAACGTGTCCGCGATGGAGGGTGTGTTCGGGCGCGGCTACAAGGCGCCGGGGCACCCGCACACCAACATGGCGAAGGCCGCGCTGAACATGCTCACCCGGACCAGCGCCGGGGAGATGTTCACGACCGACCGGATCCTCATGACCTCGGTGGACACCGGCTGGATCACCGACGAGCGCCCGCACCCGACGAAGCTGCGGCTGGCCGACGACGGATTCCACGCCCCGCTGGACCTCTCCGACGGCGCCGCCCGGGTCTACCACCCGATCGTCGCCGGTGAGGCCGGCGAGGACCTGCACGGGGTGTTCCTGAAGGACTACGCCGTGTCGTCCTGGTAGCGGAGCCTCCCCCGGTCCTGTCGGGGGTCGCCGATACCGTGCCGTCCGTGCTGGAACTCCACCGGGCCGAGCGTGCGGACACCCTCGTCGACGCGCTCGCCGCCGTGCTCGCGGAGGGTTCCGGCGACCCGTTCGCCGCCGAGTTCGTCGCCGTCCCGGAGCGCGGTGTGGAGCGCTGGCTGGCCCAGAAGCTCTCGCACCGGCTCGGGGCCGGGTCCGGCTCCGGCGGTGTCTGCGCCAACGTGCGGTTCCCGTCGCCCGCGCAGCTGCTCGGCGAGATCGTCACGCACGTCGCCGGGGTCGACGCGGAGACCGACCCGTGGGCGCCCGGCCGGGCGGTCTGGCCGCTGCTGGAGATCGTCGACGAGGCCGCCCGGTCCGGTGACGACCGTTTCACCGGCCTCGCCGCCCACCTCGACCGCGGCGGTCACGGCCGCCGCTACGCGCTCGCCCGCTCGCTCGCCGGGCTGTTCGGCTCCTACGCGACCCACCGGCCCGGGCTGCTGCGCGGCTGGCGCTCGGGCGACGACGGGGTGCCCGCCGACCTCGGCTGGCAGCCGGAGCTGTGGCGGCGCCTGCGGGCCCGGCTCGACGTACCCGGCCCCGCCGAGCGGCTCGACGCCGCCGTCGCCGCGCTGCGGTCCGGCGCCTCCCCCGGCGACGATGTGCCGCAGCGGCTCTCGCTGTTCGGGCCGACCCGGCTCGCCGCCGAGCACCTCGCCGTCCTGGGGGCGCTCGCGGAGCACCGCGACGTGCACCTCTGGCTGCCGCACCCCTCCCCCGTCATGTGGGACGCGGTGCGCGCGGCCCGCCCGGAGGCCCCGCCGGCCCGCACCGACGACGGCAGCGCCCGGCTGGTCGCGAACCCGCTGCTGCGCTCCCTCGGCCGCGACGTCCGTGAGCTGGCGCTGCGGCTGCCCGCCGCGGGCGCCGGGGTCACCGACACGCACCACCCGGCACCCGCGCCCACGGGGCCGCCGACACTCCTGCGCCGGTTGCAGGACGGGCTCCGCGACGACGCCACGCCCCCGGCGCCCGACGCGCGGCCGCTGCTCGACCCGGCCGACCGCAGCGTCGTGCTGCACTCGTGCCACGGCCCGGACCGGCAGGTCGAGGTCCTGCGCGAGGCGCTGCTCGGGCTCCTCGCGGGCGACGACACCCTCGAGCCGCGCGACATCGTGGTGATGTGCCCGGACATCGAAGTGTTCGCACCGCTGATCACCGCGTCGTTCGGGCTGGCGCCCGACGGCTCCGGCACCGACGGCCCGGGCCCCTCCCGCGACGAGCTGCACCCCGGTCACCTGCTCCGGGTCCGGCTGGCGGACCGGGCGCTGCGGCAGGCGAACCCGCTGCTCGGCACGGTGTCGACGCTGCTGGAGCTCGCCGGGTCCCGGCTCACCGCCTCCCAGGTGCTCGACCTCGTCTCCACCGGCCCGGTGCGGCGCCGCTTCCGGCTCGACGACGACGCGCTGGAGCGCCTGTCCGAGCTGGTCACCGCCGCCGGGATCCGGTGGGGCCTCGACGCCGCGCACCGCACCCCCTACCGGCTCGACGGCGTCGAGCAGAACACCTGGCGGTCCGGGCTGGACCGGCTGCTCGTGGGCGTCGCGATGGCCGAGACACCGGGGGCGCCGGCGTGGCTGGGCACCGCGCTGCCGCTCGACGAGATCGACTCGTCCGACGTGGACCTCGTGGGCAGGCTCGCCGAGATCGTCGACCGTCTGGGCACCGTCGTCGACGGTCTGCGCGGGCCGCAGCCGCTGTCGGCGTGGGTCGCCGCGCTGGAGGAGGGCCTCGCCGCCCTGACCGACACCCCGCCGTCGGAGGCGTGGCAGGCCACGCAGGCCCGCGCCGAGCTCGCCGACGTGCTGCACACGGCCGGGCCCCAGTCGGGCACCGTCGATCTCGACCTGCCCGACGTCCGCGGCCTGCTCGCCGAACGGCTGCGCGGGCGGCCGAGCCGGGCGAACTTCCGCACCGGCACGCTGACGGTGGCCACGCTGGTGCCGATGCGGGCGGTCCCGCACCGGGTCGTCTGCCTGCTGGGCTGCGACGACGGTGTGTTCCCCCGGGCCGGCACCCCGGACGGAGACGACGTGCTCGCCCGCGATCCCGTCGTCGGCGAGCGGGACCCGCGCGGCGAGGACCGGCAGCTGCTGCTCGACGCGATCGGCTCGGCGACCGACCACCTGGTCGTCGTCAGCTCCGGTGCGGACGAGCGGACCGGTGTGGAGCGGCCGCCGTCGGTGCCGATCGGGGAGCTGTGCGACGCGATCGACGCCACCGTCACCACCGGCACCGGGCAGCACGCGTCGGAGGCGCTGCGTGCCCGGCACCCGCTGCAGCCCCACGACCGGCGCAACTTCACCGCCGGGTCGCTCCTCGCGTCCGGGCCGTTCAGCTTCGACCGTGCCGCGCTCCGCGGCGCGGAGGCCGCGGACGGACCGCGGGCAGCGGTGCCGCTGTTCCCGCCCGATCCGCTGCCCGAGCCCGACGCCGAGGAGTCCGTCGACCTCGACGACCTCGTCGCCTTCGTCGAGCACCCGGTCCGGGCGTACCTGCGCCAGCGGGTCCGCGTGCTGCCGCCCGGGGAGAACGCCGAGCCCGACGACGCGCTGCCGGTCGAGCTCGACGGGCTCGCCACCTGGAAGATCGGCGACCGGCTGCTCGCCGACCGGCTCGCCGGAGCCCCGCCGCAGGCCGTCGCCCGGGCGGAGACGCTGCGCGGCGACCTGCCCCCGGGCGGCATCGGGCACCGCGTGCTGACCGACGTCGGCGGCCGGGTGGAGCCGCTGGTCTCCCTCGCCGCCGCCGTCCGGACCGGCGAGGCGGCCTCGCAGGACCTGGTGGCACCGCTGGGCGGAACCCCGCTGGACGGGATCACCGTCACCGGCACCGTGCCCGGTCTGCACGGCGACGTCGTGGTGCGGGTCGAGTACTCGCGGCTGAAGGCCAAGCACCGGCTGCGGGCGTGGGTGCAGCTGCTCGCCCTGACCGCCGCGCACCCGGACCGACCGTGGACGGCGGTGACGATCGGCCGCGGCACCGGCGGCGCCGCCCGCTCCACCCTCGGACCGGTGCCCCCGGATCGAGCCCGGTCCGTGCTCGCCGACCTGGTCGCGCTGCGGCGTGAGGGGCTGCGCGAGCCGCTGCCGCTGCCGACCGACGCCGCGGCCGTCTACGCCCGCAACCGTTCCCGCGGCGTGGTCCCGCCGAACGCGCTCGCCGCGGCCGACTCCGAGTGGTCCCGGTTCGAGCGCGACGACGCCGCGCACGTGTTCGTCCGCGGCTCCGGTGCACCGCTGCTCACCCGCGAGGAGCCCGGGAGCGGCGCCGAGCCGACCCGCTTCGGTTCGCTCGCCGCCCGGTTGTGGGCGCCGCTGCTCGACCACGAGAGGCAGGACGCACCGTGAGCACGACCGCGGTCCTCTCCGCACCGACCTTCGCCGTGGACGGTCCGCTGCCGTCCGGCACCGTCATGCTGGAGGCGAGTGCCGGGACCGGCAAGACCTACACGATCGCCGCGCTGGCCACCCGCTACGTCGCCGAGGGTGTCGCCGGGCTGGACCGGCTGATGCTGGTGACCTTCGGCCGGGACGCGACCCAGGAGCTGCGCGAACGGGTCCGGGAGCGGCTCGTCGGCACCGAGCGGGCGCTCGCCGCGGTGCTCGCCGGCGCCGAGCCGCCGTCCCGGGAGTCCGACCCGGTGGTCGCGCACCTCGCCGACGCCGGGCCGGAGGAGATCGGGCTCCGGCGGGCCCGGCTGGCGGAGGCGTCGGCGTCGTTCGACGCCGCGACGATCGCCACCACCCACCAGTTCTGCCGGCAGATGCTGGCCGGACTCGGGGTCGCCGGTGACAACGACCCGGACGCGGAGTTCGTCGAGCACGTCGACGACGTCGTGACCGAGGTCGTCGACGACTTCTACGTGCGCAAGTACGCGAACCCGCAGGCCGGGAAGCCGGCCTTCACCCGGGCCGAGGCACTGGCGCTGGCCCGCCGCGCGGTCGCCGACCCGCAGGCCGAGCTCGAGCCGCGCGACGCCGACCCCCGCTCGGTGGCCGCGACCCGGCACGGGTTCGCCACGGCCGTCCGCCGGGAGGTCGACGCCCGCAAGCGCCGGCTGCGCATCTACAGCTACGACGACATGCTCTCCCGGCTGGCCGAGGCGTTGCGCGACCCGCTGCGCGGGCCGGCCGCGCGCGAGCGGCTGCGGTCCCGCTTCTCGGTGGTGCTGGTCGACGAGTTCCAGGACACCGACCCGCTGCAGTGGGAGATCCTCTCGCTCGCCTTCCACGGCGCCCCGGCCACGACGCTCGTGCTGATCGGCGACCCGAAACAGGCGATCTACGCCTTCCGCGGCGCCGACGTGCACAGCTACCTGCGCGCCGCCGACGCCGCGACCGACCGGCGGACGCTGGCGACGAACCGGCGCAGCGACGCCGCCCTGCTCACCGCGCTGGAGAGGGTCTTCGACGGGGCGGCGCTCGGCGACTCCGAGATCGTGGTGCACCCCGTCGACGCCCACCACACCGCGCGGCGGCTCACCGCCCGGCGCGACGCCCCGCTCCGACTGCGCGCCGTCGACCGGGACCGGCTCGACCTCACCGGCCGCAAGCTCGGCCGCGCACCCGCGGCCCGGCGGGTCGTGGCCCGCGACGTCGCCGTCGACCTGTCCGAGCTGCTCGACGGCTCCGCCACCTGGGACGGTGAGGCCCTGCGCCCGGGCCAGGTCGCGGTGCTCGTGCGCACCAACGCTCAGGGCCTGCTGGTGCGCGACGCCTGCGCCGAGGCCGGGGTGCCCGCGGTACTGACCGGCAGCACCAGCGTGTTCACCACGCCGGTCGCCCAGGACTGGCTGACCCTGCTGGAGGCGGTCGAGCAGCCGCAGCGGTCGATGCGGCTGCGCGCAGCGGCGCTGACCCGCTTCGTCGGGCACACGGTCGCCGATCTCTGCGGGCCCGAGGCCGACCGGCTCGTCGACCGCCTCGGCGCCGACCTGCGCGCGTGGCACCAGGTGCTCGCCGAGCGGGGGGTCGCCGCGCTGCAGGAGGCGGTGTTCGCCCGCTACGCCCCGGCGCAGCGGCTGCTGTCGCGCCCCGACGGCGAACGCGACCTCACCGACCTCCGGCACGTCGGTCAGGTGCTGCACTCGGTCGCGCTGGAGCGTCACCTCGGCCCGACCGCGCTCACCGAGTGGTTGCGGCACCGCATCGGTGAGGCCGCACGCGACACCTCCGCCGAGCGCAGCCGTCGGCTCGAGTCCGACGCCGACGCCGTCCAGATCGTCACGGTGCACCGGTCGAAGGGGCTCGAGTTCCCCGTCGTGTACCTGCCGTTCGCCTGGGACCGCTGGGTCAACGACACCCCGGACCCGCTGCTCTACCACGACGTCCCGGGCGGCGCCGGTGGCGACGCGCGCCGGCTGCTCGACGTCGGCGGGACCTCCGGGCCCGACCGCGCGCACCGCACCGCGCTGCACCTGGCCGAGGAGGCCGGGGAGGACCTGCGGCTGCTCTACGTCGCGCTGACCCGGGCCTGCAGCCAGGTCGTCGCGTGGTGGGTGCCGTCGACGACGACCGCGTCGTCGTCGCTGCACCGGATGCTGGCCGGGAACCGCGGCCCGGGCACCGGGCCCGAGACGGCCGCCGCCGTCCCCGGTGACGCGAACGCGGTGCAGTACCTGCGGGAACGGCTCGCCGGCAGCGACGCGGTCGTCGAGACCCTGCACGACCGGGACCCGGTGCGGCTCCCGGCCGAAGCGGACGGGGTGCGGCTCGCCGCGGCCGGGTTCGGCCGCACCCTGGACACCGCCTGGCGGCGGACCTCGTACACCGCGCTCACCGCGGCCGCCCACGCCGCGCACCACCCGCTCGACGACACCGCCGAGGCCGACGCGGGGCCGGCCGCCACGCCGGGGGTGCTCACCGAGCCCGAGGACGAGGGCCTGAGCGACGAGCCCGCCGCGGACGGCGGCACCGGTCCCGCCGGGGCCGCGACCGGCGGTGCCACCTCGACGGTGGATCCCGCGAGCGTCCCCTCCCCCATGGCGGACCTGCCGATGGGCGCCGGGTTCGGCACCCTGGTGCACGCCGTCCTCGAGCACCTCGACACGACCGTCGCCGCCGGCGGCGACGACGCGTTGCGGGCCGAGCTCGTCGCGCACGTCACCGCCGAGCTGCGGCGCCAGCCCGCCGACGTCGATCCCGAGGAGCTCGCCGACGCCCTGGTCCCCGTGCTGCGGACCCCGCTCGGGCCGCTGGCGGGCGGCCGGGCGCTGGCCGACGTCGCACCGGCCGATCGGCTGTCCGAGCTGGACTTCGAGCTGCCGCTGTGCGGTGGCGACGTGCCGTCGGGCCGGCTCACCCTGGCCGGGCTGGCCGCCGTCGTCGGGCGGCACCTCGGCCCCGGCGACCTGCTGCACGGCTACGCCGACCGGCTCGGCTCCCCCGAGCTGGCCGGGCAGAACCTGCGCGGCTACCTCACCGGCAGCATCGACTCCGTGCTGCGGGTCGACGGGCGCTTCCTCGTCGTCGACTACAAGACCAACTGGCTCGGCCCGCCGTCGGTCTCCGGGCCCCGGGAGCCGCTCACCGCCGCGCACTACACCGAGCCCCGGCTCGCCGCCGCGATGGCCGACGCCCACTACCCGCTGCAGGCGCTGCTCTACGCCGTCGCACTGCACCGCTACCTGCGCTGGCGGCTCCCGGGGTACGACCCGGAGGAGCACCTGGGCGGGGTCGGTTACCTGTTCCTGCGCGGGATGTGCGGCCCGGCCACACCGGTCACCGGTACCGGCCCGCTCGCGGCGCCGTGCGGGGTGTTCGCGTGGCGCCCACCCTCCGCGCTGGTGACCGAGCTGTCCGAGCTGCTCGACGGAGGCGTCCGATGACCGTCCCCACGAGCCCCGCCACCACGACGACCGCCGCCGCACCGGAGCGCGACCCGTTCGGCCCGCGGGCCGCGCGCACCGCGTCGGGGGTCCTCGCCGAGTTCAACGTCGCGGACGTCCTCGCGCCCGGCGACCTGCACGTGGCCCGCCGGCTGACGCGGCTCGGCGGCCGCGGCGACCCGACCGGTGTGGCCGACGGCGCCGCCGCCGAACCCGTGCCGGTGCTGCTGGCCGCTGCGCTCGCGGTGCGGGCCATCCGCAACGGCTCGGTCTGCGTGGACCTCTCGGCGGCCGCGACGTCGACCGCGAGCGAGGGGGAGATCGCCGTCGACGTGTCCGGCCTGCCGTGGCCGGAACCGGCGGCGTGGCGCGCCGAGCTGGCGGCGAGCCCCCTGGTCGCCGACGGCGCGGACGCGCCCGCGGACCGTCCGCTGCGGCTGCTCGGCGACCTGCTGTACCTGGAGCGGTACTGGCAGGAGGAGGAGCTGGTGCGGCGCGAGTTCGCCGCGCGCTCCGGGCCGGTCACCGAGGTCGTGCCGGAGCGGCTGTGCGCCGCCCTGGACCGGTTGCTCGGCCGTCCCGGTGCCGAGCGCCAGCGGCTCGCCGCCGCCGTCGCCGCGCTGCGCCCGGTCACGGTGATCGCCGGCGGGCCCGGCACGGGCAAGACGACGACGGTCGCCCGGCTGCTCGCCGTCCTGCACGACCTGCACGGCGGGAGCACGCAGGGCCGTCCCGGCCTGCGGGTCGCGCTGGCCGCGCCCACCGGCAAGGCGGCCGCCCGGCTGACCCAGTCGGTGACCGAGGCCGCGGGTGAGCTGTCGGAGGACGATCGCAAGGCGATCACGGGCACGACGGCGTCGACCCTGCACCGGCTCCTGGGCTCGCGCGGGAGCTCCGGGCGGTTCCGCCACCACCGCGGGAACCGGCTGCCGCACGACGTCGTCGTGGTCGACGAGACCTCGATGGTGTCGCTGACGATGATGGCCCGGCTCCTGGAGGCCGTGCGGCCGGACGCCCGCCTGGTGCTGGTCGGCGACCCCGAGCAGCTCGCCTCGGTGGAGGCGGGTGCCGTGCTCGGCGACCTCGCCGCCGCAGGCGGCCGGCCCGAGCCCGCCCTGCAGGAGGCGTTGGAGCGGTGCGGTGCGTTCCGCGCCGACCGCCCGATCCCGGCGGCCACCGCGGAGCCGGACGCCGGCCCCGGGGAACCGGGCGAGCCGGTCGTCGTGCGCAACGGTGTGGTGGAGTTGCAGCGCAACTGGCGGTTCGGCGGACTGATCGCGGACTTCGCCGCCGCCGTGCAGGCCGGCGACGGCGACGCCGCGGCGGCGCTGCTGAGCCGGGACTCCGGAGAGCTGACCTTCGTCGACGCCGACCCGGCCGAGGTCCCGGCGGCCGCGCTGGACCCGCTGCGTTCCGAGGTGGTCGGCTCGGCGACCGGGCTGATCGACGCCGCCGACGGCGGGGACGTCGACCGGGCGCTGGAGGTCCTCGACGAGCACCGCGTGCTGTGCGGGCACCGGCGCGGGCCCTACGGCGTCGCCCGGTGGACCACGGAGATCGAGCGCTGGATCTCCACCGCGCGCCCCGGCTACGACGCCGAGGCCCCCTGGTACCCGGGCCGGCCCCTGCTCGTCACCACCAACGACTACGACCTGGGGTTGTTCAACGGCGACACCGGCGTCGTCGTCCGGACCCCGGAGGGCCGCCGTGCCGTGTTCCCCACCGACGGGCGGCCGCAGGAGTTCGAACCGGCCCGGCTGGGCGGCGTCGGGACCGTCTACGCGATGACGGTGCACCGCAGCCAGGGCAGCCAGTTCGACCGGATCACCGTCGTGCTGCCGCCCGGGGACTCGCCACTCATGACCCGCGAGCTGCTCTACACCGCCGTGACCCGGGCCCGGCGGCACGTGCGGATCATCGGCACGGAGGCCGCGGTGCGGGCCGCGATCGCGCGCCCGGCGGGACGCGCCAGCGGTCTGAGGAACCGGCTGGGCGCCACGGACGGCGCGTGACGCCCCGCCGGGATCACTCCGCGGTGCCGGTCGTGGTCGTCGACGCGGACGCCGTCGCGGCCTCGCGCTCGGCCCGGGCCTTCCGGTCCCGGCGGACCGAGCCGACCGTCACGACGGCGACCAGGCCGAGGGTGACGTAGAGGGCGTACTCGTCGATCATGAGTACGACGTCGACCGCGTGCTGCCCGAGCCCGAACCCGAGTCCGGCGACCAGACCGGTCATCAGGGCCGCGCCGAGGGCGTCGAACAGCAGGAACGTCGCCAGCCGCATCCGGCCGAGCCCGGCGAGCGCGAAGACCGCCGGTGCGGGGACGCCGGGGATCGTCGACAGCACGACGACCAGCCCCAGCGCCCACCGGGGCCAGGACCGGACCTTGCTCACGAACCGCTGTGCCGCCTCGCCCGGGGCGAACAGCTCGACCACCTTGGGACCCCACCGGCGGCCCGCCAGCCAGAACAGCCAGTCGAACTTGATCATGCCGACGATCCCGGCGACGACCACCAGCCACAGCGACGCCTCGCCGATCCGCGCGAACGCCGCACCGGCGCCGATCGCGGACAGGCTGCCGGTGACGAAGCTCAGACCGATCGGGTGCGACGCCAGCAGGAACGGCCGCAGCGGCATCGTCAGCGCCATGAACGCGATGATCCCGAGCGTGGAGAAGACGAGGAACTTGTCGCCACGGGTCATCGGGTGGTCCCACGGCATGGCGTCCCGCCAGGCCTTCTTGGCCTCGGCGAGCTCCTCGGGGGTGTAGTCGCTGTTGCGCCACCGGAACCGCTTCTTCTGCGTCCCGGCCGGAGCCCCGGTGCCCGCCGCCGCCGTGCCCGGCCCGGAAGCCTCCGGCCCGGCGGCGTCCGGCCCGGGACCGCCCGGCGCGGGCCCCTCCGGCCGTCCGTCCGGTGTGTCCGTCCCCCGCGCGTCCGCCTCGGACATCTCTCCCCCTCCCGTGGCGGGCCTGCGCACCACCACGCTCCAGAGGCTAGGACGTCGGCGCTCGCCCGGTCGTCGTCGGCGGGGACGAGATCACCGGACCGTGCGTCTCGTCCCGGCGGAGGAGCCGGGAGGTCCCGGTGTAGGGAAGTCCCGGCGGAGGAGCCGGAACCCGTGCCGAGGAAACCCGCTCCCGGCCCGCTGCCGCCCTCGCTACCGTCCGGGTGGTGTCCGCCGCCGAGCACGACCTCCCGGACGGCCCTCCCGGGTTCCGTCCGCTCACCCCCGCCGATCTCCCGATGCTGCGCGGCTGGCTGGCCGAGCCGCACGTGCACCGCTGGTGGTTCCACGACACGTCGCCGGAGGCCGTCGAACGGGACTTCGGCCCGGCGATGCGCGGTGAGGAGCCGTCCGAGGACCTCGTCGTCGTGGTCGGCGGTGCACCGGTGGGCCTGCTGCAACGCTGCCTGTGGCACGACTACCCGGAGTACGTCGAGGAGATCGCGCCGATCCTGGAGATCCCGCCCGGCGCCGCGACGATCGACTACCTGATCGGCGAGCCCGGGCTCGTCGGCCGCGGGCTCGGGCCGCGCATCCTCGTCGCGGCCGTCGCGGGGGTGTGGGAGCGCTACCCGGAGGCGCGCGCGATCATCGTCCCCGTGGTGGCGACGAACCGGGCGTCCTGGCGGGCGCTGGAGAAGGCGGGTTTCCGGCGGGTCGCCGAGGGCGACCTCGCTCCCGACAACCCGATCGACCCGCCGCGGAGTCTGGTCCTGCGCGTCGACCGTCCCGAGGAGTCGCCGTGCCACCCGTGACCAGCGCCGGGATCCTGTTGCACCGCAGGGGCCCGGACGGCGTCGAGGTACTGCTCGGGCACATGGGCGGCCCGTTCTGGGCCCGGAAGGACGCGCACGCCTGGTCGGTCCCGAAGGGCGAGCACGGCCCGGAGGAGTCCCCGCTCGACGCCGCCCGCCGCGAGTTCACCGAGGAGATCGGCGCCCCTCCCCCGGACGGCGAGCCCGTCGACCTGGGCACGGTGCGCCAGTCCCGCAAGACCGTCGCCGCCTTCGCGCTCGACGGCAGCGGGTTCACCGGCGCCGAGGCCGTCGCCGGCCGCCCCGACGACGGCACCTGGGTCGAGATCGAGTGGCCGCCCCGGTCCGGGCGCACGGTCCGGTTCCCCGAGCTCGACCGGGCCGGGTGGTTCGACCTCGCCACGGCACGCGAGAAGATCGTCAAGGGCCAGCTGCCGTTCCTCGACCGCGTCACCGCCCTGCTGGGCTGAACGTCGGACCCGATCGTCCGCGACCCTCGCCTCCCGGCGCTCACCGTCCGTACACTCGCAGTCGCTCCGGCCATCCCCCGGACGGAGCAGGTGCCGGATCCCCGCGCGCCCACCCCCCGGGTGCGGGGATCCGGACACCGTCACGGGCCGGGCGCGTCGGCCCGCCGATGCCACAATGCGACCGTGCCCCAGCCAGGACAGACCGCGGTCCTCCTCCTGGTGGCCGAGCTCGACCCGGTGCTCGCCGTGATCGCCGGCCGCAGACCGGACGCCGTCCGGCCCGGGATCCCCGCCCACCTCACGCTGCTCTACCCGTTCCTGCCCACCACCGAGGTGACCGAGGGCGTCGTCGACCGGTGCCGCGCGCTCTCTGCGGGTACGGGCCGGCTCACCTGCCGCTTCACCCGCACCCACGTCGGACCCACGATGATCTCGACCGCTCCGGAGCCCGCCGGTCCGGTCGCGGCGCTGGCCACGGCGCTGCGTGCACAGTGGCCGGACCACCCGCCCTACGGCGGCCGTTTCGGCCCCGACCCGGAACCGCACGTCACCCTCGCGCTGGGACCGGTCGAGGACCCCGGCGGGATCTCCGGCCCTGCCGACACCCTGCTTCCGATCGAGGCCCACCTGGACACCGCGGTGCTGGTCGAGCTGACCGGCGACGGCTGGCGTCAGCGCGCGACGTTCCCGCTCTGATCCGCGGGCGGCGCGAGATCGCCCCGGGCGAACGCCGCGGACACCCGCGCCAGCCGCCGGGCCTCGGCGCGGGGATCGTCCGCGGCCGGCTCCCCGGGCTCGCCGGGCCCGGGTCCGCCCGCCGGACCTGCTCCGGGCACCGACCCTGCCTCGCGGTACCGCGCCAGTGCCACCGCGAGGTCCGCGGCCTCGACCGCGTCGTCCGCCCGCTCGCCCCGGAGACCGGCGGCGGCGGCCCGGCGCCGGTGCTCGGCGGTGTCGGCCGCGGTGCGGTAGGGCTGGAGCAGCAGCGCCCCGTCGCGCAGCTCGACCGTGCGCCGGTAGAGCCGCAGCGACGCGTCGTGGTGGGGGACGCTGCCGGCGACCGCACCCGGCGAGGTCAGCGCGATCTGCGGGAGCGCCTCGTACATGGCACGCCACAGTGGGCGCAGAGCGCGGGCGAGCCGGAGATCGGTGACCCACCGGCGCAGCTCGGCGGGCGCGTCCAGCAGGAACGGCACCCCCAGGCCGAGGACGATGAGCGCCACCGACAGCGCGGGGAAGCCGACGGCCAACGAGCAGTGCAGGTTCTCGAACTGGCCGGCACACCACCGCTCGGCCCCGTCCGGCCCCGCTCCGGCGTAGGCACCGACCGCGGTCGTCACCCGCGACACGGCGTAGGCGAGACCGACCACGCACCCGGCAGCGAGGACGACCATGCTCAGCCGCAGCCGCCGTCGCGTCCGGCCGACCGCCCGTACCGCCAGGAGGAGCATCCGGACGAGGTTGAACCCGAGATAGAGCGCGTAGACGACGACGTAGACGGTGAGTGCGAGGTCGTCCCGGTAGGAGAACAGGGCGACCGGTCCCTGGGGCGGTCGGCCCAGCGCGAACGTCACGACCAGCACGGTCAGGACGACGACCAGCAGACCGGCGCGGCGCCGCCTGCCCCCGGGCGTCCCGCCGGTGCCGTGCAGGTAGCCGAGCATCTCGGAGAACGCGAACGCCGCGATCAGCGTGCACGCGTTCGACGACAGCCGCCCCGCACCCGGGACGACCGCGCTCAGCAGCTCCTGGGTCACGGGCGCGATCAGCACGAGGGCGCACCCCAGTGCTGCGAGCGCCGGCAGCACCGGCGTGGCCCCCGCCCCGCGCCGCGCCCGCCAGGAGCGCTGTCGCAGCACGGCGGTGCCGAAGCAGAGCAGGGCGACGCCGAGGAAGACGAGACTGACCATCGCCGTCAGCCGAAGAGGTCGGCGATGCGCCGGTAGAGACCGGACTCGTCACCGCCGACCCGGCCGTCGACCAGCTCGGCGGACGGCGTCTCCGCGGCGAGCCGGATCAGGGTGCCCACCATCTCCGCCTCCTGCTCGTCGTCCGTGCCGTAGGTCGAGCGGGCGAGCATGTGCTCGGCCAGCAGGGCCCGCTCGGGGGAGACGAGACCGCCGACCGACCCGAGGTCGAGAGCGCAGGCGCCCCGGTGCTCGCACACCATGTGCCCGATCTCGTGCAGGACGATGTGCGTCTGGTGGACGGTGCTGGTGTTCTCCGGGTAGACGATGACGTCGGCGTCGTCGCGGCGCAGCCACAGCCCGCACGGTCCACCCGAGATCCGGGTGGCGTGCAGGTCGATCGGCCGCTCCCGGTGGCGCTCGATCCGGTCCAGCAGCTCGTCCAGGTCGAACGGACGCGGGATGCCGCCGATGTCGCGGTCGAGCCGGTGTACGAGGGCGGCGCAGCGACGGTGCAGCGTCGAGTAGCGCACGGTCCTCCCCCCTGCCTGCCGTGCGGCGAGTCGCGTGCAGTGCGGGCCGTGGCCCGGAACCTCCCCGGTCGGGAGGAATGGTCTCATCCGGACGGTCCGTCGGCACCGCGACGACGGCGGCGGCCGGTGGAACCGCTGCGCTGCTGCAGGTCGCCCATCTCCTGGATGATCCGCGCCAGCGACCGGCGGTACTCCGGGTCGAGATCGAGTGCGCGCATGGCGATGTCCTTGACCCCCTGGTCGCGGATCGCCTGCAGCAGCGCGATCTCCTCGTCGATCTCGGCGGCCACCCCGTCGTTGAACAGGTAGGCGAGCGTCACGCCGTAGAACCCGACGATCGCCTCGAGCTTCTGCAGCGACGGGTTGGGGCGCCTGCCGGTCTCGAGCTGGTGCAGGTAGGCCGGGGAGATCGGCTCGCCCCGCAGCCGGATGCCCTCCGAGACCTCCTCGAGCGTGTAGGGCCCGCGGTCAGCCGGGTGCACGGTCGTCCGCAGCCGCGCCAGGCGCTCCCCGAGCGTCGGTGCGGCCGGGTGGTCGGCGCCGTCCGGCTCCCCGGGTCCGGTCACGCGGTCCTCCCTCGATCGGCGGTTCCGGGATGTGCCCGGAACGGAGTTGACATTCACCCTACAACGCCAGCATATTCATGTGCACAGAAATTCGCTGGCAATCGACCGCTGCGGACCGGACCCGGTGACGGGTGAGCAGGGGGGGCCCCGGCCGCGAGCCGGGCCCGCACACCGGGCCCGGTCCGGGGCGGTCGAACGTCCCTGCAAGAACGCGGGAACCGGGCCGGCCGCCACCGGGGGGTGCGGTCGGCCCGGCCGCCGGTTGGGCTGCCACCCGCCGGGTACCCCTCCGGCATGCCCGACAGCATCAAGGACGACGAGATGTACGAGCGCCTCCGCGAGGAGGGCAACTCGAAGGAGAAGTCCGCCCGGATCGCCAACGCGGCCGCCGCCGAGGGGCGGGACGAGATCGGCGCGCGCGGCGGCGGGTCCGGCGACTACGAGGACATGACCGTCGACCAGCTCTACGAGCGTGCCCAGCGGGTCGGTGTCGAGGGCCGGTCCGACATGAGCAAGGACGAGCTGATCCGGGCGCTGCGCGAGCACTGAGCCGTGGCAGAGTCGCCGGCATGAGCCGCCGCCACGACCACGACGCCGGGGGCGACCCGGAGACGCTCGAGCGCAAGGCGGCCCTGCGCGACGAGGTCTGGACCGCGCTCACCGAGCAGAAGGCGTCGCGGTTCCCCGGCGCCCGCAACCGGATCTCGAACTTCGTGGGCGCCGAGGCCGCGGCCCGGCGGCTGCGGGAGCTGGACGTCTGGCGGGCGGCCCGCACGGTCAAGTCCAACCCGGACTCCGCGCAGCTGCCGGTGCGGCAGTACGCCCTGGAGGACGGCAAGACGGTGTACATGGCCGTCCCGCGGCTCGCCGAGGACGATCCGTTCTTCCTGCTCGATCCCGACCACCTCGCGGACCCGCCGCGCCGCGCGGTGTCGATCACGAACGCCACCCGCTCGGCCCGCCGGGTCGCCGTCGACGAGCTGGAACCCGTGGATCTCGTGGTGACCGGCTGCGTCGCCGTCGGCGCCGACGGTGCCCGGCTCGGGAAGGGCGGCGGTTTCGCCGACCTGGAGTTCGCGCTCGCCCGCGAGGCCGGGCTCGTCTCCGACGACACCCTGGTCGTCACGACCGTGCACGAGCTGCAGCTGCGCGATGCGGGCGTCGTCCCGTGGGCCTCGCACGACGCCCCGGTCGACCTGGTCGTCACCCCGGACCGTGTGATCGACTGCCGGGAGCACCGGCGCACCCGGCCGGACGGCGGCAT
Source organism: Pseudonocardia sp. EC080619-01 (assembly GCF_001420995.1). Lineage (NCBI taxonomy): Bacteria > Bacillati > Actinomycetota > Actinomycetes > Pseudonocardiales > Pseudonocardiaceae > Pseudonocardia > Pseudonocardia sp. EC080619-01. The sequence goes on along the minus strand of NZ_CP012184.1, from coordinate 4,990,858 downwards.
CGTCTGGGAGTCCCTGACCGACGAGAAGATCGACGCCATCCCGCTGCTGGGACGGCTCCGGACGGAGGCGGGCCGATGAGCCCCGAGATCGTGACCGAGCGCGGGGACATCACCGAGACCGTGGTGGACGCCGTGGTCAACGCGGCCAACTCGTCGCTGCTCGGCGGCGGCGGGGTCGACGGCGCCATCCACCGCCGTGGCGGCCCGGCGATCCTCGCCGAGTGCCGCAGGCTGCGCGCCGACACCTGGCCCGACGGCCTGCCGACCGGCCGCGCCGTCGCCACCACCGCGGGCGACCTCCCGGCACGATGGGTGATCCACACCGTCGGGCCGGTGTACGCGACGTCCGAGGACCGCTCCCACCTGCTCGCGAGCGCCTACCGCGAGTCGCTGCGGGTCGCCGACGAGCTCGGCGCCGGCACCGTCGCGTTTCCCGCGGTGTCGGCCGGCGTCTACGGCTGGCCGATCGACGACGCCGCACGGATCGCGGTCGCCACCGCGCGGGACACCCCGACCTCGGTCCGGCAGGTGCGCTTCGTCCTGTTCGGCGACGACGTGCTGCAGGCCTTCCGGGTCGCCGCCGGTACCTGAGAACCCCGTCCCCGACCCCACCCGGAGAGCTCCCGTGATCCAGATCGACGGCCACTCCCCCGATGTCCACCCCGACGCCTGGGTGGCCCCCGGCGCCGTCCTCGCCGGCGACGTGACGGTCGGCGCGGAGTCCGGCGTCTGGTACACCACCGTCGTCCGGGCCGACGTCGCCCCGATCCGCATCGGCACCCGGTCCAACCTGCAGGACGGCTGCGTCGTCCACGCCGATCCCGGCTTCCCCGCGACGATCGGCGACGGCGTCACCGTCGGCCACCGCGCGGTCGTCCACGGCTGCACGGTCGGCGACGACGTGCTGGTCGGGATGGGCGCGGTCCTCATGAACGGCGTCGAGGTCGGCGCCGGGTCGCTGATCGCGGCCGGGGCGGTGCTCACCCAAGGCACGGTCGTGCCGCCCGGGTCGCTGGTCGCGGGGGTGCCGGGGAAGGTGCGCCGCGAGCTGACCGAGCAGGAGCGGGACTCGATCCCGCTGTCGGCGGCCGCCTACGTCCACCTGCTCGGCCTGCACCGCGACGCCACCCGCTAGCGGCCCCGGGCGCACCTCACGCGTTCGCGACCTCGTGCTCGAGCCGGGCGGCGACGTGCGCCCGGGCCGCCTCGGTGCGGGTCGGCAGGTGCCCCGAGCCGAACAGCGGCTCCCCCGGCTCGACGTCACGGAGCAGCCCGCGGGCGAGCGTCCGGCGGTGCACCTCGGTCGGGCCGTCGGCGATCGCCATGACCTGGGCGTCGACCATCATCGCGGCGAACGGCATCTCGTTGGAGATGCCGAGCGCACCGTGCAGGTGCATCGCGCGCTGCACGACGTCGTGGTAGACCCGCGGCATCGCCACCTTCACCGCGGCGATGTCCGCGCGGACCGCCCGGTAGTCCTGGTGCCGGTCGATCAGCCACGCCGTGCGCAGCAGCAGGAGCCGGAACTGCTCCAGGTCGATCCAGCTCTCCGCGACCGCGTCCTGGGTGGACGGCAGGTCGGCGAGCCGCCCGTGCCGGGTGGTACGGGAGACCGCCCGTTCCCGCATCAGGTCGAACGCCCGCCGCATCTGGGCGATCGTGCGCATCCCGTGGTGGATGCGCCCGCCGCCGAGCCGGGTCTGGGCGATCGCGAACGCGCGCCCGCGTTCCCCGAGCAGGTGATCCGCCGGGACGCGCACGCCCGAGTAGCGCAGGTAGGCGTGGCTGGAGTGCTCGGGTGACTCGGTGCCGACGCCCGCGTCCCGCACGATCTCCAGGCCCGGGGTCTCCCGCGGCACGATGAGCATCGACATCGAGTCGTGCGGTGCGGCGTCCGGGTCGGTCACCGCCATCACGATCACGAACGCGGCGTGCCGGGCGTTCGAGGAGAACCACTTCTCGCCGTCGATCACCCAGTCGTCGCCGTCGCGGACGGCGCGTGTGGTGAACAGCGTCGGGTCGGCCCCGGCGTGCGGCTCGGTCATCGAGTAGCAGGACGAGATCTCGCCGTCGAGGAGCGGCTGCAGGTAGCGCTCCTTCTGCGCGGGCGTGCCGAACCGGGCGAGGATCTCGGCGTTGCCCGAGTCCGGCGCCTGGCAGCCGAAGACCGTCGGCGCCCACCGGGACCGGCCGAGCAGCTCGTTGAGCAGCGCCAGCCGGACCTGGCCGTAGCCCTGCCCGCCGAGCTCGGGGCCCAGGTGGGCGGCCCAGAGCCCGCGCTCACGGACCTGTTGCTGCAGCGGGCGCACCAGTCGTCGTGCCGTGGCGTCGGTCTTGTCGTAGGGGTCGCCCAGGACGAGGTCGAGCGGCTCGATCTCGTCGCGCACGAAGGCGTCGACCCAGTCGAGCGTCGCCTGGTAGTCGGGGTCGGTCGAGAAGTCCCACATCAGAAGTTACCCTTGGCCGCCCAGCCGCCGTCCACCGGGAACGTGATGCCGGTCTGGAAGGAGCCCTCGCGGAACAGGTACGCCACCATCGCGGCGATCTCGTCCGGGCGGCCGAGCCTGCGCACGAGGTGGGCGTCGGCGTTCGCCGCGCGCATCTCGTCGGTGATCCCGGCCAGGATCGGGGTGTCGATCGTCCCCGGTGCGATGGCGTTGACCAGCACGCCCTGGTCGGCGTACTCGAACGCGGCCTGCTGGGTCAGGCCGACCACCCCGCCCTTGGCTGCGGAGTACGAGGCCAGGTTCGGTAGCCCGCGCAGCGCCGCCATGGAGGCGATGTTGACGATCCGGCCCCCACCGGCGTCGACCATCGCGGGGATCACCGCCCGCATCCCGAGCCAGACGCCCTTGAGGTCGGTGTCGATCACGACGTCCCAAGCGTCCTCGGTGAGCCCGACGACGGTGTCCGGGCTGAGCAGGTTCACCACGCCCGCGACGTTGGCGAGCAGGTCGATCCGGCCGTGCTCGGCGACCAGCCCGGCGACCGCGCCCTCCCAGTCCGCGGCCCGGCGCACGTCCAGCTCCACCGCGACCGCCCGGCCGCCCTCCTTCTCCGCGAGCGCCACGGTCCCGGCGCAGTCCTGGATGTCGGCGCAGGCGACGACCGCGCCCTCGGCGGCGAGCCGCAGCGCCGTGGCGCGGCCGATGCCCTGTGCCGCGCCGGTCACGATCGCGACCCGGTCCTGCAGCGTGTCCTCGACGGTCATGGCGGTGTCCTCCGGTGGGTGCGGGGCGATGGGGCGGATGGGCCGGGCCGGGACACTAGGAACGGCGCCGGGTGCGGACAACGGGACGCGGATGCGGGCGTTGTCGAGGTCTCCAGCGGCTCACGGGACGCCGAGGCCCGCGGTGGCCAGGCCGTCGACCTGGAACGCCAGCTGGGCGGCGAGCAACGCGTCGAAGCGACGGGTGTCCAGGCCGGTGAGGTGCTCGATCCGGCCCAGCCGGTACCGCACGGTGTTCTCGTGCACGCCGAGCTCCTTGGCGGCCGCCCGGACCTGCGCCCCGGCGGCCAGGTAGCGGCGCAGCGTCTCGACGAGGTCGCCGCCGGAGGACTCGTCGTTGCGCCGCAGGGGGCCCAGGTACTGCTCGGCGAAGCGGACCGCGACCCCGGCCCGGTCCGCGTTGACGACCAGGCGCAGGGTGCTGAGCTCGGTCACCGCGACGACGTCCGCGGCGCCGCCGAGCGCGCCGGCGATCCCGTCGACCTCGCGGGTCTCGGCCAGGGCAGCCGGGAAGCCGCCGATCTCGCGGACCGCGCCGGACACGACGACCCGCCGGACCCATGTCGCCGCCGCGACGGCGTCGAGCCCCTCGCGCAGGCTCCGGTGCAGCGACCGGAACTCGCCCGGCGACGGGTCGGGCGACAGCGCCACCAGCCCGACGACGGCGTCCGGCTCGACGAGCACCGGCGGCGCGGCCCCGAGCGCGGCCCCCGCCGCGGCGACGACGGCGTCGCGGCTCCCGGACGCGGACCGCCCGGGTGCCACCGGGAAGCGCAGCAGGACGTGGCCGGTGTCCAGGTCCAGCCCCACCTGCCCGGCGAGCCGGCGCAGGTCCGGCTCGGGCCGGGTGCCGCGGAGCAGGTCCGCGAGCACGTCGTCGCGGTTGCGGGCGATCGCCCGCTCGGTGCGGGCCTCGCCCGCGAGCCGGACAGAGAGGAGCGCGGCGGCCTGCTCGGCGACCTGCGCGTCGGACGGCCGCAGCGCCCGGCCGAGCTCACCGACGTCGAGATACCCGGCGACCGCGCCCTCCGCGACGAGCACCGCCAGCAGGTGCCGGCGGGCCGGGCCGTGCACCGGATCCGGCGGCAGCACCACCGACGGCCACCCGGGACCGAGCCGGGACACCCCCGGTGTCCCGAGCACCGAGGAGGGCAGGGCGGGCGGGGCGTCGAGCCGGAAGGCGGCGGGCGCCGCCCAGGTGCGCACCCGCAGATCGGGGCGCCGCAGCGTCACGGGGAGACCGAGCAGGCCGGACACCCGGTCGACGAGCCGCTCGTCGTCCACACCGGACAGCACCGCCGCCGACAACCCGGCGAGCAGCCGGGGGAGCGGATCGGACGGTTCGGGGACGAGGACCGGACCGGGCCTGCGGACGGGCGGCGGCCCGGTCCCGAGAGGGGTTGCCATGGTCCCCGTCACCTCCGTCGCTGCCTTGACCCGCTGTGATCCACCGCACTACCATCGCAGCCCTAACGTTCGTTAGGCAACCCCGTCCCGAGACCCCTTCGAGAGAGGCGAACCGCCATGGATGTCGGTGTCCTGCTTGTCTTCCAGAACTGGCACGAGGACCTCAGCGACGCGGAGATGTTCCGCCAGGAGACGGAGCTCGGAGTACTCGCCGAGGAGCTCGGCTTCGACTCCGTGTGGGCGGCCGAGCACCACTTCGACGACTACTCGATGTGCCCGGACAACCTGCAGCTGATGACCTACCTGGCCGCCCGGACGAGCCGGATCAAGCTGGGCACCGGGGCGGTGATCCTGCCGTGGAACGACCCGCTGCGGGTCGTCGAGAAGGTCACGATGCTCGACATCCTCTCCGGTGGCCGGGCGATCTTCGGTATGGGCCGGGGCCTGGCGAAGATGGAGTACGAGGGCTTCCGCCAGGACATGAACGAGTCCCGCGGCCGGTTCGACGAGGCGGCACCGCTGATCCTGGCCGGGCTGCGGAACGGCTACGTCGAGAACGACGGCCCGTTCTACCGCCAGCCCCGGGTCGACGTCCGCCCCGCACCCGAGGCGGGCCGGGACTGGTCGGACCGGCTGTACGGCGTCGCGATGTCCCCGGACTCGGTGCCCGCGGTGGCCAAGGTCGGCGCCCGGATGATGACCTTCATGCAGTACCCGGCCGAGCAGCACGTCCCGGCCATCGAGCGCTACCGCGAGTGCTACCGCAGCGAGCACGGCACCGAGCCGGGCCCGGTGCTCACCCAGGACTTCATCTACTGCCACGAGGACCCGAAGGTCGCCGAGCGGACCGCCCGCGAGTACCTGTCGCGCTACTTCCTGTCGGTGGTCAAGCACTACGACTTCGCCGGGAAGCACTGGCGGGAGACCAAGGGCTACGAGGCCTACCAGGTGGGTGCCGACATGATCCGCGAGGCCGGGATGGAGGCCGCCGCCTCGGGCTACGCCGACACCCAGATCTGGGGCACCCCCGAGCAGATCGTCGAGAAGTACCGCCGCCGGGTCGAGCTGTTCGGCGACCACCAGCCGAACGTGGCGCCGTCGTTCGCCGGGTTGCCCTTCGACAAGGTGCGGGCCAGCCTGAGGCTCTTCGGCGAGAAGGTGGTCCCGGAGCTGCAGAAGATGGGCGTGACGACCGCGGTCCCGGCCTGAGGAGTGCGACGGGGTACGCGGGACCGGCAGGCCGTGCACCGGCACGTCCGCCGTCCCGGTGCCCGGTGGAGGTGGGGGCGATGACAGGGTCTCCGGTCATGGACGCCGATCGGGGTGCGCACCGCGGGCCCGCCCGGCACGGGAGCCGCAAGGCCGAGATCGTGGCCCTGGCCAGCCGGATGTTCCGCGAGCACGGCTACCACGGCGTGGGCATGCGCGCGCTCGCCGACGCCGCCGGGATGCAGGCGGCGTCGCTCTACCACCACTTCCGCAACAAGGAGGAGCTGCTGCTCCACGCGATCTACGTCGTCGACCGCGACATGATCGTCGAGCAGATGCCGCTCCTCGACGGCGCCGGCGGCCACGGCGAGCGACTGGCCCGGCTGGTGCGGGCGCACGTCCTGCACATCGGCGCCAACCGCGACGCCTGGTGGGTCGCCGGCCGGGAGCTCCGCGCCCTGTCGCCGGAGCACCTGGAGGCCGTCCAGTCCTACCGCCGTGACTACCAGCGCAGGATCGCCCGGCATCTCGCCGAGGGCGTCGAGGCGGGCGAGTTCCACTGCCCGGACCCCCGGCTGGCGACCCTGGCCCTGCTCGACCTGATCAACGGACCCAACGAGTGGTTCGACCCGTCCGGCCGGCTGCCGATCGAGGAGATCGCGGAGCGGTACGCGGACATGGTCGTCCGCCAGCTGTCGAAGAGGTGAGTTCGTGAGCACTCCCGAAGAGCGCAACAAGCAGACCGTCACCGAGTTCATGGAGGTGTTCACCAGCGGCGACGTCGACGGCATCCTGTCCCGGATGACCGACGACGCGACCTGGTGGGTCGCGGGGACCATCCCCGGCATCTCCGGGACCAAGGACAGGGCCGGGTTCAAGGACATGGTGTCCGGGATCGCCGAGTCCACGACCAGCGGGGCGATCCGGCTGACGCCGCTGGCCTTCACCGCCGAGGGCGACCGGGTCGCGGTGGAGACCGAGTCCTACACCGAGCTGCGCAACGGCCGCGTCTACAACAACCTGTACCACTTCCTGTTCACCGTGCGGGACGGGAAGATCTCGTCGGTGAAGGAGTACCTGGACACCGAGCACACGACCGCGGTGTTCGTCACCCCCTGACCCCACGACGACGGTGCCCCGCAGCTGCGCGCTGCGGGGCACCGTCGTGCGGGGGGGCGGGATCAGTCGCGGCCGGACCGCCGGGTGCGCGGCGCGCCGAACGAGGCCAGCAGGCCGCCGTCGACGGCGACCGTCGAGCCCGTCATGTAGCTCGCGCCCGCCACCATCCAGACGACGTCGGCGATCTCCTCCGGCCGTCCCGGCCGTCCCATCGGGATGCCGTCCACGACGGTCCGGCGGGACCCCTCCGGGATCCCGGCCGTCATGTCGGTGTCCACGAACCCCGGGACGACCAGGTTGACCCGCACGCCGTACGGCGCCAGCTCGATCGCGAGCGTGCTGGTCAGACCGGACAGGCCCGCCTTCGCCGACCCGTACGCGGCGTCGCCGGGATAGCCGCGGAGCCCGACGACCGCCCCGATGTTGACCACGCAGCCGCCGTCGGAGAGCAGCCGGCGGGTGGCCCGCGCGACCCGGAACGCCCCGGTCAGGTTGGTGGTCAGCACCTCGTCCCACGCCTCGTCGCCGAGCCGGTCGATCCGGCCCCCGCGGTGCACCCCCGCCGCCTGCACGACGACGTCGACCGCACCCGAGACCTCCTCGACGGCGGCGACGGCCCGTTCGACCGAGCCGGCGTCGGCGACGTCGACGGGGACGCCCACCACCCGGTCCCGGACCGCCACCGGCCAGTCGCCGGGATCGACCGTGCGGGCCAGCACGTGGACGGTGTCGCCCTCGCCGAGCGCGCGGTCGACGACGGCGCGGCCGATCCCGCGGGTACCGCCGGTGACCACCCAGATCCGTCCCACCCTCAGGCCTCCCGGCCCGCCAGGAAGCCCAGCAGCTCGGCGCGGTAGGTCTCGCCGTCCTCCAGCATGGGCGCGTGGCCGACGCCGCCGAACTCGACCAGCCGGGCGTCGCGGAACAGGGTGCGCGACGCGGCCACGGCGTCGAACGGGACGAACCCGTCCTCCCGGCCGGACAGCAGCAGGACCGGACGGTCGATGGCCGGCAGGATCTCCCGCTGGTCGATGTGGGCGAGGTCGCGCAGCGTGCGGTCGGCGCCCGGCCCGCAGGCCAGGAACGCCAGCCAGATCGACTGCACGACCGGCTCCCCCACCTCCTTCGCGCACACCGCGTCGGCGACCGCCCGGAAGGTGCCCGGCCGGTCCACGGCCAGCCCGGCCAGCACGCCCTCGACGTCGTCCGGGGTGCCGCCGTGCGGCCAGCCCTCCGCGGCGGTGTAGCGCGGGGTCGCCCCGCCGGTCAGCACCAGCCCGCCCAGGTTCGCCCCGAGCCGCCGGGCGGCCTCGACGACGACCGCGCCGCCCAGCGACCAGCCGTTCAGCACCGGCTCGCGCAGCCCGAGGTGCTCGACGAGCGCGACGACGTCGGAGGCGATCGCGCCGATCGAGGTGTCGGCGATGTCCTTGTCCGACCGGCCGCACGCCCGGTGCTCGAGGACGGTGACCGAGTGCCCGGCGGCGAGCAGCGCCGGGAGGGTCGTGTCCCAGCAGTGCGCGTCCGCGGCCCAGCCGTGCACCAGCACGACCGGGCGCCCCGGTCCCGCGTGGTGCTCGTAGTACACCCGCTTGCCGTCCTCCACCTCGAGGAACGCCATGTGGATCACTCCTTCTCGTCGGTGCCGGCGTACTGCGAGCGCAGCCGCCGTTTGTCCGTCTTGCCGACACTCGTGCGGGGCAGGGCGTCGACCGGGACGACGTCCTCGGGCAGCCACCACCGCGGCACCCGGGTGCCCAGCCGGGTGAGCACCTCTCCGCCGGTCGCGTCGCGTCCGGCGTGGAGGACGACGACGGCGAGCGGGCGCTCCTGCCACCGGCGGTGCGGGACCGCGACGACGGCCGCCTCGGCGACGTCGGGATCGTCGAGCAGTGCCTGCTCCAGCGCGACCGAGCTGATCCACTCGCCCCCGCTCTTGATCAGGTCCTTCGCCCGGTCGACGATCCGCAACCGCCCCGCGGGATCGATGGTGGCGACGTCGCCGGTCCGCAGCCAGCCGTCGACGAAGCGTTCGGGCGCCTCGCCCAGGTAGTAGGAGGTCGCGACCCACGGCCCGCGGACCAGCAGCTCGCCGGACGCGACGCCGTCACGGGGCAGCTCCGTGCCCTCGTCGTCGACGATCCGCCACTGCAGGCCGGGCAGCAGCCGGCCCTGGCTGCGGGTCCTCCGGTACCGCTCCTCGTCGTCGCCGGGCGGGTCGGGATCGCGGGTGAAGGTCGCCATCGGCGAGATCTCGGTCATCCCCCAGCCCTGGAACACCGGGACGCCGAGCTCGTCCCACGCGCGGATCAGGGCGGTCGACGGCGTCGACCCGCCCAGGACGAGCGCGCGGACCGAGGAGACGTCGGTCCCGTGGGTGCGCACGTGCTCCAGCAGGTCGGTCGCGACCGTGGGGACCATGCCGAGGTAGGTGACCCGCTCCCGCTGCACGATCGACGCGATCTCCGCGACGGTCGGGTGCGGGCCGGGCAGCACCTGCGCCGCCCCGGCCATGGTGGCCGCGAACGGCACGCCCCAGGCGTTCGCGTGGAACAGCGGCACCACGTGCAGCACGGTGTCGCGGGCGGAGATCGCGTGCCCGTCGGCCAGACACGCGCCGAAGGTGTGCAGGTAGAGGCCGCGGTGGGTGTAGCCGACGCCCTTCGGGCGCCCGGTCGTCCCGGACGTGTAGCAGAGCACGGCCAGGTCGTGCTCGGACCGCTCCGGGGCCCCGGTCACTGCGGGTCCCTGCGCGACCAGCTCCTCGTACTCGGCACCGGAGCCGACGACGCCCAGCTCCGGCCGGACGCCGTCGAGCAGGTGCACCAGGTCGTCGTCGGCGACGATCAGCCGGTCGTCGGCGTGCCCCGCGATGTAGGCGATCTCCTCCGCGGACAGCCGCAGGTTGAGGGTGTGCAGCACCGCCCCGGCCAGTGGCACCGCGGCGTAGAGCTCCAGGTGACGGTGGTGGTTCCAGCACAGCGACCCGACCCGGTCGCCCGGCCGCACCCCCAGCCGGCGCAGCGCACCCGCCAGCCGCACGACCCGGTCGTGGTAGCGGCCGTAGTCGTAGCGGAGCACCTCCTCGCCGTGCTCGTAGCCGACGATCGGCCGCCCGGGATGCTGCTGCCGGGCCCGGTCGGCGAACTCGGTGATCAGCAACTCGGTCACGGCCGCGCCCGCAGCCGTTCCCGCACCGCCGGGACGACCTTGTCGGAGAGGTAGGCGATGCGCTCGGAGCCGCTCTCGACCGGCTCGCCGGGCAGCATCGCCCAGAAGTGCACGTCCCGGATCTGCGGCGTCCCGCGCAGCAGCCCGGTGAAGTGGGTGGTCGCGGCCTCGGCGTCCATCAGCTGGTACGCGCCCGCCTCGATGATCTGCGCCGGGTCGGTGAACCTCGGTGTGCTCTCCGGCGGTCCGAACGCGCCCCAGGAGATGTACTCGTTGAGCTGGTACAGCGCGTGCTCCCCGATCCGGGACCAGACGCGCTCGGGGTCGTCGGCGACGATCGCCCACTGACCGGCGTAGATCGCGGCGTCGTCGACCGGCCGGCCGAGCCGCTGCACCGCGTCGAGGTAGCTGCGGTGGTGGGCGTTCTGGGTGGACAGGAACCCGTCGGCGATCCGCGCGGCCCGCTCGATCGCGACGTCGGCCATCGCCCCGACCAGCAGCTGCGGCGGTGTCTCGGGGACCGGCGTCACGGGCAGCGGCGGGAGCGTGTAGCGCCTCCCCCGGTAGCCCTCCGCCGATCCCGACCACGCGTGGCGGATCAGCTCGACCCCCTCCTCGAGCAGGCTGGGCCGGTGGGTGAGCGTCCTGCCGAACGCGTCGAACTCGCGGGCCCAGTAGCCCTGCCCGACGCCGAGGTCGAACCGGCCGCCGGAGAGCAGTGACAGGGTCGACGCGTCCTCGGCGAGCCGCACCGGGTCGTGCAGCGGCGAGACGATGAGGTTGGTCCCGATCCGCATGCGGGACGTCCGCTGCGCGATCGCGGACCCGAGGACGAACGGCGACGGGCTGTACCCGTCGTCGCAGAAGTGGTGCTCGGTCAGCCAGACGGAGTCGAGTCCCCGCTGCTCGGCCCACGAGATCTGGTCCAGGACCTCCGCGTAGAACGCCCCGAACGGACGGCCGGGGTCGGGGTTGCGGAAGTCGTACCAGAGCCCGAAGGCCGGTCCGGTGCGGGCGGGCGTCTCGTGCGTGCTGGTCATGGCGGCACCCTGGCGTCCGGGGTGACCGCTGTCACCCTCCTCCCGCGGTGGTCGTTGTGGACTCCTTCAACGCCCCGGGGGCCGGGTCGGCGTCGGTGCCGCGACGTGCGGGCCCGCGGGCCGTAATCTCGCTCGCGTGCCGACGACGACACAGCCCGGCTGGCTCCCCCGCGACCTCGTCGACCTGGCGGCGGTCGCCGCCTGGGGACGGGGGGCCGGCCTGCCGGACGGCCCGGTCTCCGCCGTCGAGCGGATCGGGGGCGGCACCCAGAACGTGGTGCTGCGCCTGGACTGGGGCGGCCGCGACCTCGTCCTGCGCCGCCCGCCCGAGCATCCCCGGCCCGCCAGCAACGCGACGCTGGCCCGCGAGATGCGGGTGCTGTCGGCGCTCGCCGGCACCGACGTGCCGCACCCCGGGTTCGTCGCGGGCTGCACCGACGAGAGCGTGCTCGGCGTCGTCTTCTACCTGATGGAGGCCGTCGACGGGGACAATCCGGGTGCGACGGTCGGCGCCCTGTACCGCGACGACGCGGCCGCCCGCGCCGCCGCCGCGACGGACACCGCCACCGCGCTCGCCCGCCTCGCCGCCGTCGACCACGAGGCGATCGGGCTGGGCGACCTCGGGCGGCCCGACGGTTTCCTCGAGCGTCAGGTGCCGCGCTGGCTCGACCACCTGGCGTCCTACGACCGGATCCCGGAGTACGGCGGGAACCGGCTCCCGCACGTCCCGGAGCTCGCGCGGTGGCTGGAGGCGCACCGCCCGCCGCCGTCGCCGCCGGGGCTGGTGCACGGCGACTACCACCTCAACAACGTGCTGCTGGATCCCGTGCGGCCCCGGGTCGCGGCAATCGTGGACTGGGAGATGTGCACGGTCGGCGACCCGCTGCTCGACCTGGGCTGGCTGCTCGTGACCTGGCCGGACGGCGGGCCGGACCCGCTGACCGGGGCCGCGCTGGCCGCCGCGGGCGGGCTCCCCGGCCGGGACGAGCTCGTCGGGGCCTGGGCGGACGCCGGGGACCGGGAGCCGTCGGCCGTCGACTGGTACACCGTGCTCGCCGGGTTCAAGTTCGCGATCGTCATCGAGGGGACGCACGCCCGCGCCCTCGCCGGCCAGGCCGACCCGGGCGTCGGGCAGCACCTGCACGACGCCGCCGTGCGGACCCTGGAGCGGGTCGCGCCGCTCGCCCGCTGACGGTCCGGCTCACTCCCCCAGCAGCCGGACGACGACGGTGGCGATGTCCTCCGCGGAGCGCTCCGCGGGCCCGGGCGGCAGGACCAGGTGGCTGACGGTGAGCCGGGCGGCGGTCTGCGCGGCGAGCCGGACGGTGCCGTCCGCGGCTCCGGGCCGGACCCGGCGCAGGTACCCGGCCGCCCGGTCGGCCGCGGCGGCGACGATGGGCCCGGACTGGCTCCCGAACGCCGACGGCGCACCGGTCAGCAGGGCCTTCACCAGCGGGTTCTCCGCGGCCTCCGTCAGCGCCGCGCCGACGGCGGCGACCCATGCGGCGTGCAGGTCGTCCTCCCCGTCGAGCGCGGTCTCGATGCGGTCGAGGAACCGGCCGGTGGCCCGCAGGACCAGCGCGGCGGCCAGGCCGTCCCGGTCGCCGAACTCGCTGTAGAGGGTCTGCCTGCTGACGCCGACCCGGCGGGCGAGCTCGGGCATCGAGGGCCGCTCCCCCGCGACGGCGAGCCGTTCGGCGGCGTCGAGCACCTCGTCCCGCAGCTCGTCGCGCGCCCGCCGCGCCATCGTCCGCCGTTCCATCACGGACATCATGGCATGCCATGTCCAGCTCCTGGACAGTTTCGGAAGAAGTGTCTAACTTGAGGTCCGACACGGTGGTCGAACGCGAGGAGGCACCCCCCGTGAGCCTGGTGCAGCACGCACGCGAGCGCTGGTCGTCGGTGCTCACCCTGCCCGCCCCCGACCGGCTGGACGACGCGCTGCTCAGCACCGGCGCCGAGGGCCGCAGGCCCGCGCCGTTCGGCCCGGCACCCGGGGACGCCAGGGAGGTCCCCGGCGACGACGGCCTGCCGCTGCTCGGCCACGCGCTGGCCTACGTCCGGTTCGGACACCGCTTCACCCGGGCCCGGACCGAGGCGCTCGGCCCGGTGTGGTGGATGCGCTCCCCCGCCGGGCGGGCGATCGTCGTCACCGGGCCGGCCGCGACCCGCGAGGTGCTGGTCAACCGGGACAAGGCGTTCTCCCAGGAGGGCTGGCGGGCGACCGTCGACGCGTTCTTCCACCGCGGCCTGATGCTGCTCGACTTCGACGAGCACCGGGCCCACCGGCGGATCATGCAGGAGGCGTTCACCCCGGCCCGGATCGAGAGCTACGTCGCCGCCACCACCCCGGTGCTGCGCGAGGTGATGCCGCAGTGGCCGTCGCGGATGCGTCTCTACCCGGCGCTGAAGCGGCTGACCCTGGACGTCGCCCAGTCGGTCTTCATGGACGCCCGCTCCGGCCCGGAGGCCGAGGCGGTGAACCGGGCGTTCGTGGACTGCGTCCGGGCGGCGAACTCGTTCGTGCGCAAGGACCTCCCCGGGACACGGTGGCGGCGCGGGCTGCAGGGCCGTGCGCTGCTGGAGGACTGGTTCCGGTCCAATCTGGACGCGAAGCGGAACGGCGAGGGCACCGACCTGTTCTCCGCGCTCTGCCACGCCCGCACCGACGACGGTGAGGCGTTCTCCGACGACGACGTCGTCAACCACATGATCTTCCTGATGATGGCGGCGCACGACACGTCGACGACGACCGCGGCCGCCGCCGCGCACCACCTGGCGCGGAACCCGGAGTGGCAGGAGCGCTGCCGCGCCGAGTCCGACGCGCTCGCGGAGCGGATCGGCGACGCCGTGCCGACCGTCGCGGACCTGCGCTCGCTCACCGGGCTCGACCTGGTGATCAAGGAGGCGCTCCGGATGGACGCGCCGGTCCCCGTCGTCATGCGCACCGCGGTGCGTGACACCACGGTCGCCGGGCACCACGTGCCGGCGGGCACCCGGGTCGTCGTCGCCCAGGCGGTGAACCACTACGACCGCTCCTGCTGGACCGACCCGGAGCGCTTCGACCCCGACCGGTTCGGCCCGGACCGGCGCGAGGACCGGTCCGACCGCGACGCCTGGATCCCGTTCGGCGGCGGCGTGCACAAGTGCATCGGCCTGCACTTCGGCACGCTGGAGGTGACCGCGGTCCTGCACGAGATGCTGCGGCGGTACCGGTGGACCGTCGACCCGGGCTACCGGCTGCGCTGGGACAACACCTCGCTGCCGGTGCCGGTGGGCGGGATTCCTGTGGCGCTGCGCGCCCGTGAGTGAAAAACGCGGTCAGGGCCGTGTTTTCCACTCACGAGCGCGAAGCGCCTACTCGTGGTCCCCGCTGCTCCACCGGCGGTCCTTGCGGTCCTCGGCCTCGGTCCGCTCGCGGGCGAGCTCCAGCGCGCGGGCCGCGGTCTCGCGGTCCGGGTAGGGGCCGAGCCGGTCGGCGGCGCGGCAGCCGTCCTTCGGCTCCACCGTGTTGTGCTTCAGGCAGTAGAACCATTCCTCGTCGCTCATGGGTCCAGCCTGGCACCGCCGGCGACCGCGCGCCGCCCGCCGCGCCGGGATCTCCGTGGCAGGCTGGGGGCATGGCACTGGTGCTCGGGGTGGACTCCTCCACCCAGTCCTGCAAGGTCGTCGTCCGCGACGCGGACACCGGCGAGCTCGTCCGGTCCGGCCGGGCCTCGCACCCGGACGGGACCGAGATCGCCCCGCGGTTCTGGTGGGACGCGCTGCAGGAGGCCCTCGCCGACGCCGGCGGCCTCGACGGCGTCGAGGCGCTGTCGGTCGCGGGCCAGCAGCACGGGATGGTCTGCCTCGACTCCGGCGGTGAGGTCGTCCGTGACGCGCTGCTGTGGAACGACACCCGCTCCGCCCCGGCCGCGACCGCACTCACCGAGGAGCTCGGGGCCGGTGGCTGGGCGGAGGCGACCGGCGTCGTCCCGGTCGCCTCGATCACCCTGACGAAGCTGCGCTGGCTCGCCGAGCACGAGCCGGACAACGCCGCCCGCACGGCGGCGGTGTGCCTGCCGCACGACTGGCTGACCTGGCGGCTGCGCGGCGCGGCCGGACTGGACGAGCTGGTCACCGACCGCTCCGACGCGTCCGGCACCGGCTACTACGACGGCGCCGGCTACCGCACGGACCTGCTCGAACGCGGTTTCGGTGCCACACCGGCGCTGCCCAGGGTCCTCGGCCCGGCCGAGTCCGTCGAGGGCCCCGGCGGGATCCGCATCGGCGCGGGGGCCGGCGACAACGCCGCCGCCGGGCTGGGGGTCGACGCCGGCGACGACGTCGTCGTCTCGCTCGGGACGTCGGGCACCGTGTTCGCCCGGTCGGCGACGCGTGCGCAGGACCCGTCGGGGATCGTCGCCGGGTTCTCCGACGCGACCGGCGCCTACCTGCCGCTGGTCTGCACGCTCAACGCGTCCCGGGTGCTCGACGCGACCCGGCGGCTGCTCGGCGTCGACCACGCCGAGCTCGGCGAGCTGGCGCTGGCCGCGGAGCCGGGGGCGGGCGGCCTCGTCGTCGTCCCCTACCTCGAGGGCGAGCGGACGCCGAACCTGCCGGACGCCACCGGCTCACTGCACGGCTGGACCCTCGCTTCCGGGACCCGGGAGAACCTGGCCCGGGCGGCGGTCGAGGGCATGCTCTACGCGCAGCGGGTCGGCCTGGAGGCGCTGCGCGAGCAGGGCGTCTCGGTGTCCGGGGTGACGCTGGTCGGCGGCGCGACCCGGTCCGAGGCCGTGTGCCGGATCGCCGCGCAGGTCTTCGAGGTGCCCGTGCGGGTACCGGAGCCCGGCGAGTACGTCGCCGACGGCGCGGCCCGCCAGGCGGCGTGGGCGCTGCGCGGCGGCGACACCCCGCCGTCCTGGGCCCCGGCGACCGAGCCCGCCCGGTACGACGCCGATCCCGCCCCGCACGCCTGGGAGCGCTACCGGGAGGCGGCGTCGGCGTTCCTGGACCGGATCCCGGAATGACCTCCGAGATCACCGGGCCGAAGCCGCTCCTGGTCCTCGGCAAGATCACGGACATCCTCGACGCCTTCACCCTGCAGCGCCCGGTGCTCAGCCTCGGCGAGATCCAGCAGGCCACCGGGATCCCGACGTCGACGGTGCAGCGGCTGGTGTCCAACATGGTCACGGAGGGGCTGCTGGACCGGGTCGGCGACCGGGTCCGGGTCGGCGTCCGGATGGCCTACTGGGCGGGTGCCGCCGCCCGCGGCGTCGACCTGCTCGACCTGGCCGGCCCGGTGCTGCGCGAGCTGCGCGACACCACCGGCGAGACGGCGGCGCTGTTCCGGGCCGAGACCCGCTTCCGGGTCTGCGTCGCGGTGGCCGAGACCCGGCACGCGCTGCGCCGGGAGATGCACGTCGGCAAGATCATCCCGCTGCACACGGGCTCGGCGGGCCGGGTGCTCCTGGCGTGGGACGCACCGCTGGCCGACGAGGTCCTGTCCGGGCCGCTGGAGACGATCACCGACCACACGGTGACCGACCCGGAGGTGCTGCGGACACTGGTGGACGAGACCCGCCGCGACGGGTTCGCGATCACCGCCGCCGAGCGCGACGACGGCGGCTCCGGACTGTCCGCCCCCGTCTTCGACCACTCCGGGGCGGTCGCGGCGGCGCTGACGATCAGCGGGCCGACGATCCGGCTCACCCGGGAGCGGTGCGAGCAGCACGTGGAGCTGCTGGTCCGGGCCGCCGACCGGCTGACCCGGACCCTCGGTGGCCGCCCGCCGTCCTGACCGGACACACCACGAACGTTTCGTCCACTGTGGCCGTTTGTGGCACGCGTCCGATCAGCGGCTACGGTGGATGCTTCGGCACTTCGGGAGCACGAGCGCGCGGCAACGCTGCGAGACGGGCTGCACCTCCCGGCCACGGACTGGCCGACGGCGCGCATGCCGCCCAGCTCCACATCATCCCCGACTCCGCGGAGCGACGATCCCGATGACATCCGTGCGACCCCTCGTGGGCGCCACCGACCGACCGCTGCCGAGCGCGGTACCGACCGCCGGGGGCGGGCGGTGACCGCCCCGGCGACCCGTTCCCGGTCCACCGACGTGGCGGTGCTGGGCATCGCCGGTGGCCTGCTGACGGCGTTCGTGATCGCCGCGCTGATCGTCCCCGTCGCCACCGACGACGGCGTGACCATCGCGTTCGACCTGGCGGCCCGCTGGTTCGGCCCGCTGTGGCAGGTGCTGCTGTTCGCGACCTTCGTCGTCGCGGTGGGGCTGGCGTGCTCCCGCTACGGCGCCGTGCGGCTCGGCGGCCGCAGCGAGCCGGAGATCGCCCGCTTCAAGTGGATCGCGATGATCATGTCCACGCTGCTCGCGGGCGGCGGGGTCTTCTTCGCCGCGGGTGAGCCGCTGCAGCACTTCGTCTCGCCGTCGCCGTACTACGACCACGTCGCGCCCGGCTCGCCGGACGCCGTCGCCCCGGCGCTGGCCCAGAGCTTCACGCACTGGGGCTTCCTGGCCTGGGCGGTGCTCGGCTCGCTCGGCGCGATCGTGATGATGCGCGGCGCCGAGAAGGGCCTGCCGCTGCGACCACGGACACTGCTGCACCCGATCCTCGGCGAGAAGGTGCGGCACTCGAGACTCGGCACCGCCGTCGACATCGTCACCGTGCTGGCCGTGGTGGCCGGCACCGTCGGGCCGATCGGCTTCCTCGGTCTGCAGGTGTCCTACGGCCTGTCCCGGCTGATCGGGACGCCGGACACCTACCCGGTGCAGCTCGCCGTGATCCTCGGGCTGACCGCCGTCGCGGTGGTCTCGGTACTCACCGGCATCGACCGCGGCATCCAGCTGCTCAGCCGGATCAACATCTGGATGGCGCTGGGCGTGCTGGCGGCGTTCCTCGTGCTGGGCTCGGCCGGGTTCCTGATCGACGCCTTCCTCGGCGGGTTCGGCCTGTACCTGCGCGACTTCGCGCCGCTGGCCCTGCACCGCGGCGACGAGGCGTGGCTCGGCTCGTGGACGGTGTTCTTCTTCGGCTGGTTCCTCGGCTACGGCCCGCTCATGTCGATCTTCGTGGCGCGGATCTCGCGCGGCCGCCGGGTACGCGACCTGATCGTCTGTACCTCGATCGTCCCGCCGGTCGCGACCGCGGTGTGGTTCACCGTCTTCGGCGGCACGAGCATCTTCCTGGAGCAGAACACCCCGGGCGCGCTGTCCGGGCCGCTCGAGTCGACCGGGATGGCGGCGGCCGTCGTCTCGGCCGCCGAGCAGCTCCCGCTCGGATCACTGCTCGGGATCGTGCTGCTCCTGCTGACCTGCACGTTCGTCGCGACGACGACGGACTCGATGTCCTACGCCATCGCCGCGGCCTCGACGACGCGCGGCGAGCCGGCCCGCGGTACCCGGGTCTTCTGGGGCCTCCTGATGGGCGCCGCCGCGGCGGTGCTGATCGTCGTCGGCGACGGCGGCATCACCGCCCTGCAGAACGTCATCGTGATCACGGCGGTGCCCGCCGGGTTCCTCATGCTCCCGCTGCTGTGGACCGCGCCCCGGGTGGTCCGGGAGATGGGTGTCGAGCAGGGCGTCGTCCCCGCCGAGCGGCCGCCGCCCGGCCCGCCGTCGTCCGAGCAGCCGTCGTCCGCGACGCGCGACGCGGAGACGGAGCCGAGCGGACAGCCGACCTGACCGCAGGGCCGCGGGGCGTCAGTCCCGCGGCCCGGCCGTCCAGCGGAACGCCTCGGCCTTCGACCGCACGCCCTGCGCCGCGCGGGAGCGGTTCGGCTCCCCCAGCTCCGCGAGGACGTCCTCGGCCTCCGTCACGAGCCCGGCCAGCACGTCGGGGGTGAGCCAGGACGGGCGCAGCGCGAACAGCAGGTCCTCGCTCGCGGTGTTCCCGCTGGCCCCGGGCGCGAACGGGCAGCCACCGAGGCCGCCCAGCGCGCCGTCCAGCAGGGTCGCGCCGCCCTGCACGGCCGCGAGCGCGTTCGCGACGCCCTGACCCCAGGTGTCGTGACCGTGGAAGGCGATCCGCCGGCCGTCCGCGACGCCCGCGACCCGCTCGACCAGCGACCCGACCTCGAACGGTGCCGCCTGCCCGAGCGTGTCGCACACGACGACGTCGCACGAGCCGTCGGTCCGCGGGTCCGCGACGATCTCCAGCACCCGTTCCGGGTCGACCGGGCCGTCGAACGGGCAGGTGAACGACGTCGCGAGGCACAGCTGGATCCGTCCACCGGCGTCACGGGCGTACTGCACGGCCTCGGGCATCGCCTCCAGGGACACCCCGGTGTCGCGACCGATGTTGGCGTTGTTGTGGGCGTCGGAGACCGAGAAGCAGTACTGCACGTTGCGGGCGCCCGCCGCGACGGCCTTCTGCACGTGCCGTGGCGTCGCCACCCACACCCAGCAGCGCTCCAGCTCCTCCGGGGTCAGCGCGGCGACCACGTCGAGGGTGTCCGCGAGCGGTGGCACGAGGTCGCCGCGGGCCAGCGAGCCGATCTCCAGCTCGGGCACGCCCGCCGCCAGCAGCGACCGGACGAGGGCGACCTTGCGCCCGGTCGGCAGCGGCTTGCCGGTCAGCTGCAACCCGTCCCGCAGCGTCACGTCACGCAGCAGCACGTCCATTCAGGACTCCTCTCCGGACGCGGCGCGGACCGCGTCGTCGGTGTACCCGAGCAGGCCGCCGAGCACGTCGCCGGTGTCGGCGCCGAGGTCGGGGCCGACGTGCCGGACCGGCACCGACTCCCCGCCCAGCACCGGCACGACGCCCGGGAAACCGACCCGGGCGGGCTCCGGACCGCCGGTGTCGACGTCGAAGTACTGGACCATGTTCCGAGCCCGGAACTGCGCGTCGCCGACGATGTCGGGGGCCGAGTAGATGGGCCCGGCCGGCACGCCCGCGGACTCCAGCCGGGCGAGCACCTCGTCGCGGGGCATCGACCGCGTCCACGCCTCGATGGCCGCGTCGAGTTCGTCCCGGCGCTCCCAGCGACCCGCGTTGGATGCCAGATCGGGTTGGTCGGCCAGTTCCGGCCGGCCGATGACCTGCATGAACCGGCCGTAGATGGAGTCGCCGTTGCCGGCGATGACGACGCTGCCGCCGTCACCGCACTCGTAGGCGTTGGACGGCGCGATGCCCTCCATCCGCCCGCCGACCCGGCGACGCTCGACGCCGTAGGCCAGGTGGTCGGGCACGAGCGACTCCATCATCGAGAACACCGCCTCGTTGAGCGCGACGTCCATCGAGCGGCGGTCCAGCGGCGGCCGGTCCGTGGCGGCCTCGCGCTGGTAGAGGCCCATCACCGCGGAGAACGCGCCGTAGAGCCCGGCGATCGAGTCGCCGATCGACACCCCGGTCCGCGACGGCGGCCGGTCCTCCTCCCCCACCAGCGCGCGCAGCCCGCCCATCGCCTCCGCGACGGCGGCGAAGCCCGGACGTGCCGACATCGGGCCGGTCTGGCCGAACGCCGAGATCCGGACCAGGACGACGTCGGGGTTGGCGGCGTCGAGCTCACCCGGCCCGAGACCCCACTTCTCCAGCGTGCCGGGCCGGAAGTTCTCCAGCACGACGTCGCACGACGCGGCCAGGTCCAGCACGGCGCGGCGCCCGGCGTCGGAGCGCAGGTCGAGCGTGATCGACCGCTTGTTGCGGTTGAGGGTGCGGTAGAGCATCGAGGTGTCACCGGCGTAGAGCCGCCAGTTGCGCAGCTCGTCGCCGGTGCGCGGACGCTCCACCTTGATCACGTCCGCGCCGAAGTCGGCGAGCAGCCGGCCCGTGGTCGGCGCCGCGATGTAGTTCCCCAGCTCCAGCACCCGGATACCGGACAGCGGCAGGTCGGACACGTCTCGGCCTCCCTTCTAGAAGACGTAGGACAGCGGCAGGATCAGCAGGATCGCCACGACCGAGGCGACCGACACCCCGACCGAGCAGGTCTTGAGCGCGCCCCGCACGGACTGGCCGAGCAGCGACTGGAGCAGCCAGAACGTGTTGGACGTGACGTGCACGGCGAACAGCGCACCGGCGCCCGCGGCCAGCGCGATCAGCACCGGCGCCAGGCCGATCACCGGCGCGACCGGGGCGAGGACGCCGGCCGCGGTGATCGCCGAGATGGTCACCGAGCCGATCGCGACGTGCAGCACGGCGGCGATCAGCCACACCATCAGCAGCGGTGCGGCGGTGTTCGCGGAGAAGTAGCGGCCGAGGATCTCGCCCAGCCCGGCGTCGGAGATCGTCGTGGCGAGCGAACCGCCGACACCGGTGAGGATCAGGATCTGGCCGCTCTCGCGGAACCCGTCGCCGACCGCGCCCTCGACGAGCTCGCGGCCGTGCGCCAGCCCGACGACGGCGGTCGTCCCGACCAGCGCGATCAGCAGCGCGATCACCGGCTCGCCGAGGAAGACCAGCACCGGCTGCTCGACACCGGCGGCGTCGAGCACGGCGCCCGCGGCGATCAGGAGCAGGCCGACGAGCAGCGGTGCGAAGAGCAGGATCAGCGGCAGCGGGCGACGACGGGCGCCGTCCGGCCGGCCGGCGACGGTCGTCGCCGCGCCCGACGGCTGCGGCGACGTCCCGTCGGGACCGGCGGGGTCGGCCGTCGCACCGGAGCCGGCGGCGTCGGTGTCCGGGCCGGGCCCCTCGTCGCCGTCCGTCCCCGACGGCGCCATCCCGGCCCAGGTCGGCTCCTGCTCGTCGCGCTCGGGGTCCCACCAGCCGCGCCGGAAGAGGAAGGTCATGATCCCGGTGGCGATCACGACGGTCGGGACGACGACGATCAGCCCGGCCAGCAGCATCTGCCCCATCGGGACGCCCAGCACACCGGCCAGCGCGACCGCGCCGACGCCCGGCACCATGAACACGATCCCGCACTCGAGCCCGATCGCGAGCGCCGTCGCCATCCGCGGCAGACCGTGGCTCCCGATGCGCGGCGCGATCCGCCGGGCCAGTGGCGCCGAGATGACCAGCAGGACGTCCACGAAGATCGACTGGAGGACGGTGCCGACCGTGACCGCCGTGGCGTACGGCATCCCGCGCGGCCCGCAGATGCTCAGCAGTGACGCGACGAGCCGTTCGATGGCGCCGGCCCGGTGCAGCATCGCCCCGGTGAGCACGCCGAAGGCGATGAGCAGCCCGACGTCGGCGAGGATGTCACCGAACCCGCCGGTGACGGCGTCCACGGTGCCCTGCACGCCCAGGCCCGCGGTGAGCCCGAGGTAGACCGCGCCGATCACCAGCGAGATCACCGGGTTCAACCGGAACCGGACGATCAGCACGACGGTGGCGAGCACGGCCACCACCGTGTTCACCACGATGACGGTCTCCGACACGATAGGGCTCCCTGCAGGTCCGACGGCACTGTCGCGGACCCACATCATGAACTCTTACCCACCATGCGGGCAAGTCAGGTGCAGACGTCGGCCGCGAAGTCGAGCAGCGGCACACGGTCCTGCGGCGACACCGTGAGCCGGACCGGCGGCTCCCCGGTGACGACCGCGAACGCCGTCGCGCGCTTGCTCTCCGCCAGCGCGTGCCGGTCGCACCGGGCCGCCTCGATGCGCACCGGCACAGTGACGTCCTGCGCCGACGGCCCGAGTGTCAGCGGGAGGCGGCTCCCGGGCGCGGGTGTGATGCCGAACAGGGTCGTGCCGCCCAGCTCGGTGATCGACACCGGCTCCGTCCCGGCGCGGCGGTGCAGCCGCACCGTGCCGAGCAGCCGGTTCCCGGACCGCGTCCACACCGGATCGAACGTGACGTCGGCCCGGTCCCGCGCGGCGCGCTCGGCGCACTCCGCGCGGTGCAGCGCGCCGATCGCGTCGTGCTCGTCGGCGAGGGTGAGCGTCTCCGTCGTCCCGTCGGTGCTGACGAGTGCGGTGGTGGGGGCCGGTGCGGCACGGCAGTCCGGGGCGCCGAGCGGCACCCGGACGTCCGTCGTCGTCCCGGCCCCCAGCGCGGCACCCGGCACGACCGGCGCCGACGGGGTGAACCCGGCCGGGCGCAGCTCGACGCGCTCGACCCGCACGTCGGCGCCGGCGCGCAGCCGGACGGTCACCACGCGGGACGCGATGTCCGAGCGGTACTGCATGACGGCGCCGGTGAGCGCGCCGCCCGGCGGCCCGGCACCGCACCCGGCAAGCCCGGCGGCGATCACGAGCAGGACCGCTGCGAGCCGCATCGCCCCACGGTACGGCCCGGGCCCTGCCGCCGGAGCGTTCGTGGCCGCCGCCGTAGGCTCGCCGGGGTGAGGTCCCGCCGCCGCCGACGCGCGTCCCGGGAGGTGCCGCCGCTCCCCGCCCGGGACGGGCTCGATCCGGCCCGGCTGCGCACCCCGCCCGCCGGGGAGTGGACGACGATGCGCGCGCACCTCGCCGACCGGCTGCCGCACGTCGATCCCCGGCGGATCGACGCGATGCTCGCCGCCGGGGAGATCGTGACGGCGGCCGGGCCACTGACGCCGTCGTCTCCGTTCACGCCGTCGACGACGCTGTGGCTCCACCGCGAGGAGCCCGACGAGGCCGAGGTCCCGTTCCCGGTCGAGGTGCTGCACGCCGACGACGACGTCGTGGTCGTCGACAAGCCCCACCTGCTCGCGACGATCCCGCGCGGCTCGCACGTCCGCCAGACCGTGCTCGTGCGGCTGCGGCACGAGCTCGGACTGCCCGAGCTGAGCCCCGCGCACCGGCTGGACCGTGCGACGGCCGGGGTGTTGCTGCTGGTCGCGCGCCCGGAGCTGCGCGGGGCGTACCAGATGCTGTTCGCCGAGGGCCGGGTCGGGAAGACCTACGAGGCGATCGCCCGGCACGATCCGTCGCTCACACTGCCCCGCACCGAGGTGTCGCGGATCGTGAAGCGGCCGGGGATCTTCGCAGCCGTGACGGAGCCGGGCACGCCGAACGCCGAGACCCGGATCGAGCTCGACACGCACCGCGCCGGGCTGGCCCGATATCGCCTGTTCCCCCGCACCGGACGTACCCACCAGCTGCGGGTCCACCTGAACGAGCTGGGCGTGCCGATCCTCGGCGACGACGTCTACCCCGAGCTGCGGCAGCGTCCGGACGGCGACTTCACCCGTCCGCTGCAGCTGCTCTCCCGCTCCCTGGAGTTCGACGATCCGGTCAGCGGGGAGCGGCGGACGTTCGTGAGCCGCCGGACACTGCAGGCGTGGGACGACCCCGAGGGCTGGGCGGCCGGACCACGGTCCTGACGCGGCCGCCGCGGGGCCACCGCGCCTCAGCCGACGTTGCGGCCGCCCTCGCCGTGGAGCCCGTGCCCGTTCGAGGCCGGGCCGCCGCCGGAGTGCCCGTTGACGGCGGCCCCGTTGACCGGTTCCGGCTGGTCCTCGGACGCGCGGTGCCTGCCCTCACGCAGGCCCCGCTGGTAGCTCGCCAGCCGGCTGCGGACGCGGTCGGGCTGCCGCTCCCGGGAGCCGCTCGGCTGACCGCCGTTCGGCGTCTCCCGCCACGGCGGCGGGACCATCGCCTGGCCGGGAAGCCGCTGCGGGAGGCCCTGGGCGGTCGTCGGGAGGTCGACGACGCGGTCGGCGCGGATCCGCGCGGCGTCGAACTCGGCGTCGCCGGGGGTCTGCCAGTTGCCCGACGGGGCACCGTTGCCGTTGGTCCCGTTGCTCACCGGCAGCGCGGTGGTCTCGGGCGTCGACGGCTCACGGAACCAGGCCGAGGCGACCGACGCGAAGATGGGGGTGTCGTCGGCGTCGTCCACCGGGACCGGTACCTCCGAGTCGAACGGACCGAACAGCTCGACCGGTGGGGTCGTGCCGGGGGCTCCGGACACCGGTAGTGCCTCGGTGACCGGGGGCGCGTCGGGGCCGGCGGGATCCGGACCCGCCCCGTTGGAGGTCCGGTCCGGTCCGGGGGCGGACGGGCGACCGGCGGGGAGATGCAGTCCGGTGCCCCAGCGGTCGGGCCGGCCGGGGCCGTACGGACCGGGCCCCTGCCGGCCCGGGCCCGGAAGCCCGATGCCCTGCTGCCCGGGGTTCGGCTGACCGGATCCCGGGTGGCCGGCGCCCTGGTGGCCAGGACCCTGCTGACCGGATCCCGGCAGGCCGGAGTTCGGCTGACCCGATCCGTGCTGACCGGCGTTCGGCTGACCGGGACCCTGCGGACCTGGACCGTGCTGAGCAGGCCCGGACAGACCGGACCCCTGCCGGCCCGGAGCGTACTGTCCCGGCCCCTGAGGTCCGGGGCCCTGGCCGGGGCCCCGCTGACCGGGACCCTGCTGACCGGAACTCGGCGCTCCGGCACCGGGCACACCAGCATCCGGGACACCCGGATCGGCGCCCGGCCGGACGTTCCCGTGGGCGGCGACGTCCTGCGGCCCGGAGTCCTGCGGCCCGGGCTCCTGCGCGGCGACGTCCTGCGGGCCGGAGTCCTGCGAGCCGGAGTCCTGTGGGGACGCGGTCCACAGCCCCGCGGCACCGTTCCGGTCCGGCGCGCCGAAGGGCTGCGCCCCGGCGATCCCCCGCGGACGGCCCGGCGTGTCCCGGCGGGGCAGCGCCCCGGGCTCGTCCGGCGCCGGGGGCCCGGCCTGGGCCGCGGCCGGCAGCCGGCTCGGCAGGGAGTCGTCGTCCCGCCGGCTGCTCTGCGGCGGCGGCCAGGGCGCGTCTCCGACGGCGTCGGGCGAGGCGGGCCGGCGCAGCGACGCGGTCGGACCGACGGCCTCCGGAGCGGCGGCGGGCTGCTCGGGCTGCTGCCCCCCTCCGACGACCGACGAGGGCAGGTGCAGCACCGCGACCGGCGAGACCCCGGTGCTCGCGGCCGGGTCACGGACACCGAGCCGCGCCCCGATCGCCCGCGCCAGGCGTGCGGCGACGTGCAGCCCGATCTCCTGTGGCGCGACGGGACCGGCGGGGGTGGCCGTGTTCAGCGCGCGGTCGAGCTCCTCGACCGGGGTCCGGTGCCGGGGCGGCGTGGCGCACTGCAGCTCGACGACGACGCCGCCGTCGGGACCCCACCGGGTGTGCAGCTCCAGCCGTTCCCCGGGCGGGGTCGCACCGGCGGCGTGGGCGAGCAGCTCGGCGAGGATCTGCTCCAGGACGGGCAGGGCCGAGACGTCCACAGACACGCTCGGCGTCGGCGGGACGACGGTCCGGGAGGCCGCCTCGCTCGCGGCGACGATCGAGTCCAGCGCCTGCCCCAGCGGGGTCGGCGGGGACATCCGCCGGCCGCGCGGCGCGCCCGCCAGCACGAGGATGTGCTCGCCGTCACGGACGCCGCGACGGGCCGCCCCGGCGAGCTCGGCGAGATCGGCGAGGGCCCCGGGGCGCAGCTCGCCCGAGCGCAACCGCTCGGTCAGGAGCTGCTGTCGCTCGGACCGCGCGCGCAGCCGGTGCGCGATGGCGGCCAGTACGGCGTCGCCGCTCGCGCCCTCGCCCGGCCCGGCCGGCGGGTCCTGCCCCGGACCGGACGGGCTGTACGGCGGGTCGTCTCGCGCCACGCGATCGTCCTCCGAACGGCTGATACGACATCCGGGCCGGATGTCACGTTCCACCCGGCCCGTACGGGAACGGGTCCGGACAGGGTCGCTCACGAACCCTACTCGGCGGTTGGCTCCCCGCCCGGCCCGATGCGGTGGGCGGTGGACGACGGGCAGACGGGCGGCTCCGGCCCGCGACCGGGAGCCTTCGCACCAACCGGTCGCGCACGACCGACGGCCGGGTTCCCGCGACGGCCGTGGTCAGGACCGTGACGGCGCGATCACGCTGCGCGCCGCCGGGCCCGGATCACTCGAACCGGGACGGATCACCCGCACCCGTCCGGATGATCTCGGGCTCGTCGCCGGACAGGTCCACGACGGTCGTCGGCTCCGTGCCGCAGTCGCCGGAGTCGATGACGGCGTCGACCTGGTTGTCGAGCTCCTCCTTGATGTCCCAGCCCTGGGTCAGCGGCTCGTCGTGGCCGGGCAGCAGCAGGGTCGACGACAGCAGGGGCTCACCCAGGTTCGCGAGCAGCGCCTGGGTCGTGGCGTGGTCCGGGATCCGCACGCCGACGGTCTTCTTCTTCGGGTGCAGCAGCCGGCGCGGCACCTCCTTGGTGGCCGGGAGGATGAACGTGTAGCTCCCGGGCGTGGACGCCTTCACCGCGCGGAACACCGCGTTGGAGATCTGCACGAACTGTCCGAGCTGGGCGAACTCGGCGCAGACGAGCGTGAAGTGGTGCTTGTCGTCGAGCTTGCGGATCTGCCGGATCCGGTCGATGCCCTCCTTGTTGCCCAGGGAACAACCGAGGGCGAAACAGGAGTCGGTGGGGTACGCGACCAGGCCGCCCTCCCGGACCAGGTCGGCGACCTGACCGATGCTGCGGGGCTGGGGGTTCTGCGGGTGGACGTCGTAGTACCTCGCCATCCCGGCAGCCTGCCACGACGATCACGGCTTGTCGCCCGCGCGATCGGTGCGGCAGTGTGCATGTATCCGGTGAGACCGGGGTCACCCCGGGCGCCCGCACTCGACGAGGAGAGCGATGTCCGACACCGACAAGATCAAGGTCACGATCCTTCCGACCGGGACGATGCACGCCGACCTGACGTGGCTGCTCATCGATCCGGGCCGGATGGCCACCCAGCAGCAGCCCGACAAGCAGCGCGACTGGATCGAGGTGCCGACGCACGTCGTCTACGTCGAGCACCCGAACGGGCAGAAACTCATGTGGGACGCCGGTGTCCCCCGCGACTGGGAGACGCGCTGGGCCCCGTCCGGGCTGGGCCAGTTCTTCCCGGTCGACGCCGCCACCGAGGACGACTGGCTGGACTCCCGGCTCAAGCAGCTGAACCTGGAGCCCAACGACATCGACTACCTGGTCCTCTCCCACCTGCACCTCGACCACGCGGCGAACGCGAAGTTCTGGGAGAAGGCCGACACGAAGATCATCGTCGACGAGGCCGAGAAGGAGGGGGCGTTCTCCTTCGACGGCCACAACAAGGGCGCACACATCAAGTCGGACTACGACACCCTCCAGCTCGACACGATCTCCGAGGACACCGAGCTGCTCCCGGGCGTCACGCTCCTGCGCACCCCGGGCCACACCTGGGGCACGATGAGCCTGCAGGTCGATCTCGCCGACTCCGGCACGATGATCTTCGCATCGGACTCGCTCTACCTGAAGGAGTCCTACGGCCCGCCGCCGATCGCGGCCGGGATCGTCTACGACACCGTGGCCTGGTTCAACTCGGTCGACAAGATCCGCGCCATCCAGGAGCGGACCGACGCGACCGTCGTCTTCGGACACGACGCGAACCAGATCAAGGAGCTCCGCACCGGTCCGGGCAACTCCTACACCTGACCCGTCCGCCCCGCCCGTCCTGTCCCCCGGCCCGGCCGCGACCTCCGCGGCCGGGCCCCGCCCCGGAAGGTCGTCGCCGTGCCGGTCTACGACTACGCGTGCTCCTGCGGCACCCGCTTCGAACTGATGGTCCCGTCCTGGTCGACGCCGGCGCCCGACTGCCCGGACTGCGGCGCGGCGACGAGCCGTCGCCCACCGAGCCCGGCGATGCGCGGCCGGGCCGCCCCGCCGACGTCGATGTCGTCGGCACCGCAGTCCTGGGAGGGACTGAACAACGGCGACCGGGACACGATCACGCACTGGCGCCGGACCGTGGAGGCCCGCCAGGAGTTCGAGTCGAACCATCCCGAGCATCGCGAGCACCGCGACGCGATCGCCGCCCACGAGGGCCGCTTCGAACGGAAGCCGCTGACCTACAAGGAGCTCGCGTCCCGCGCCGCGACCAGCAAGGACGCCGGCCAGGCCGCCGCCGAGGCCAGCCGCGCCCGACGCACACCGCCCCCTCCCACCGACTGACCCGCCCGCCCCTGCGCCGAGGCCGCGCAGGTCCGGGTGGCGCCGCACACGTCCGCGTACAACCGCACAGGTTCAGGTGCTGCCGCAGAGGATCATGGGCAGTCGCACAGGCTGAAGGACTGCCGCACGGGCTCGACGCCGTGCGGTCACCCGGCAACCTGTGCGGCTGTCGTCGGCCGCGTGGCGACGGGGCGATGGACCCTGACGACGGCACTCCCACCTCGCGGCAGGCCTCTTGCCTCTGAGCCCTTCCGGCGGACACCCGGTTCCTGCCTCCCGGCGAGGCCGTTCCCCTGCTGCCCCGCCACGCCGCGCTGCCCCGCCACGCGGTGCTGCCCCGCCACCCCAGGGCGGGCGCCACCGGGCGGCCGCACAGCTTCGGGGGTTCCCGCACGAGCTCGAACCTGTGCGGTTCGGCCCGCCGCCGTACCGGACCTCCATCGGTGCGGCCGCGCCTCGGGGGCCGGGCCACTGCCTGCGGCCGGTCAGGTCGCGTGGGGGAAGTCGGAGCCGTCGTAGGGCCTGGGTTCCACCAGCACCAGCCAGTTCCCGGAGTTGTCCCGCATCACCGCCTCGATCCCGTACGGCCGCTCCGACGGCGGCTGTGTGAACTCCACCCCCTGCGCGACGAGTTTCGCGTGGTCGCCGTGGCAGTCGTCGGTGGTCAGGCCGAACCCGCCCATCCGGCCGGCGGCGAGCGAGCGCGCGACCGCCTCGGCCATGCCCTCGTCCAGGGGCGGGCCGGGCTTCATCAGGGTCACCTCCAGCTCCGGGTGGGCCGGGTGGTGGACGGTGACCCAGCGGAACCCGTCGCCCATCGCGACGTCGGTCCCCTCGACGAAGCCGAGGACGTCGCAGTAGAAGCGCTTGGCGGCGTCCTGGTCGGTGACGTACAGCGTGACCAGCGAGATGTTCGTGAGCATGCGGCGGACGCTAGTCCCGGCCGGTACCCGGCGGCTTCTCCGCGATTGCGGTGTCGGACAGCCCGTGCATGAACACGTAGCACCCGGGGATCCGCGGAGCGCCGCGCGCGGCCCACCGCGCCTGGTACGCCGACGGGCTCACCCCGACGAGGCGGGTGAACCGGCTGCTGAACGACCCCAGCGACGAGTACCCGACGAGCGTGCAGACCTCGGTGACGGTCAGGTTCGTCGCCCGGAGCAGGTCCTGTGCCCGCTCGATCCGGCGCCGGGTGAGCAGCGCGGCGGGGGTGTGTCCGTAGACGGCGGCGAAGCAGCGCAGGAAGTGGTACTTCGACACCCCGGCGACGGCGGCGAGCCCGGCCAGGTCGAGCGGCTCGGCGTAGCGCCGGTCGATCTCGTCGTGCGCCCGCCGGAGGTGGGGAAGCAGACCCTCCGGTACCCGGGGCACCGTACGCCCGCGCCGGGAGCCGCGCGCGACGCAACCGTTGCCGCCGTCACACCCGGCACGCCAGGATCGGATGATGCAGGTCGTCGAGTACCGCCCCGAACGGCACGAGTTCGCCTGGACGTTCGGCGGCGCCCCGCCCACCCACCGCATCGCGCCCGGCACCTGCCTGCGGCTCTGGACCGAGGACGCGTTCTCCGGGCGCATCACCTCCACCACGGACCGGCCGACCGACGTCCTCGACATGGCCGAGGTGAACCCGCAGACCGGGCCGTTCTTCGTCGAGGGCGCCGAGCCGGGCGACACCCTCGCGCTCCACATCGTCGAGCTGACCCCGGCCCGGGACTGGGGCGCGTCGACGACGATCCCGTTCTTCGGCGCGCTGTCGGTCACCGAGCGGACCGCGCTGCTGCACGAACCGTTGCCGGAGCGGGTCTGGATCTACCAGCTCGACCGGGACGCCGGCACCGTGCGGTTCGAGGCGACGAGCGCCGACCTGCAGCTCGACCTGCCGTGCAACCCGATGCTGGGCACCGTCGGCGTCGCGCCACCGGCCCGTGAGGTGCGCAGCTCGCTGGTGCCGGACGTGTTCGGCGGCAACATGGACACCCCGGAGATGCGGGCCGGTGCGACGTGCTTCCTGCGGGTCAACGTCGAGGGCGCGCTGTTCTCCGTCGGCGACGGCCACTACCGGCAGGGTGAGGGCGAGAGCTGCGGGACGGCCGTCGAGGGCGCCATGGACGTCGTCCTGCTCGTGGAGCTCGTCAAGGGTGCGCCGGCTCCGGCGTGGCCGCGGATCGAGACGGACACGCACTACGTCGTCGTCGGGTCGTCCCGGCCGCTGGAGGACGCCTGGCGGGCGTCCCAGGTCGGCATGATCGCCTGGCTCGGCGAGCTCTACGGGCTGGACCGGCTGGACGCCTACCAGCTGCTCACCCAGGCCGCGGAGTCGCCGCTGGCCAACGTCGTCGACACCAACTACAGCGCCGTCACCAAGATCGCCAAAGCGCTGCTGCCGGACGCCGCCGCCTACAACGGCGTGCACCGCCACCTGCGCGAGCAGGCCCGGTCCCTGTAGAGGAGATCCGTCATGGACATGTTGCTGGGCGACCGCGTCGTGCTGGTCACCGGAGGGTCGCGCGGCATCGGCCGCGCGGTGGTCGAGCTGCTCGCGGCCGAGGGGGCCCGGGTCGCGTTCTGCGCCCGCGACGCCGACGGCGTGCGGGTCGCGGAGGACGAGCTGCGGGCCGGGGGCGCGGACGTGGCCGGGACGGCCGTCGACGTCGCCGACGGGGACGCGCTGGCGGGCTGGGTGGCCGCGAGCGCCGAGCGGTTCGGTGCGCTCGACGCCGTCGTCGCGAACGTCAGCGCGCTGGCCATCGGGCCGGGCGAGGAGAACTGGCGGTCGAGCTTCGAGGTGGACCTGCTGCACACCGTCCGCCTGGTCGAGGCCGCGCTGCCGCACCTGCAGCGCAGCGACGCCGCGTCGATCACCGCGGTGTCGTCGGTGTCGGGCCGCGAGGTCGACTTCGCGGACGGCTCGTACGGCGTCATGAAGGCGGCGCTCGTGCACTACGTGTCCGGGCTCGCGTTCGACCTCGCCGCGACGGGGATCCGCGCGAACGCCGTCTCCCCCGGCAACGTCTACTTCCCCGGCGGGGTGTGGCAGAACGTCGAGCAGGGCAACCCCGACCTCTTCGCGCACGCGATGGGCCTGAACCCGACCGGCCGGATGGGGACGCCGGAGGAGACCGCCTACGCGGTCGTCTCCCTGGTCAGCCCGCTGGCGAGCCGGATCAGCGGGACGAACCTGGTCGTCGACGGTGCCCTCACCCGCGGAGTGCAGCTCTGACGGCCCGCTCCACCGGCGCCCGGCCGTCGTCGAGGTCGAACGCGGGCTCGGTCGCCGGCTCCAGCGGCGGCTGCGCGATGATCCGCGGCCCGCGCATCCCCGGTCCCGGGCGCTGCGCCCGGTGCACGACGAACGGGTGCACGAGGTAGACGTCGCCGGCCCGGCCGGTCGCGGCGACCTCGGGACGGTGTGCGGAGGCCGGGACGGCGGCGGCGCACAGCTCCGCCCAGCCGGCGCCGTCGTCGCCGTACGGCGCGAGCAGCGGGACGACGTCGAGGTGCGACCCGGCGCGCAGGAGGGTCGGCGCATCGTCAGGGCCGACGTCGGAGTAGAGGAACAGCATCAGCAACGCCCGGCCACGGGACCGGACCGACAGCCGCGGACCGCCGTCCGGCCCGGCGAACGACGCCTCGACGTGCCAGCCGTCGTCGCCCGGGTCCCCGGCGTGCGGGAACCGGATCGGGAAGGTGCCCATCCCGAGGCGGGGCCGCCAGCGCCCGGCGCCGACCAGCACGTCGCAGGCGGCACGCAGGGCCGGGGTGCCTGCCGACGCGGTGAACTCGGGCGCGGACATCGACTCGACCCGGACGACGGGCGCGGTCCAGGTCGCGGGCTCGTCGAGGTCGGTGCCCCGCTGCCGCAGCTCGTCAGCCAGCAGCGCGCGGCAGCGGGCCGCGAGCTCCCGGGGGAACGCGCCCGGCAGGTGGACGTAGCCGTCGTCCTCGAAGGTCATCGCCGGACATCGTGGACGGTCGCGGCGATCCCGGCGAACGATTTCGGTCACGACGGGACACTCCGCCGCATGACCGAGGCTAGGCTCACCTCACCCCGGGGCCTCCGGCGGCCCCGAACCGCCGGACCGGCCCTCGACGGTCCCCGAAGGAGATCGACCGTGCCCGCTCCCCGGGCCGCGCTGCCGGCGCTGGCCGCCCTGCTCTGCCTGCTCGTCACCGCCTGCGCGGGATCGGACGGCGCCGCCACCGGCGACGCCGGACGGACCGTCGCGCACGCCCGGGGGGGAGACGGCCGTCCCCGCCGACCCGCAGCGGATCGTCGTCCTCGAACCGGTGCTGCTCGACACCGCCGTCGCGCTCGGCGCGGTCCCGGCCGGTGCCGCGGTGCTGTCCGAGGCCACGGGCGTCCCGTCCTACCTGGGCGAACCGGCCCGGGGGATCACGGTGGTCGGGACCGTCGCCGCACCCGACCTGGAGCGGATCGCGGCGCTGCAGCCCGATCTCGTCCTCGGCACCGAGTCCCGGCACGCCGACCTGTACGACCAGCTCTCGGCGATCGCCCCCACCGCGTTCCTCGCGTCGCAGGCGGACCCGTGGCAGGACAACGTCCGCTTCGCCGGGCGCGCGCTCGGCCGGGAGGAGCAGACCGAGCAGCTCCTGGAGGACTACGCGACCCGGTGCGCGGAGGTCGCCGGCACGCACGGCACGCAGGGCCGGACCGCCCAGCTGATCCGGCCGCGGGACGGCCTGCTCACCCTGTACGGCCCCACCTCGTTCGCGGGCAGCACGCTCGAGTGCGCCGGCTTCACCCTCCCGCCGCGCGACTGGGAGGACTCGATCTCGGTGGACCTCTCCCCCGAGC
The DNA here is from genome assembly GCF_001420995.1 of Pseudonocardia sp. EC080619-01. NCBI lineage: Bacteria > Bacillati > Actinomycetota > Actinomycetes > Pseudonocardiales > Pseudonocardiaceae > Pseudonocardia > Pseudonocardia sp. EC080619-01. The sequence goes on along the minus strand of NZ_CP012184.1, from coordinate 4,957,067 downwards.
TCGTCCAGGAGGCGCGCGCCGACGAGGTCTTCCTGACGGCGGCCGACCCGTCGTCGCCGGACGCGGTCCCGCCCGCGGTCACGGCCGTCCGGGACAGCGCGTTCCCGCGGCTGCACACGGTGGACCAGTCGTTCTGGATCACCGGCGTCGGTCCGCTCGGCGGGCAGCGGGTGCTCGACGACATCGACCGGGTCCTCGGCGGCTGACCCGTCCCGCTGCCCGGTGATCATTCGGATGTCACCGGGCGGTCGCCGGGCGGACACCCGCACCGCGCAGCGTGGCACCTCGTGGAGGAGACCCCCGACCCCCGTCCCGACAGCCCCGGCACCGAGCTGCCGCACCCCGCCGCGGTCGACCGGGACCGCTTCCGGGTCGACGACTCGGACGACGACGACCCGACGCTCGTCGGGCCGGAGGGGAGGCCGGTCGACACCTGGCGGCAGGGCTACCCCTACGACGACCGGCTCACCCGCGCCGACTACGAGCGCCAGAAGCGGCTGCTGCAGATCGAGCTGCTGAAGCTGCAGAACTGGGTGAAGGACACCGGCAGCCGGGTCGTCGTCCTGTTCGAGGGGCGCGACGCCGCCGGCAAGGGCGGGACGATCAAGCGGTTCACCGAACACCTGAACCCGCGGGGTGCCCGCGTCGTCGCCCTCGAGAAGCCGACCGAGCGCGAGGCCGGGCAGTGGTACTTCCAGCGCTACGTCGCACACCTGCCCGCGGCCGGCGAGATCGTGCTGTTCGACCGCTCCTGGTACAACCGCGCGGGCGTCGAGCGGGTCATGGGCTTCACCGACGCCCGGTCCTACATGGAGTTCCTGCGGGCGACCCCGGAGCTGGAGCGGATGCTGGTGCGTTCCGGGATCCACCTGGTCAAGCTGTGGTTCTCGGTGTCGCGCGAGGAGCAGCGCACCCGCTTCCTGATCCGCCAGGTCGACCCCGTCCGGCAGTGGAAGCTCTCCCCCATGGACCTGGCGTCGCTGGACAAGTGGGAGGCCTACACCGAGGCCAAGGAGGCGATGTTCTTCTACACCGACACCAAGGACGCCCCCTGGACGGTGATCAAGAGCAACGACAAGAAGCGGGCCCGGCTGGAGGCGATGCGCCACGTCCTGGGCCTGTTCGACTACCCGGGCAAGGACGCCGGGGTGGCCGCGCCGCCGGACCCGCTGATCGTCGGCCCGGCGGCCGAGATGTTCGAGCACGGCGAGCAGCCGAGCCGGTTCCCGCCGCTGACCGACACCGGGCGGACGGGCCGGGCCGGACCGCCGGCGTGATCCTCTAGGCCGGTTCGGCCACCAGCGTCATCGTGAGCGAGTGGCCGACGCCCAGCCCCGGCCCCGCCTCCCGCTCCAGCCCCAGCAGCGTGTGCGCGAGCCGGGCGCCCTCGGCGTCGCCGATCCCGGCGGCACCGGTGAACGGATCGAGCGCCGCGTTCCAGCGGGCGGCGAACCGGTCCAGCCAGGCCAGCACGTCGGCCGGGGCACCCGACCGGGCGGGCACGAAGCGCAGGTCGTCCGGGCGCACCCGGCCGGGATCGCGGACGAGGTCGTTCACCAGGGTCCGGAACCGCGGCACCTCCGGATGGAAGGTCCCGGTGGCGGTGTGCCTGCCGACCAGCACCGAGCGGTCGACGGCGGTCCGTGACACGACCCGGACGCCGCTGCCGTCCGCCGCCTCGTCCACACAGGCGTCGAGCTGCGGGCGGCCGTAGAACGTCATCGGCTCGGAGATCGTCCCGCCGCCGCCGGCGAAGAAGCTCATCGCGTAGTCCCAGCGCTCGGCGTCCCACCGGGGCTGCCACTCGACGGAGTACCGCCCGAGCACGTCGACGACGACGGCGGCCCGCCTGCCGCGTGCCGCGACCGCGGTGAGCACGGAGCCGAGGGCCGCGACGAGCTCGGCACGGGTCAGGTGCGAGTAGGGGACACCGCAGGACAGGTACAGGTCGAACGCCCCGTCCGGGATCGCGTCCCGAACGTCCCCCAGTACGAACGACGCGGACGGCGCGGTGACCGCCGCGCGGGCCGTCTCCACCATCTCGGGATCGACGTCCAGCCCGACGTAGTGCAGCCGGTCCTCGGTGACCAGGGGCGGGGCGTCCGGAGCCGCGCGGGTCAGGAGCGACCATCCGTCCGCGGTGCCGGAACCGACGTCGAGCACGCGGACCGGGTCGCCGGGGCCGGCTCCGACGGCGGCCAGTGCCGCGGCGATCACCCGGCGGGTGACGGGCTCCTCGGAGAGGATCTTGACCGGGTCACGGCGGGACGGCGACAGGTAGTGGGCACTCGCTCCCCGGTAGGAGGGCGCCGGTGCCTGATCGGAACGGCTCACCGTTACTTACTACCCCGGACCGGCATCACCGGTGCCCGTCGACGCGTCCGATGTGGCCGGTGTCGCGCTGCACCGCCGGGCCGGACTCACCGCGGGCGGCCGTGGTCGGGACGGCCGCCCGCGGGAGGATCATGGGGACCCGCCGTCAGGCGAGGTCGTCGAGCTCGCCGCTCTTGATCGAGGCGAGGAACCCCGCCATCCCGGCGGCGGAGAAGCCCAGGACGGTGCCGTGCGGGTCGCGGGAGTTGCGGACCGCCACACCGGTGCCTGCGACGGCGAGTTCCACGCAGTTGCCCTGGTAACCGCTGCGGACGCTCTTGCGCCAGGCCAGCGCGTCGATCGACGCGGGGCTGGTCGGATGCATCTGATCCATGCGAACGCTCACCTCATCTGCACGTGCATGTTCCGTTGCGATGAAGGTGGTAGCAGCGGTGCAGGGGGCCCATCGCGCAAAACCGTTCGACGGCGCCCGGCGGTCGATCAACCGCGCCCGGCTGTCCCCGGGCGGTCCCCGCGAGGCCCATGTGGACCGATTCCGGGACGAATCCGACAGACCGGAACCGCTCGTCGCGGGAATCCGCCCGCCGCGAGGAGCCCTCGGACCGCTCAGGCCTCGGCGAGCACCTTGGACAGCGCCTGCTTGGTCTGCTCCGGCGACAGGGCGTCGACGGTGAGGCGGTCCATCGCCCGGCCGTAGCGCTCGACGTCCGCCCGCTTGTCCAGGTACGACGCCCCGGTCATCTCCTCCAGGTAGACCAGGTCGGGCAACTCGGCCTCGGCGAAACGGAGCATCGAGAAGGCGTGCTCGGCGCCGTAGCCCGACAGGTCCCACGGGAGCAGCTGGATGATCACGTTCGGCAGTGCGGCGAGCTCCAGCAGGTGCTCGAGCTGTCCCCGCCGCACGGCGTGGCCGCCCACCGGGCGGTGCAGCACCGCCTCGTCGAGGACGACCCAGAAGGTCGGGGCGTCCTTGCGGTGCAGGACCCGCTGCCGTCGCATCCGGACCTCGAGACGCTTCTCGACGTCGGCCCGCTCGGAACTGGGCAGGTCGGTGCGCCCTCCGCTGACGACGGCACGGGCGTAGCCCTCCGTCTGCAGCAGCCCGGGCACGAACAGCAGCTCGTAGCTGGAGATACGGGAGGCCGAGGCCTCCAGGCCGACGAAGTCCTCGAACCAGCCCGGCACGACGTCGTTGTAGCGGGCCCACCAGCCGCTCTCGTTGCTCTCCCCGGTCATCGCGAGCACCTGCTCGCGCTCCGGGCCCTCGCCGACGCCGTACATCGTCAGCAGGTCGGCGACGTCGCGCTCCTTGAACCCGACCTTGCCGGACTCGAGCCTGCTCATCTTCGAGTCCGAACCCCGGATCGCGTACGCCGCGTCGGCCCGCCGGATCCCCGCACGCTCGCGCAACCGGCGCAGGTGGGAGCCGAGCACGATCCGCCGCGCGGTCGGGCCGCGGTCGGCACCGGGGGGCGCGGGGCTGTTCGGACTCGGGACCACCGGAAGGACTCCTGCGGGTCGATCGGCACTGCTCGGACGCTGACGTCGCTCACCGACGGCCACCGCCCCAGGAGGCACAGCGGGCCGATCGGGTGATTAAGCGTACACAATGATTCTGCGAATCGTCAGCGGCGCCGATCACGTGGACGTCACTCGACGATCACCCTGCGTCGCCGTCAGGGGGGTCCGCTACGGTGACCGCCACCGGTGACCGAGGCCGCCGGACCACCGACGACTGCTGTGAGGACACCCGCTGATGGCCCAGCCGACCGACGGGCGCGCACCTGCGTACATCGACACGACGAAGGCCAGCATCGCCCGCGTCTACGATTATGCGCTCGGTGGCAAGGACAACTACGAGGTCGACCGGGACACCATCGAGCGCGTCCGGAAGATCGCGCCGGAGGTCAACCAGCTCGCCGTCGACAACCGGGCGTTCCTGATCCGCGCGGCACGCTTCATCGCCACCCAGACCTCGATCACCCAGTACCTGGACTGCGGCTCCGGACTGCCGACCGCGGAGAACACCCACCAGGTCGTGCAGCGGCTGCAGCCCGAGGCCCGCATCGTCTACGTCGACAACGACCCGACGGTGATCGCGCACGGCCGCGCACTGCTGGAGGACAACGAGCTCACCCGGTTCTCCCCCGCCGACATCCGCGACCCCGAGGCGGTCCTCACCGACCCCGCGGTGCAGGGGTTCCTCGACCTCGACCAGCCGGTGGCCCTGTTCCACATCGGGACCATCCACCACTTCGACGACGCCGACGAGCCGCAGGCGGTCATGGCCAAGTTCGTCGAGCGGCTGGCGCCCGGCTCGGTCGTCGCGATCGCGCACTTCTTCGACCCGGAGGACGGGGACAGCGAGCTGGCCCACCGGATGGAGCAGGTCTTCGTCCACAGCCCGATGGGCAGCGGCCGGTTCCGGACGCTGTCCGAGATCCAGGCCCTGTTCCCGGGGCTCGACATGGTCGACCCGGGCGTCGTGCCCTGCTTCCGCTGGTGGCCGGACGGTCCGCAGCTCAAGACGGAGGACCCGGTCCAGCGGTGCATCGTCGGCGGCATCGGCATCAAGCGGTAGCACCCGGCACCCGAGCCCACCACCGGCCCGTCCTGCACGACGGGCCGGTGGTTCCGCGTCCCGCGATTGCGCGGCGCCCCTCCGCGGGCGCATACTCGCCTTAATTCAACAACAGTTGAAATGAGGTGATCGCGATGGAGCGGACGACCTGCTGCGTGGTCGGTGGTGGCCCCGCGGGAATGATGCTCGAGCTCCTGCTCGCCCGTGCCGGCGTCGACGTGACCGTCCTGGAGAAGCACGGCGACTTCCTGCGGGACTTCCGCGGCGACACCGTGCACCCGACGACCCTCGACCTGCTCGACGACCTCGGGCTCGCCGAGCGGTTCGCTGCGCTGCCGCAGAGCCGGGTCACCGAGGTGGCGCTCCCCGACGAGCACGGTGGTGTGCAGCGGGTCGGCAACTTCGACCTGCTGACGAAGGTCGGCGTGCGGCACCCCTACGTCGCGCTCGTCCCGCAGTGGGACCTGCTCGACCTCCTCGCCGACGCGGCCCGGAGCGAACCCGGCTTCCACCTGCGGATGGACACCCGCGCGACCTCGATGATCCGTGAGAACGGCCGGGTCGTGGGCGTGCGGTACCGGACGACGACCGGCGAGCACGAGCACACCGACGGCGAGATCCGCGCCGACCTCACCGTCGCCTGCGACGGCAGGCACTCGGTGCTGCGTGACGGGTCCGGCCTCCCGGTCACCGAGTTCGACGTCCCGTTCGACACCTGGTGGTTCCGGCTGCCGCGGCACGCCCACGAGACCGAGGCCACCCTCGTGCCGAAGATCGGGAACGGCCGGTTCGCGGTCGTCATCCCCCGCGAGGGCTACTTCCAGATCGGCTACCTCGCCCCCAAGGGCATCGACGCTCGGCTGCGGGCGCGCGGGCTCGAGGCGTTCCGCACGGACGTGGCGGAGCTGATCCCCGAGTTCGCCGACCGCGTCGAGGCGCTGGAGTCGATGGACGACGTGAAGCACCTCGACGTGCACCTGAACCGGCTGCGCCGCTGGCATGTCGACGGCCTGCTCTGCATCGGCGACGCCGCCCACGCGATGTCGCCGATCGGCGGGGTGGGGATCAACCTGGCGATCCAGGACGCCGTCGCCACCGCCGCGCTGCTCGCCGCGCCGCTGCAGCGGGGCACGGTCACCGCCGACGATCTCGCCCGCGTCCGGAACCGGCGCCGGATCCCGACGATGCTGGTCCAGGGCCTCCAGCGGATCATGCACGCGAACATCGCGGGTCCGGCGCTGGCCGGTGAGCTCGACGGCCCACCGGCCCCGCTGATCCGGCTGATGCGCCGGGTGCCCGCGCTGCAGATCGTCCCCGCATACCTGGTCGGGGTCGGGTTCCGGCCCCAGCGGGCGCCCGACTTCGCGCGCCGCACCCCCGCGTCGACCGGCTGAGTGACGGCCACGTCGACCCGGGCAGCACCACCGTCCGGCCCGATGATGGCGTCATGGCGTTCCTGCAGCTGACCGCGATCATCGTCGACGACTACGACGAGGCGATCGAGTTCTTCACCCGCGCGCTGGGGTTCGAGCTCGCCGAGGACTCACCGGCCCGGACCGGCGACAGCCGGCCCAAGCGGTGGGTCGTCGTCCGGCCGCCGGGGGCCGAGACCGGGATCCTGCTCGCTCGTGCCGACGGTGCGGAGCAGACCGCCGCGGTGGGCGACCAGCACGCCGGTCGCGTCGGGTTCTTCCTCAGGGTGGAGGACTTCGACGCCTCCTGCGAGCGCCTGCGCGGCGCCGGGGTCGACTTCCTGTCCGAGCCGCGGACCGAGCCGTACGGCCGCGTCGCCGTGTTCCGCGACGTCGCAGGCAACCGCTGGGACCTCCTCGGCCCCGACCCACGCGCCCCCGCCCCGGGAACGTCGTGACGGAGGGCCGCGGCGGTCACCCGCTCTGTGCGCCGCCGCGGTACTCCACCTGGGCCCCGGCGTCCTCGGGCACCGTGAGGTCCCGGTCGAGGGTCTCCGGCGCCATCCGGGCTGCGACGAGGCTGATCAGCGCCATCCCGGACATGTAGATCGCGACCGGGATCCACGACCCCCAGAACACCGACAGCAGCGCGGCGCAGATCAGCGGGGCGACACCGCCGCCCAGCGCGGCGGAGAACTCGCGGCCCAGCGTCACGCCGGCGTAGCGGTAGCGGTTGCCGAACAGCTCCGGGAAGTAGCTCATCTGCACCCCGACCGCGCCGTTGACGGCGAGGACGAACCCGACGACCAGCGTCACGGTGATCGCGACCGGGTTGCCGGTGTTCATCGCGACGAACGCCGGTGCTGGCAGCAGGACGATCGCCAGCATGATGAACGAGTAGACCGGCTTGCGGCCGATCCGGTCGGAGAGCGCCCCGAACCCGAAGGCCGCGATCCCGCCGCAGATCGCGCCGATCAGCAGCACCGGCGGCACGAACTCGGAGTCGACGCCGACCGTCGTCACCAGGTACGAGGCGATGAAGACCTGGAAGGTGTAGGACTGCGCGCTGGTCCCGATGTTCATGAACAGGGCGAGCAGCATCGGGCGCCTGCCGTGCCGGAAGACCTCGGCGGCGGGCTTGCGCGGCGCGACGTGCGACTCCTTGAGCTCGGCGAAGACGGGGCTCTCGTCGAGCTTGCGCCGGATCAGCATCGCGACCGCGGTGACGATCAGGCTGGACAGGAACACCAGGCGCCAGCCCCAGGCCATGAGGGCCTCCTCGGGCAGCTGCTGCACCGCGATCCAGACGACCGCACCGAGCGCGGTGCCCAGCGCCGCGCCGACCATCACGAGCGAGGCGTAGCGCCCGCGCCGGCCGCGCCCGACGGTCTCGGTGAGCAGCGTCGCCGCCCCGGCCTGTTCGGCCCCGGCGCCGAACCCCTGGAAGAACCGGCAGAGCACCAGGAGTGCGGGCGCGAGGATCCCGATCGTCCCGTAGGTCGGCAGCAGGCCGATGAGCATCGTGGACCCGCCCATCAGCAGCAACGTCGCGACGAGCACCCACTTGCGTCCGAGCCGGTCGCCGTAGCGGGAGAAGAACAGGCCGCCCAGCGGCCGCGCGAGGAACCCGACGGCGTAGGCGGAGAAGCTGGCCAGGATGCCGACGGCCGGTGAGACGTTCGGGAAGAACAGCGTCGAGAACACCAGCGCGGACGCGGTGCCGTAGATGACGAAGTCGTACTGCTCGAGCGTCGTCCCGACCAGACCGGCCCAGGCCGCCTTGCGGGTGGCCCGCGGGTCGGCGGGCCGGTCGGGATCTACTGTGGACGGATTCGTGGTGCTTCCGCTGGTGTCCATACGTCCTCGGATGGATCGGGCCCCGTGGGCGGGGCGGGTTCTCGGGCGGTCGGGGTCGGCCGCGGCCGGGCTCAGTCGCCCGGGCGCACGACGACCTTGAGGTGACGCGGGTCGGCTCCCGGTGCCCGGAGGGCGTCGGGAGCCTCGTCGAGGGCGAACCGGCCGGTCAGCACACCGGCCAGGTCCACCCGCCCGGACGCGGCGAGCCCGATGGCGGGCGCGAACGCGTGCGCGGACCGGAACGAGGCGTTCAGGTCGATCTCCCAGCGCTGCATCAGCGCCAGCGGCAGCCCGTCGGCCGACGGCGGGGCCTGCCCGACGACGGTCGCCCGCCCGGCCGGGCCGAGCGCGTGCATGCCCTGCCAGAGCGCCGCCGGGACGGCCGAGCACTCCAGCAGCCGGTCGAACGCGGCGGCCGGGAGCTCGTCGCGGGCGGTGTTCACGGTGCCCGTCGCGCCGAGCGCTGCGGCCCGGTCGAGCCGCGCGTCGTGCACGTCGGTGACGACGACCTGCTCGGCCCCGGCTGCCCGCGCGGCCTGCGCGACCAGCACGCCGATCGGGCCGGCGCCGGTGACCAGCACGCGGTGCCCGGTCGCCACCCCGGCCCGGCGCACCGCGTGCACCGCGACCCCCAGCGGCTCCACCAGCGCGGCGAGCTCGGTGCCGAGCGTGTCCGGGAGCGGGTGCACCGCGCGTGCGGGCACGGCGCGGTAGCCGGACATGGCGCCGTGGGTGGGTGGCGAGCCGAGGCAGGTGCCGGACGGGCACAGGTGGTAGGCCCCGGACCGGCAGGTCGGGCAGGTCCCGCAGCCGACCGCCGGTTCGACGGCGACCCGGGTCCCGGCCTCGACGCCGTGCACGCCGTCGCCGACGGCGGCGACCGTCCCGGCCGCCTCGTGACCGAGCACCATCGGCGCGCGGAGCACGTTGCGGCCGTTGCGGCCGTCGGTGAAGTAGTGCACGTCGGAGCCGCAGACGCCGACCGCCTCGACGGCGACGAGCACCTCGCCGGGCCCGGGCGCGGCCACCGGCACCTCCTCCACCCGCAGGTCCAACGCCCCGTGCAGGACGGCGGCGCGGGTGCGGCCGGGGATCGTGGTGGCGGTCATGCGGCGCTCCTGGTCCCGGCGGCCTCGGCCACGGCGTCGTCGACGCCGTGCCGGACCAGCACCTCGAACAGCTCGGTGACCCGGGCGGCGAACGCGTCCGGGAGGTCGCCGCCGAGGAGGTCCAGCCCCGCCCGGACGTGCGCCGGTGCGAGCCCGGCGGCCGTCGCGGCGAGCCGATCGCGGGCCGGCTCGGCCATCGCGGCGGCGTGCGGCCCGGGATCGGACCCCGGCGGCGGGGCGACGCAGGCCAGCCACGCGGCGACGGTGAGCGCGAGGTGGTGCGGCATCCGCCCGTCCGCGAGGTGCCGGGCGGCCGGACCGGGGATCCGCTGCGCGAGCTTGAGCGACCCGTCCGAGCCGACCTGGCGGGTGCGGTGCCCGAGCGCGGTGTTCGACCAGCGGGTGAACAGCCGGGCGGCGTACGCGTCGGCGTCGACGCCCGCCGGGACGGCGACGGTCGGCAGGTGGTCGTCGTGCAGCACCCGCTCGGCGGCGCCCCGGACGGCCGGCCGGGCGACCGAGCGGGCGATCAGGTCCTCCCCCGCCAGCGCCCCCAGGTAGGCGATCAGCGAGTGGGTGCCGTTGAGCAGCCGCAGCTTGAGCAGCTCGTAGCCCGCGACGTCGTCGGTGAACACGGCACCGGGCACCCCCGCCCCGGCCCGGTCCCAGGCGGGACGGCCCGCGGCGAACCGGTCCTCCAGCGCCCACATGCTGAACGGCTCGGACGGGACCGGGACGGCGTCGGCGGTCCCGAGCAGCCGTGCGGCCGCGGCCCGGGTCGTGTCGGTGGTGGCGGGGACGATCCGGTCCACCATGGAGTTCGGGAACGTCACGGTGTCCAGGTAGGACCCGAGCGCCGCGGCATCGCCGGGCGGCAGCGCCGCGGCGAACTCCCGCACCAGCCGTGCGGTGACGTCACCGTTGCCGAGCAGGTTGTCGCAGCTGAGCACGCTGACCGGGGCGCCGTGGCCGCGGGCCCGCCGGAGCAGACCACGGGCCACCAGGCCGACCGCGGTCGTCGCCGACCCGGCCAGGTCGGCCCGGACACCGGGGTGGTCGAGGTCGAGCCCGCCGGTGCGCGGGTCGATCGTGTAGCCCTGCTCGGTGACGGTGAGCGAGACGATCCGGGTGGACTCCGCGGCCAGCGCGCCGAGCACCCGCTCCGGCTCGCGGGCCGCGACGGCGGTGCCGGTGTGCACGGCGGGCACCACCGCCCGCTCGCCCTCCGGGGAGATCTCGACGACGGCGTAGCGGTCCTGCTGCGCGGCCATCGCGTCCGCGATCCCGGCCGACCGGGGTGCGACGCCGAGGATCCCCCACGGACCACCGCCGGCGAGCGCGGCGGCGGTGTGCACGGCCTGGTGCGCGCGATGGAAGTTGCTCAGTCCCAGGTGGACGATCCCGGTGCCGTCCGGGGCCGGGGTCTCGGTCGGGAGCACGGCGGTCACCAGTCCGTCATCGAGCCGTCGCGGCGGCGCGCGACCGGCAGCAGGGCGGGTTCGTAGGGGAAGCGGGCGGCGAGCGCCTCGTCGACGTCGACCCCGAGCCCGGGGGCGTCGCCGGGGTCCAGGTGCCCGTCGTCGCAGGTCCAGGCGTGCCGGAACACCTCGTGCACCTGCTCCGGGTAGCCCATGTACTCCTGGATCCCGTGGTTCGGCGTGGCCAGCGCGACGTGCGCGGACGCGGCCATCGCGATCGGCGAGACGTCCGAGGGGCCGTGCGGGCTCACCTTCACCTGCCAGACGTCGGCGAGCGCGGCCAGCCTGCGCAGCGCGCTGATCCCGCCGGAGTGGGTGACGGCGGCCCGGGCGTGGTCGATCAGCTGCTCGGTGATCAGCTGCTGGAACTCCCAGAGCGTGGAGAAGACCTCGCCGATCGCCAGCGGCGTCGTGGTGTGGGCGCGGACCCGGCGCAGCACGTCCTGGTTCTCGGCCGGGGTGACGTCCTCGAGCCAGAACAGGTCGACCGGTTCGAGGGCCTTCCCGAGCCGGGCGGCCTCGATCGGGGTGAGGCGGTGGTGGGCGTCGTGCAGCAGCGCGGGCTCCGGTCCGGTGTGCGCGCGGACCGCGGCCAGCGCGTCGGGCACGTGGCGCAGGTAGGCGGCGGTGTCCCAGACCTCCTCCGCGGGGACGGTGCCGCGCCCGGCCGGCTCGTAGCCGGGCCCGCGCCCGACGCCGTAGACGGTGTCCAGGCCGGGCACGCCGGTCTGCACCCGGACGGCGGTGAACCCGCGCTCGACGACGGCGTCGACGGCGTCGCACAGCTGAGCGACCTCCCAGCCGGTGGCGTGGGTGTAGGCCCGCACCCGGTCCCGGACGGCGCCCCCGAGCAGCTGGTAGACGGGCAGGCTGGCGGCCTTGCCCTTGATGTCCCACAGCGCCAGGTCGACGGCGCCGACCGCGGTCATGGTGACCGGCCCGCGCCGCCAGTAGGCGCCCCGGTACAAGTACTGCCAGGTGTCCTCGATGCGGGACGGGTCGCGGCCGAGCAGCTGCGGGCACAGGTGTTCCCGCAGGTAGGCGGCGACGGCGAGCTCCCGGCCGTTCAGCGTCGCGTCGCCCCAGCCGACCAGGCCGTCCCGGGTGGTGATCTTGAGGGTGACGTGGTTGCGGCCCGGCGAGGTGATCAGCACCTCCGCCGCGACGATGCGGTCGGCGGTCACGGCGCGACCGCCACGACGTTGCGGATCGCCTCGCCCGCGGCGAGGCGGTGCACGTTCGCGCCGATGTCGTCGGCGCGCCCGGCGAAGGTCTGGTGGGTCAGTCCCGACGAGTGCGGGGTCATGAGGACGTTCCCCAGCTCGCGGAACGGCAGCGACGACGGCTCCGCGTGCGCCGACCCGGGCTCCGGGTAGCCGTACCAGACGTCGATCGCGGCACCGCCGACCACGCCGTCGCGCAGCGCCTCGTAGAGCGGCCGTTCCGCCACCAGCGGGCCACGGCCGACGTTGACCAGCACCGCGGAGTCCTTCATGGACGCCAGCTCGGCCGCACCGATCATGCCCTCGGTCTCCGGCGTCAGCGGGGCGCTCACGACGACGACGTCGGACACCGCGAGCAGGTCGCCCAGCCGGTCGGCGGTCGGGCCCGCCCAGTCCAGGCCGGTCTCCCCCGCGTCGATCGCGCCGCGCCGGCTCACCGCGACCCCGCGGGCGCCGAACACCCGCAGCCGGTCCCAGGACCGCGCGCCGATGTGGCCGAAGCCGACGAACCCGATCGTCGCGCCGGCCAGCGAGCGCATCCAGGGGGCCGCCTCGTCGTAGGCGGGGGTGGGCCAGTGCCCGGCGCGCAGCGCGGTGTCCTGGGCGAGGAAACCGCGGCTCAGCGCGATCGCCGACGCGACGACGTACTCGGCGATCGAGTCCTCGTGGTGGAAGGTGTTCGCGACCGTGCAGCCCGCGGGGAGCGCGTCGACGTCGATGCCGTCGGTGCCCGCGCCCGCGGCGTGCACCAGCCGCAGCTGCGGGCCGGCCGTCGCGACCTCCTTCGAGCACCGGCCGGAGATCAGCACCTCCGCGCCCGGCACCAGTGCGGCGACGTCGGCGACGTCGCGGGTCGGCGACCAGACGACCTCGCTGCCGGTGGGCAGCGCGGCCTCCAGCTCGTCCCGCAGCCCGACCAGGTTCTGGTCCGCGACGACGATCTTCACGAGGTGACCTCCAGGGTGCGCTCGGCGCGCGCGGGACCGGTGGTGCCGCGGACGACGAGGTGGGTGGGCAGGCGGACCACGCGCGGCGCGGTGCGCTCGGCCGCCGCGCGGCCGAGTACCTCGCAGGCGAGCGTCCCGGCGCGGTCCATCGGGGTGGCGATGCTGGACAGCCCGGGGGCCGACAGCGCCGCGAAGGGGATGTCGTCGCTGCCGACGACGGACAGGTCGTCGGGCACCCGGACACCGAGGGTGCGGGCACCGGCGAGCAGGCCGAGCGCGACGAGGTCGTTGTGGGTCATCGCGGCGGTCGCGCCGGTGGCGAGCACGCGGGCCGCGGCGGCGGTGCCGCCGTCGACGGTCTCGGTGTGCCAGCCGAGCAGGTGCAGCTCCAGGCCGTACTCGTCGGCGAGTGCGCGGAGCAGCCCGACCCGGTGCTGGTTGGACCAGGAGTCCGAGCGGCCCTGGACGTAGGCGATCCGGCGGTGGCCGAGCGCGTCGAGGTGGTCGACGGTCTCCCGCAGTCCCTGGGTGGAGTCGGCGATGACGCAGTCCCCGCCGGCGACCTCGCGGTTGACCAGCACCGACGGCGTCGACCCGCAGAGGTCGAGCACCTCGGCGCCGTCGAGGCGGGAGGAGTGGACGACGATCCCGTCGACCCGCGCGCACAGGCCGGTGATCGCCTCGCGCTCGCGGTCGGGGTCGTAGTCGGTGTCGGCGACGACGACGGTCGTCCGGGTCTGGCGCCCCTGGGCCTGGGCGGCCTTGACGAAGCGGGAGAAGACCGGGTTGGCGATGTCCGGGACGACCGCGGCGACGGTCGCGGTGCCGCGCGCCGCCGGGGCCGGCTCCACCGGGCGCGGTGCGTAGCCCAGCTCCTGGGCCGCGGCGAGGATCCGCCGGCGGGTCGCCGCGCCGAGCCGGTCCGGGTCGGAGAACGCCCGCGACGCGGTCGACAGGGCGACGCCCGCGGTGCGGGCGACGTCGGTCAGGGTGGGCGCCACTGCTCTCCTCCTCGGTGTCCCGCCGGTGGGACCCGAGGAGCGTGCATCGTGTTGCGCAACCTTGTCAACGCTTGCCAAGAGTTTGCCGGGGCCGGGTGCCTAGACTCCGCCCGTGCTCACGCTGGACGCCCTCGACGTCGACCTGCTCGCCGCGCTGCAGGAACGGCCGCGGGCCGGGGTGCTGGAGCTGTCCCGCACCCTCACGGTCGCCCGCGGCACCGTGCAGGCCCGCCTGGACCGCATGGAGCAGGCGGGCGTGATCACCGGGTACGGGCCCGACGTCGACCTCCCCGCGGCCGGGTACGGGGTGCAGGCGTTCGTGACGCTGGAGATCGCCCAGGGCGAGCTGGGCGACGTCGCCGCCGCGCTGGCGGAGCTGCCCGCCGTCACCGAGGCGTACGCGACGACCGGGTCGTCGGACGTGCTGTGCCGGCTGGCGGCGTCGTCGCACGAGGACCTGCAGGCGACCCTGCTCGCGCTGGGCCGGTCACCGCTGGTGGCACGCTCGACCAGCGTCGTCGTGCTGTCCACACTGGTCGCGCCGCGCTGGCGGCCGCTGCTGGAGGACCGGCACCGGGAGGGGCCGGTCCGGGCACCGGCGTACCGGTCCTGAGCCCGGCGCTCAGGACAGGTGGCGGGCCGCCCGGTGGGCACCGAGCACGTCGAGCCCGAAGTCGGCCGACGGGTCCCGCCACACCGAGTGGGCGTGGTTGGCGTCGCGCTGGGTGTTGTCCCACTCGACCAGCAGCCGCGGACCCTGCAGCCGGTAGTAGTTCGGGGCGCCGTCGGCCAGCGCCCCCGCCCAGGCGACGTGGACGCGGTCGAGGGCGGCGTCGTCGTCGTAGCGGGCGATCGGCGAGAGCGCGTCGGGGACCCGGCGCAGGTAGGTGGCGAGCAGGGCGCGCAGCTGCTCGCGCTGCCCGCCGTCCAGGTCGGACGCCGGGACGCCCTTCGGGGCGCGCCCCAGCCGCACGGCCGCGACGTCGTCGCCGGTGAAGGCCGCGCGCTCCTCGATGGTCTCGCTCATCGCCTCGAGCCTGCCCTGCTCGGTGTCGTTCGCGAACCGGTCCCGCCAGATGCCGGCGAGCGGGATCCAGTCGTCGCCGTCCTGCGGGTCGGTGCGGTTCGCCGCGACCAGGTCCGGCGGCGCCTTGTCCAGCAGCACCGCCCGGTCACGCAGCTCGCCGGGCAGCGACCGGACGAGGTCGCGGGCCAGGTCCTCGACCCGGCCGAGCGGGCGCAGGGTCGCCTCCCCCAGCAGCTCGGAGGTCGCCGGGTCGGCGCCGAGGAAGCACGGTGTGGAGGCGACGACCTCGCCGTCGACCACCAGCATGTTGACCGAGACGTGGTGCCCGCCGAACCGCCAGGCCCAGGTCCCCTCCGCGCCGGGCTCGCCGAAGACGCGCAGGTAGTACATCTGCGGGTCCCGGCCCCGGGTGCGGTCGAACAGGGTCACGAAGCCCTCGGTGTGGTCGAGGACGTTCTCCAGCCCCATCACGGTCGCGACGGTGACGTAGGCGGCGCGCGACAGCCCGGTCCCGACGAGCTTCATCGCCGCCCGCTGCTGCGGCGGCAGCTGCTCGTGGAAGGTCAGGCCCCCGTGGTCGGTCGGGGTGTAGAACCAGCGGCGCCGCTCGGCGTCGATGTCGCCGTCGCCCGCCGGGGCGTTCCCGACGGCCGCCTCCCGCTGCCCGGGGTCGAGGGTGTCCAGCCACTCGCGGGCCGCCTCCGCCATGGCGCCGGCCGTCTCCCGCGTGTTCGCCGCGTCGCTCATACGCACCGACGGTAGCCATTCCGGGCGGGCCCCACCCGTCGGGTTCGGCCATAGTGGTCGTGCACGAGGAGATCGAGACGGAGGCGACGATGCCCACCCCCACCGACGACGACCGCGACCTGCTCACCGTCATCGCCCGCATGCGGGCGAAGCCGGGCAGGGAGGCGGACCTGCGCGCCGAGCTGGAGAAGCTGATCGAGCCGACCACGAAGGAGGACGGCTACGTCAACTACGACCTCCACCAGGGCGTGGACGACCCTGCGGTGTTCTTCTTCTACGAGAACTGGGAGTCCGAGGAGAAGCTCGGGGCGCACCTGCAGACCCCGCACCTCGTGCACTTCCAGAACGTCATGGGCGACCTGCTCGACGGCGAGCTGGTGATCCAGAAGCTGAAGCGGATCGCCTGAGCGTCAGCTCCTGACCCGGTACCCGGCCGCCAGCTCCGCGAAGGCGGCCGGGTCCACCAGGGACGTCGTGTCCCCCGGCTCGTTCCCGGCCGTCACGTCCAGCAGCAGCCTGCGCATGATCTTCCCCGAGCGGGTCTTCGGCAGCTCGCCGACCAGCACGACCTCCCGTGGCCGGGCGACCGGCCCCAGCTCGGCGGCCACGTGCGCGCGCAGCTCGTCGGCGAGCCCGTCGGACGGCCCGTCGGTCACCGTCACGAACGCGACGACGGCCTGCCCGGTCGTCGGGTCCGGCGCGCCGACGACGCCGGCCTCCGCCACCCGCGGGTGCGACACCAGCGCCGACTCCAGCTCGATCGAGCCGAGCCGGTGCCCGGAGACGTTCATGACGTCGTCGATCCGGCCCTGCAGGGTCACGTAGCCCTCGTCGTCGACCACGGCACCGTCACCGGCCTTGTACCAGCCCTGCTCGGCGAAGTCCGCGAAGTACGACGAGCGGAACCGCTCCGGGTCGCCCCACACCGTGCGCGCCATCGACGGCCACGGCCGGTCGATCACCAGCAGCCCGCCCTCGCCGGCGTCGCAGGTCCGTCCCCGCTGGTCGACGACCCGCACCGACAGCCCGGGCAGCGGGTGTGTCGCGGAGCCGGGCTTCAGCGGGGTCACGCCGGGCAGCGGCGCGCAGATCGCGGCGCCGGTCTCGGACTGCCACCAGGTGTCGACGATCGGGCAGCGGCCGCCACCGACGACCCGGTGGAACCAGCGCCAGGCCTCCGGGTTGATCGCCTCGCCGACGCTGCCGAGCAGCCGCAGCGACGACAGGTCGTGCCGCGCCGGGACCTCCTCGCCCCACTTCATGTACGTCCGCACCAGGGTCGGCGCGGTGTAGTAGACGGTGACGCCGTACCGCTCGATGATCTCGAAGTGCCGGCCCGGCTCCGGGGTGTCCGGGGTGCCCTCGTAGATCACCTGGGTCACGCCGTTGGAGAGGGGGCCGTAGACCTCGTAGGTGTGGGCGGTGACCCAGGCCAGGTCCGCGGTGCACCAGTACACGTCGTCGGGCTTGTGGTCGAAGCACGCCCACGACGTCCACGACGTCTGGGTGAGGTAGCCGCCCATGGTGTGCAGCAGTCCCTTGGGCTTCCCGGTGGTCCCCGAGGTGTAGACGAGCATCAGCGGGCTCTCCGCGCCGAACGCCTCGGCCGCGTGCGACTCCGGCTGGCGGTCGACGACGTCGTGCCACCAGATGTCGCGGCCCTCGGTCCAGCCGACGTCCGACCCGGTCCGGCGGACGACGAGGACGTGCTCCAGCGACGTGACCCCGTCCGCGGCCTCGTCGGCGTTCGCCTTGACCGGTACCGCCTTCCCCCGCCGGTACTGCCCGTCCGTGGTGACCAGCAGCTTCGCGGCGCCGTCGGTGAGCCGGAACCGGAGCGCGGCGGCGGAGAACCCGCCGAAGACCAGCGAGTGGACCGCACCGATCCGGGCGCAGGCGAGCATCACGACGACCGTCTCGACGAGCACCGGCAGGTACACGACGACGACGTCGCCGCGCCCCACGCCGAGCTCGGTGAGCGCGTGCGCGCAGCGGGACACCTCACGCTGCAGGTCGGCGTAGGTGACGGTGCGCCGGTCCCCCGGCTCGCCCTCCCAGTGCAGCGCGACGGTGGCACCGTTCCCGGCCTCGACGTGCCGGTCGACGCAGTTGCGGGCGACGTTCAGGGTGCCGTCGGCGAACCAGGTGACCTCGGGCCACCGGCTGCCGTCGTACCCCTGCTCGGGTGCGCGGTCCCACTCGAGGCGCCGGGCCTGCGCGGCCCAGAACGCCTCGGGGTCGGCCTCGGCCTCGGCGTAGGCCTCAGCGGAGACGTTGGCGTGCGCAGCGAACCCGGGCGGCGGAGCGATGGTCACGCCCCGATCCTCCCCGGCGCACCCGGTGCGGCACAGGTGAATGCCGTCACCGGCCGGGTGAGCGGGGTCAGCGGTGGGCGAACGCCAGGTGCTCGCCGAGGACGTCGAGCCCCAGGTCGGACTCGGGGTCCCGCCACACCGAGTGGGCGTGGTCGGCGCCGTCCTGCGTGTTGTCCCACTCCAGCAGCAGCCGCGGTCCCTGCAGCCGGTAGTAGTGCGGCTCGCCGGGGTCGGTCGAGCCGGCCCAGGCCAGGTGCACCTCGTCGAGTGCCGCGTCGTCGTCGTAGCGCTGCACCGGGCTGGTCCCGGCCGGTGCCCGGTCGAGGTAGGCCGAGAGCAGCCGTCGCAGCAGGTCACGGCCGCGGTCGTCCAGCGCGCTCGCCGGGACCCCGCGCGGGGTCGCGCCGAGCGCGACCTCCTCGGTGCCGGCGACCGGATCGGCGGGCCCGGGCGGGGACTCCCGGCGGATCGCCGTGCCCGGCAGCGGCCGGTCCCCCGGCGCGGCCGTCGCCCGGTTCGCGGTGACCAGGTCGGGCGGTGCCGCCTCGGCGAGCACCGCGGCGTCGAGCAACTCGGGCGGGAGCCCGCGCACGATGTCGCGCGCCAGGTCCTCGGTCGGTCCGAGCGGGCGGTGCACGCCCCCGCCGAGCAGCGGTGTGGTGGCCGGGTTCGCGCCGAGGAAGCACGGCGTCGTCGCGGCCACCCGGCCGTCGACGACGAGGTTGTTCAGCGACACGTGG
Organism: Pseudonocardia sp. EC080619-01; assembly: GCF_001420995.1. NCBI lineage: Bacteria > Bacillati > Actinomycetota > Actinomycetes > Pseudonocardiales > Pseudonocardiaceae > Pseudonocardia > Pseudonocardia sp. EC080619-01. The sequence goes on along the minus strand of NZ_CP012184.1, from coordinate 4,938,296 downwards.
TGCCCGCCGAACCGCCAGCCCCACGTCCCGCCCGCCGGGTCGCCGAAGACCCGCAGGTGGTAGAGCCCCGGGTCGCGGAAGCGCTCGCGGTACGGGCGCGCCGGCCAGCCCTGCGCCCGGTCGAGCACGTTCTCCAGGCCCATGACCGCGGCGACGGTCGCGAACCCGGCCTCGGACAGGCCGGACGCGACGAGCCGCATCGCGCGCTGCTGCTGGACCGGGGACTGCTCGTGCAGGGTCAGGCCGCCGTGGTCGGTCGGGGTGTAGAACCAGCGGCGGCGCTCGGCGTCGTCGTCGCCCGTGCCGGGGCCGTGGCCGGTCCCGGTCGCGCGGTGCTCGCCGTCGAGGGTGTCCAGCCACGCCGCGGCGGCCTCGGCCATCGCCGTCGCGGTCTCGGTCGTGTGCCCGGTCGCCGTCGTCACATCGGGCGAGACTAGTCCGGACGCCCCATGATCACCCCTCCCGGACGACGGCGTCGCTGGTCGGACCGGACGCCCCTCCGGCCACGGGTCGTTCCCGTGGGCCTGTTTCTGCCAGGCTGTCGCCTGTGCCGCACTCCTTACCGGCAGGCCCCGTGGTCGCCGTGCTCGCGGTCCTCGTGCTGGCCGCCTGCGGTGCGCCGCCGGCACCGGCCACCGGCCCGGCACCGGCGGGCGGCCCGCCCGCCGGGGAGGCGTCCGCGGCCCCTCCCGCCCCGCCGACCACGGCGCCGGGCCCCCGGGCCGGGTCCGCGACGGTGGAGGCCGACCGGAGGGCCGGGGTGCGTGGGCGGACCGTCCCGGCCTCCGCATCCGGTGCGACCGACGTCGTCCCCGGTACGGCGGCGGGGCCGTCCGGCCGCGCCCGCACGGTGCCGGTGCGGATCGAGATCGAGCGCGGTGTGGACGTCGACGGTGCGGCGTTCGCCGCGTTCGTCACCGGCGTGCTGAACGACCGCCGGTCCTGGGGCGGCGACGGATCCGTCGGGTTCGCCCGCACCGACGGCGCGGCCCCGCTGCGGATCGTGCTGGCCACCCCGGCTCTCGCCGACCGGCTCTGCCTGCCGCTCGACACCGTCGGCAGGCTGTCCTGCCGCAACGGCGACCGCGTCGTCGTGAACCTGGAGCGCTGGGTCACCGGCACCCCGGAGTACGCCCGCGACCTCACCGCCTACCGGCAGTACCTGGTCAACCACGAGGTCGGGCACTGGCTCGGCCACCACCACGTGACCTGCCCCGGCCCCGGGGAGCCGGCCCCGGTGATGCAGCAGCAGACGCTCGGCCTGGACGGCTGCCGTCCGCACTCCTGGCCCCGCTGAGCAGCAGGTCGGGCGGCCGCCCTCGGGCGCACTGCTTGCACACCCCGGTAGCCGCCGTGGCGCCCGACGAGCTCGGCCTCCGAGCCGGGCGTCGCGGTCCCCGACCGGCTGACCCCTCACTCGACCTCGATCACGCCGTACTCCGGCCGCCCGGCGACCCGGTAGGTCGCGATCGAGACGCCGGTGGGTGTGGTCCGCGACCCGGTGAGCTCCAGCGCGGTGTCGGGTCCGGTCTCCGGGAACAGCCGCCGCCCGGCGCCGACGACCACCGGGAAGACGAGCAGGTTCAGCTCGTCGAGCAGGTCGTTCGCCAGCAGCCACCGGACGAGCTCGCCGCTGCCGTGCACCTGCAGCTCCCGGCCCGGCTTCTCCTTCAGCCCGCGGACGGCCGCGACGACGTCGCCCGACAGCACGGTCGTCCCCGCCCACCCCGGATCGGTGAGCGTGGTCGACGCGACGTACTTGGGCAGGGTGGCGAACCCGACCGCGACGACGTCGTCGCCGGGGTCGGCCATCGCACCCCAGGACGCGGCGAAGATCTCGTAGGTGTGCCGCCCGACGAGGAACGCGTCCGCGCGGCGGAACACCTCGTCCATGAACAGGCCGGTCGGCTCGTCGAAGTGCGGGACGACCCAGCCGCCGCGGCCGAACCCGCCGGAGCGGTCCTCCTCAGGGGCGCCGGGCCCCTGGTAGACGCCGTCGACCGACACGAACATCGTCGCTGTGAGCTTCATGCCGGTCCGACCGGGGGGCCGCCGGGAACTAATCGGTGGCGTCGCGGACCAGCAGCGCGATCTGCACCCGGTTGTCCAGGCCGAGCTCGCGCAGCAGCTTCGACACGTACGACTTCACCGTCGCCACCGACATGTGGAGCTCCTCGGCGATGTCGGCGTTGGAGCCGCCGCGGGCCACGGCCTCGGCGACGTCGCGCTCCCGCTCGGCGAGCCGGTCCAGCCGGGTGCGGGCGCCGCGGCGGCGGTCGACCGGGCCTGCGCCGCCCGCGACGATCCCGATGAGCCGCCGGGTGATCGCCGGGGACAGCACCGCGTCGCCGTCGGCGGCGGCCCGGACGGCCTCGACGATCTGCTCCGGGTCGGCGTCCTTGAGCAGGAACCCGCTCGCGCCCGCACGCAGCGCGCGCACGACGTGCTCGTCGGCGTCGAAGGTCGTCAGCACGACGACGGTCGGCGGGTCGGGTTCGGCGGTCAGCAGCTGGGTGGCGCTCACCCCGTTCACCCGCCGCATCCGCAGGTCCATCAGGACGACGTGCGGGCGGCCGGCACGGACCGCGTCCGGGACCTCGTCGCCGTCCCCCGCGTCGCCGACGATCCGGATCCGCCGCTCCGGGACCTCCCCGGCGGCGGCGATGGTGTGCCCGTCGAGCATCACCTTGAGCCCGGCCCGGACGAGCGGGTCGTCGTCGACCAGCAGCACCCGGATCTCGATGTCGGTCACGCGATCTCCTTCGTCCAGGGCAGCGTGGCGCGCAACCGGTAGCCGTCCGGCAGCGGGCCGTGGGCGAGGGTCCCGCCGGTCAGCGTCTCCACGCGCTCGCGCAGACCGACCAGGCCGGTGCCGGCACCCTCCGGGGCGGGCCGGTCCCCGGTGCACCCCGAGGTGACGGTGACGGTGAGGTCCCGCCCCGGCCGCCCGGTGAGGACGACCTCGACCGCAGCGCCCGGCGCGTGCCGGGCCGCGTTCGTCAGGCCCTCCCGCACCACCCGGTACGCGACGCCGGCGAGCGGGCGCCCCGGCGGCGACATCATGAGCAGCGCGGTCGACCGCAGCGAGACGTCCGCCCCGGCTGCGCGCGCCTCGCCCACCAGGTGTTCGACGGCGGCGAGGTCCTCGGTGTCGTCCGGGCGTTCCGGGTCCACCGGCTCGTGCAGCACCTGGACGATCGTCCGGAGGTCCTCCATCGCCCGGTGCGTGGTGTCCCGCAGCACCTGCGCGCTCTCGCGGACGGTCTCGGCGGAGAGGTCGTCGCGCAGCGCCAGCGCCCCGGCGTGCACCGACAGCAGGGACAGCCGGTGCCCGAGCCGGTCGTGCATCTCGCCGGCGATCCGGCGGCGCTCGGCGGTCCGGGCCTGCTCGTCGCGCACGGCCCGGTCGATCTCGGCGCGGGCGAGCCGGTCCCGCAGGTCGTCCACCATCGCCCGCCGGATCCCGGTGAGCAGCCCGGCGACGGCCGACGTCGCCAGGAAACCCATGGCCCCGCCGAGCAGGACCAGCATCGTCTGCAGGTCGGGGATGCCGTGGTAGATGTTGATCGTCGCCGCGACGACCGACAGCAGGAGCACCAGGACGGTCTCGCTGGTGCGGCGGCGGGTCGCGATGACGAACACCCCGACCAGCGGCAGGTAGGTCGCGAGCGGGGCGATGTTGCCGACCACGAGCGAGCCGAGCGCGAAGACCCACGGGTACCGGTAGCGCAGCGGCATGCACGCGATCGCGGCGAGACCGAGCACCATCAGCGCGATCCGGCCGGCACCGTCCACCCGGAGGGCCCCGCCGGTCGTCAGCCCGGCCGCCGCGACCGCGACCATCAGGATCGCGGACATCACGGCGGGGCGGATCACGCGTCGACCATAGGCGGCGGGGGCCGGGAGTCCAGGACGATTCCCCCGGATCGGGCGGGCACGGCGTCCCTCGTGGACGCCGTGCCCACCCGCCGGGCCGATGGGAGCGGTCAGGATCTCCCCGTTCCCGCCCCGGGCGTGGGCATCCCCCACGGACCCACGCCGTCCCCCCACCGGTGGCCCTGCCGCGCGGTCACGAGCCGCTCGCCGCGGTCGCGGTGACGGCGGCCGCCGCAGCGGCCGCGGCCTGCACCTCCCGGACCGCCGCGGCGACCGCCGGGCCGGCCCAGTCGCCGTCGGCGACGACCCGGGCGCGGTCGCGCAGCTCGCGGCGGCGCCCGTCGAGCACCCGGTGCTCGGCCCGCGTCGCGTGCAGCAGCGAGACCAGCCCGGCGACCCGCGGATCGACCGCGACGCCGTCGCGCAGCGCCGCGGCCACCCCCGCCAGGAGCGTCTCGCGCAGTGCCGGGTCCGGCCACCAGCGCGCGAACCGCAGGAACCCGCCGGGCTCCCGGTCGACGTGCCCGCCCCGGACGAGCGCGTCCAGCACCGCCGTCCGCAGCCCGGGGACCAGCCGGGTCACGCCGCGACGCGCCCGGAACCAGCCGGCGGGCAACCGCGTGGCCCGCTCGGCCACCACGTCCGCTCCCGGCCCGTCGACCAGCCGGACCCGCGGGTTCCGGTAGCCGTCGGTCTCCAGCCGTCCCCGCGCGGCGAGATCGAGCAGCACCGCACCGGCGAGCGCGCGCTCGGTCCGCTGGTGGTCGACGACGAACCGGCCCGTGCCCGGCGCCAGCAGCACCAGTGCCAGCCGCTCCGGCATCGTCGTGTCACGCCCGTCCATCGGTCCCCCTCGTCCCCGTACCGGTTCGACCCTGCTCCCCCGGACGGCACGCGCGCACCCGGCGAAGGTCGCGGGCCGTGCGACGGAAGTCGCGATCGACAGATCACCCGAATGGGTAGCATTCGGACATGCCCGAACCTCAGAGCCACCGCGAGAGCGGCCAGCACGTCATCGAGCACGCCCTGGAGCTGCTGGAGTCCGCGGACCGGGCCAAGGACTACGCCGAGGCCACCGACGGGCACACCGCCGCGACCGCGTACGCCGTCAGCGCGCTTTACCAGGAGATGCGGCACGGCGACGACCAGATCACCGTCCTCATCGGAGCCGTCCGCGAGCAGACGGAGATCCTCAGGGAGATCCGGGACGCGCTGCGGCACTGACCCCGGGGCACGGCCGGCGGCCGTCCGCGTGGCGGTACGTGCAATTCGTCATCTTTCGTCTCCACCTCATCGGAGCAATAACGAAAACCCTCGGTGATGTCGTCACACGATGGCATTCCCGAATTCGACAGCGCAGTTTTCGCAGCAATACGGTCTTCATCAGCCGGTGCGGGCTCCCCCTCGTTCGCAGCACCGGCACGCCCGGGCAGGTCACACGACAGGCCCGCGACTCGACAGGAGACTGACTGTGCTGAAGAAGGCTGGAATGGTCGTGGCCGCGTCGGCCGCATCGCTGCTCGCGCTCAGCCCGCTCGCCTTCGCCGACGAGGACGGCGGCGAGGGCGACTCCGGCGGCAGCGGCATCGACAAGAGCGCCGACGGCCTGCTCGGCGGCGTCGCCAACGGCAACAACGTCGACGTGCCGATCCAGGCGTGCAACAACAACGTGCCGGTCAACGCGCTCGGCGTGCAGGTCCCGGTCGAGGACCTCGGTGCCGCCAACGGCCTCACCGGCGCGCTCGGCATCCTGGGCTCGGGCGAGGCGAAGAGCGGCGACTCGGTCACCGACCAGTCGGACAACTGCGCCCAGCAGTCCGGCTCGGGCGACTCGGTCGGCTGATACCCGGTTCTCCGGCGGGGCCCGGGACGCATCGCGTCCCGGGCCCCGTTCCGCTTTCCGGGTCGACCGCGACGCCGCGGCGCGGGATATTCCCCGCATGGAGTACCGACCGGCCGGCTTCGACGACGCCGACGTCCGTTCCGCGCTGTCCTCGTGGCACGGCATCGACGTCCGTGAGCTGCACTACCGCGCGGTCGGTTTCGGCGACTACCACTGGGCGGCGACCGGCACCGACGGGCGGCGCTGGTTCGTCAAGCTCTCCGACCTGACCGACAAGCCGCAGTGCGGCGCCACCGCGAAGGCCGCGCTCGACGGGTACCGGGCGGCCCTGCAGACGGCGGCCGCCCTGCGCGCGGACGGCCTGGGGTTCGTCGTCGCCGCGGAGCCCTCACCGGACAAGGAGCTCGTCGTCGACCTCGACGGGCGGTGGGCACTGACGGTGTTCGCCCACGTCGACGCGAGCAGCCACGACTTCCACACCGAGCTCTCCCCCGCCGCGCGGGACGAGGTCCTCACCCTGCTGGCCCGGCTGCACGCGGCCACGCCGCCGGCGGGCACCCCGGTGCACACCCCCGACGTCCCGGACCGGGCGGTGATCGACGCCGCGCTGGCCGGGCAGGAGGTCTCCTGGACCGGCGGCCCGTACTCCGAGCCCGCCCGTCAGGCCGTCGTCACGCACGCGGGTGCGATCCGCGAGTACCTCGCGGATGCCGACGCGCTCGCCCACCGGCTGGACCTCGCCGGGCGGACCGCCGTCGTCACCCACGGTGAACCGCACCCCGGGAACCTGCTGGGGAGCGACGACGGGTTCCTGCTGATCGACTGGGACACCGTCGGGCTGGGCGTCCCGGAGCGGGACCTCGCCGTCGTCGCGGGTGACCTCTCGGCCTACACCGCGATCACGGGCGTCGAGCCGGACCCGCACGCGCTCGAGCTGTACCGGGTGCGCTGGCTGCTGGCCGATCTCGGCGAGTTCCTGCGCTGGTTCCGCTCCGCGCACCGCGACGACGCCGACAGCCGCACCGCATGGGAGGGCCTGCTGCAGACGGTGGCGGAGATGGGCGGCTGAGCCCCGACCAAGGTTCGTCCCCTGCGCGACGAAAGTCCGCTGCGGGCCGTCCGTCCGCCGTGTCTGAATCGGACCCGTGACCGGACCCGTGACCGCCCCGCCCCGCAGCCTCGCCCCGGACCTCGCGCGCGGCTCGATGCTGCTGCTGATCGCACTCGCGCACGTGCCGCCGCTCCTGGTCGGCGGCGCGCCGGGGTTCGTCAGCCGCCCGCTCGGCGAGACGGGCCTCGACCACGTCGTCGACGCCGTCATGCTGCTCCTCGTCGACAACCGTTCCTACCCGATGTTCGGGGCGCTGTTCGGCTACGGCCTGGCGACGATCGTCGCCCGGCAGCTCGCCCGCGGATCCACCGACGCCGGGGCACGCCGCGTCCTGCGCCGCCGCGGCTGGTACCTGCTGCTGTTCGGGCTGCTGCACGCGAGCGTCCTGGGCGGTGCGGACGTGCTCGGTTTCTACGGCGTCGCGACGCTCCTGGTCGGCGGGCTGCTCTTCCGGTCCGACCGGGCGCTCGGCCGGACGCTCGTCGTGGTCGGCGCGGTCTACCTCGTGCTGATGCCCGTCCTCTGGATCGGGGTGGTGTGGGGGACGGGATCCACCGGGTTCGTCCCGCCCGCCGACGACGGCGGCTACCTCGCCGGTGTCGCCGTGCGGTTCGTGGGCTACCCGGCGTTCCCGCTCCTGCAGCTGGTCGGCTGGCCGATGCTCGTCGGCGTCCTCGCCGGGATGTGGGCGGGCCGGCGACGGCTGCTGGAACGGGCCGGTGAGTACAGCCCGCAGCTGCGTCGCGCCGTGGTCGCCGGAGTCGCCGTCTCCGTGCTCGGGGGAGTCCCGGGGGCGCTGATCGGCGCCGGTGTGTGGCAGCCCGGTCCCGTCGCCGGCGGTGTCGCCGTCACCCTCCACGTGCTCACGGGTGTCGTCGGCGGGCTCGCCTACACGGCCGCGTTCGGGCTGGCCGGGCACGCGCTGCAGGACCGGCAGGGCCTCGTGACCTGGGCGCTGGCCGCACTGGGCAAGCGGTCGCTGACGTTCTACGTGCTGCAGGAGGCGATGCTGTTCGCGCTGCTCGCGCCGGCCGTGCTCGGCCTCGGGACCACGGTGAGCAGTGCGGGCGGCGCGGCCGTCGCCGTCGGGGTGTGGCTGACCGGGCTGGTGCTCGCGTGCCTGCTGGAGCGGGCCGGACGTCCGGGACCGCTGGACGGGTGGCTGCGCAGCCTGACCTACCGCGCTCCCCGCCGCGGCGAGGTCGCCGCCGGCCGGTGAGGCCGGGCGGGCCGGGAGCACCGGCCCGCCCGCCGTCATGCCCCGACGTACTCCGCGAGGTGCTGCCCGGTCAGTGTCGAGCGGTCGGCGACGAGCTCGGCCGGGGTGCCCTCGAAGACCACCCGGCCACCGTCGTACCCGGCCCCCGGGCCGAGGTCGATGATCCGGTCCGCGTGCGCCATGACCGCCTGGTGGTGTTCGATGACGATCACCGACTTGCCGGCGTCGACGAGCCGGTCGAGCAGCGCGAGCAGCTGCTCGACGTCGGCGAGGTGCAGGCCGGTGGTCGGCTCGTCGAGGACGTAGACGCCGCCGGACTCCCCCATGTTCACGGCCAGCTTCAGCCGCTGCCGCTCCCCGCCGGACAGCGTGGTCAGCGGCTGGCCGAGCTTGAGGTAGCCCAGCCCGACGTCGGCGAGCCGGTCGAGGATCTTGTGCGCGGCCGGGGTCCGGGCCTCCCCCGCGCCGAAGAACTTCTCCGCCTCGGCCACCGACATCGCGAGCACCTGGCTGATGTCGCGGCCGCCGAAGGTGTACTCGAGCACCGAGGAGTCGAACCGCCTGCCCTCGCAGACCTCGCAGGTGGTGGCGACGCCGGCCATCATCGCCAGGTCGGTGTAGATCACCCCGGCGCCGTTGCAGTTCGGGCAGGCGCCCTCGGAGTTCGCGCTGAACAGCGCCGGCTTGACCCCGTTGGCCTTGGCGAACGCCTTGCGGATCGACTCCAGCAGGCCGGTGTAGGTGGCCGGGTTGCTGCGCCGCGAGCCCTTGATCGCGCCCTGGTCGACCACGACGACGCCGTCCCGCCCGGCCACCGAGCCGTGGATCAGCGAGCTCTTGCCGGATCCTGCGACCCCGGTGACGACGGTCAGCACCCCGAGCGGGATGTCGACGTCGACGTCGCGCAGGTTGTGGCTGTCCGCGCCGCGCACCTCGAGCACACCGGTCGGGGTGCGCAGGGACTCCTTGAGCGACGCACGGTCGTCGAAGTGCCGGCCGGTGAGCGTGCCGCCGGCCCGCAGCTCGTCGACGGTGCCCTCGAAGACGACCTGGCCGCCGTCGGACCCGGCGCGCGGCCCGAGGTCGACGACGTGGTCGGCGATCACGATCGTCTCCGGCTTGTGCTCGACGACGAGCACGGTGTTCCCCTTGTCCCGCAGGCGCAGCAACAGGTCGTTCATGCGCGCGATGTCGTGCGGGTGCAGCCCGATGGTGGGCTCGTCGAAGACGTAGGTGACGTCGGTGAGCGACGACCCGAGGTGCCGGATCATCTTGGTGCGCTGCGCCTCGCCACCGGACAGCGACCCCGCGGGCCGGTCCAGGCTGAGGTAGCCGAGGCCGATCTCGACGAACGAGTCGAGCGTCTCCCGCAGCGAGGTGAGCAGCGGCGCCACCCCGCACAGCGCCGAGCCGCGCTCCGCGTCGTCCGCGGCGCGTGCCTCCAGGCCGCGGACCCACTCCGCCAGGTCGTCGATCTGCATCGCGCAGGCGTCGGCGATGTTGACGCCGTCGATGCGCGACGACCGGGCGAGCTCGGACAGCCGGGTGCCGTCGCACTCGGGGCACGTCCGGAACACGATCGCCCGGTCCACGAACGCGCGGATGTGCGGCTGCATCGCCTCGCGGTCCTTGGACAGGAACGACTTCTCGATCCGCGGGATCAGGCCCTCGAAGGTGACGTTGACGCCGTCGACCTTGATCCGGGTCGGCTCCTTGTAGAGCAGCGCGTCCATCTGCGGCTTCGTGAAGGAGCTGATCGGCTTGTCGCCCGGGAAGAACCCGGAGTTGGAGAAGATCCGCCCGTACCAGCCTTCGACCGAGTAGTTCGGGATCGTCAGCGCGCCCTCGCTGATCGACTTGCCGGCGTCGAACAGGGCGGTGAGGTCGTAGTCCGACGAGGTGCCCTTCCCCTCGCAGCGCGGGCACGCACCGCCGACGATCTCGAAGTCGCGGCGCTCCTTGATCTGCCTGCCGCCCTTCTCGACGGTGACCGCGCCGGACCCGCTGATCGTCGCGACGTTGAAGGAGAACGCCTTCGCCGACCCGACGTGCGGCTCGCCGAGCCGGGAGAACAGGATCCGCAGCAGGGCGCCGACGTCGGTCGCGGTGCCGACGGTGGAGCGGACGTCGCCGCCCATCCGCTCCTGGTCGACGATGATCGCCGTCGTGAGACCGTCGAGCAGGTCGACGTCGGGCCGGGCCAGCGTGGGCATGAAGCCCTGCACGAAGGTGCTGTAGGTCTCGTTGATCATCCGCTGGGACTCGGCCGCGATCGTCGCGAACACCAGCGAGCTCTTGCCGGAGCCGGACACGCCGGTGAACACGGTCAACCGGCGCTTCGGCAGCTCGACGCTGACGTCGCGCAGGTTGTTCTCCCGAGCCCCGTGCACGCGGATGAGGTCGTGGCTGTCCGCGGCGTGCTGCGTGGTCATCGTGTGTGTTCCCCCCTGCGGCCGGTCAGGCCGGACGCTGCTGGATGCGGACCATGTTGCCCGCGGGATCGCGGAAGGCGCAGTCACGTACCCCGTACGGCTGGTCGATCGGCTCCTGGACGACCTCGGCCCCGCTCGCCTGGACCTTGTCGAACGCGGCCTCGAGGTCGTTACTGGCGAGCAGGATCGCCGAGTAGGTGCCCTTGGCCATCATCTCGGTGACGACCCTGCGCTCCTCGTCGGTGACGCCCGGGTCGACGGCGGGCGGGGCGAGGACGATCGACACGGCGGGCTGGTCGGGCGGGCCGACGGTGATCCAGCGCATGTCGGCGTAGCCGACGTCGAGCCGGACCTCGAAGCCGAGGGCGTCGCGGTAGAAGGCCAGCGACGCCTCGGCGTCGGTGTGCGGGAGGAAGCTGGAGTGAATGCTGATGTCCATGCACGTCACGCTAGGGAGGGCGAGCGCTCCGGGGCTTCTCGATTCCTGACCGGTCTGGAGACCTGCTTCGCGACGCACGCCGGGATGCCCTCGGTCCCGCGGGCGGCCTCGCGGCGGAACACGCTCGGCGGCATGCCGACGAGCTCGGTGAACCGGGTGCTGAACGTGCCGAGCGACGAGCAGCCGACCGCGAAGCAGACCTCCGTCACCGACAGGTCGCCGCGGCGCAGCAACGCCATCGCCCGCTCGATGCGGCGGGTCATCAGGTAGCTGTAGGGCGACTCGCCGTAGGCCCGGCGGAACTCCCGGGACAGGTGCCCGGCCGACATGTGCTCGCCCCGCGCGAGCGCCTCGACGTCGAGCGGGCGGGCGTACTCGCGGTCCATCCGGTCCCGGACGCGGCGCAGCCGGGCGAGGTCACGCAGGCGCTGGTCGTCCGGGCAGGCCATGCGCCGATCCTGCCACAGCCCCGGCACGCCTCAGCCGAGGAAACCGCGCAGCAGCTCCACCACCTCGGCGGGTCGTTCCAGGTAGACCATGTGCCCGGTGTCCATCGGGGCGACCGTGAGGTCGTCGCCGAGCTCGGCCCGGCAGGCGTCGAGCCAGGCGTCGGAGACGAAGTCGGCGCCGGTCGCCGGCACGACCAGTGTGGGCAGACCGGCCGGCGGGACGACGGCGGGGCGCGCCATCTCCGCCCACGCCGCGATGACCGACGCCCGCGAGTAGCGCCAGCGCCAGGCGCCGTCGCGCTGTTCGAGATGGGCCTCGATCTCGGCGTCGACGCGCTCGGCGGGCACCCCGGGCCAGGTCTCGGTCCGGGCCGCGCGGGCCTCGTCGGGCGTCGCCCACGAGGCGTCGGCGCGGAACTCCTCGGCGTTGGCGAGCATGAGCTCCGGGTCCAGCCCGATCGCCGGGTCGAGGAGCACCAGCCGGCTCACCCGCTCCGGCGCCGTCCGCGCCAGGTGCGTCGCGATCGCGCCGCCGAACGAGTGACCCACGACGACGGCCCGGCCGCTCCCCTCGTCGTCGAGCACCTGCAGCGCGTCGGCGACGTGCCGCTCCAGGTTCCACGGCGGCGTCCACGGGGAACGTCCGTGGCCGCGGACGTCGACGGCGGTCCAGCGCAGGTCCGGCATCGCGCCGGACAGCGGGCGGAACCGCAGGCCGTGACCGGTGACGCCGTGGATCGCGAGGACGGGCGGGCCGTCCGGGTCGCCGGAGTGGTGGACGTTCAGGGGCATGCCCCGATCCTGGCATCCCGGACGGTCTCGATCGGGTGGCACCGTCGCTGGGCAGGATGGCCCGGTGTCCGGTGGTACGAACCTGTTGATCTCCGTGGCCGTGCTGGTCGTCCCCCTCGTCGTCACGGCCGTCGTCTGCACGTTCGTCGTGCGGCGGGTGCGCCGCGAGCCCCGGCGGCTGAGCAACGCCTACTGGCTCCTCGCTGCGGCGGTGCTGCTCGGCAACGCCGTCGCGACGCTGGGGTTCGCCGGCAGCAACCCGGTCCTCGGCACGATCGTGCTGCTCACCGTCACGTCCCCGCTGCTCGCCCTCGTGTTCGCCGTGTTCCTGATCCTCAACGGGGCGGTCATGCTGCGCCGGGAACGGGTGAGCCTCGGGAACTCGCTGTCACTGCTCGCCGGGCTGCTGATCGTCGTGCTGCTGGCGGTCGCGGTGCCGGTGATGCTCACCGGGCCGGTCTGGCTGCGGGCGCTGTGGATCCTGTGCGCGCTGGCCGCGTACTTCCTCGCCTTCCAGTTCGTCGCGTTCCTCGGCTACGCGCGGCTGTACCGGTGGCTGGTGCGGGACCGTCCGGCGGACTGGGTGGTCGTGCTCGGTTCCGGCCTGCACGGCAGTGCGGTGCCGCCGCTGCTGGCCGACCGCATCCGGGCCGGGATGACCGAGCTCGACCGTCGCGGCGCACGGATGCTGGTCCTGTCCGGCGGGAAGGGCGACGACGAACGGCTCGCGGAGGGCGAGGCGATGCGCCGGTGGGCGGTCGACCACGGCGCGGACCCCGCGCTGCTGCGTGCCGAGACCGCGTCACGCACCACCGAGCAGAACCTCCGGCTCAGCGACGAACTGGTGCGCGGCGACCCGGACCCGGCCGGCCCCGGCCTGATCGTGACCAGCGACTACCACGTGTTCCGGGCCGCCGTCCTGGCCCGCAGGCTGGGCGTCGACGCCCAGGCCGCCGGGGCGCCGACGGCGGGGTACTACTGGCCGAGCGCGGTGCTGCGCGAGTTCGTCGCGATCCTGCGGGAGCACCGGGTCGTCAACGCCGTGCTCCTCGTCCTGATCGCGGTGCCCGCGCCGCTCGCGCTGCTGGCGGTGGCGTCGGGCTGACCGCGTCGGTCACCGGACGAACAGGTTCCCGTCGAGGTACATGTCCCAGTCCTCGCCCTGCAGGCCGTGCCCGCCGGAACGGAGGTGGTAGCTCATCGCCGGACCGCGGAACGCGGTGTCGGTGGCCGGCTTCCAGTCCGGGGACGGGAGGCCGGTGTCGCCCAGCCCGTACAGCTCGTAGACCTTCGACGCCGAGACGTACGACAGGAACTCGCCCTCGGGATCGGCGTTCGAGTCGTCGGCCGCGCTCCCGACGACCACCCGTCGCGGGGCGACCAGGGCCAGCAGCTGGTGCTGGTCGACGGGCAGCGCGTCGACGTCGTCGTTGAACTTCTTGTACGTCTGCGGGAACCAGTGCGGGAACGACTCGTTCACCCGTGCCACGGTCTCGCCGCCGACGCCTCCGTCGCCGCGCCGGGCCGGCTTGGCGCCGGTGGAACCGGAGTTGTTCGTGATGGCGGCGGCGAAGCGCGTGTCCTGCGCCCCGGCCCACAGCGACGCCTTGCCACCCCGCGAGTGGCCGATCACCGCGACCTTCGTGGCGTCGATGTCGGGGTCGGTCTCGAGGTAGTCCATGGCCCGGCTGGCGCCCCACGCCCAGGCGCTGATGGCGCGACCGGCGTCGTCGGGGAGGTCCTGCCCGGAGTCGTGGAACAGGTTGATCATCTTGCTGCGGTAGCTGTCGCTGTCGTCGGGAGCGATCTGCTCGGCGTCGATCTGGGCGAAGGCGTAGCCGGCCTTCGTGATCTTCGAGACCGGCGCGTAGTCCGACGACTGGGTCGGGTCGTCGCTCACCGAGCCGCGGTGGTCGATCATCAGGAAGGTCCCGCGCGGCTTGCTCTCGCCCTTGGGGAGGAACAGCTTCAGGTCGAAGCTGCCCGTCCCCTCCGGCCCGGTGATGTCGATCTTGACGATCTTGCGCGTCACGTCGCCGACGTCGGTCGGGGTCACGTCGAAGGTCTGCTCGGTCGGCATCGGCAGGCTCTGGCCGTAGACGTTCTCGCGGAAGTCGGCCAGCAGCTCCTCGCGGCGGGTGTTCTCCCAGATCGCCGCACTGGAGACCGGGCCACCGTTCCTCAGCTGCAGCGGGTTCGGGTAGTCGGTCCCGTCGATCGAGATCGTCCCTCCGGTGAGATCGGAGAGGCCGGGGAGGCCGGGCCGGTCGGAGCTGCCCGAGCCACCCGAGTCGCCGGAGTCGCCCGAGCTGCCGGAGCCGCCCGAGCTGCCTGAGTCGCCCGAGCTGCCTGAGTCGCCGGAGCCGCCCGAGTCGTCCGAGCTGTCGTCCTGCGGGGAGGAGGTACCGGACCCGCCCCCGTCGTCGGAGTCACCGCCCCCCGGTGGCTCCTCCTGGGCCGCGGCGACCGCGCGGTAGGCCGGGGACTGTGTGTTCGGCACCGCCACGTCACCGGCAGCGACGACCGCCAGGGCGACGAGCACGGCGCCCGCGCCTGTGCCGATGGCAGGCAGGCGGCGACGGGAGTGACGTGAGGTGCGCATGTGGCGGGACCGTACCGAGCCCCCGACCCTCCGCAAGCTCGAACAGTGATAACGCCATCGAACGGATGACGTTGTCGCACATCAGATGGGTGACAACAACCCGTGTGAGACTGCCGACGGTCACCGATTCCCCCGACCGCCTCACGTGGCGCCGCGGCTCCGCGCGTAGTGGCGGTTCGCCTTGGTCCGGTTGCCGCACGACGTCATCGAGCACCAGCGCCGCGTGCCGCTGCGGGTGGTGTCGAGGAAGTGCAGGACGCAGTCGTCGTGGGCGCAGCGCCGGATCCGGTCCGGGCGGGTCTCCAGCAGCCGCAGCAGCGCCTCGGCCGCGGTCCAGGCCGGCAGCAGGTCGGCGTCGTCGACCTCGGGCCGGGTGACGGCGCCGTCCGGGCCGTACCCCCGGCGCAGCCGGCCGTGGGCGAGGAGCTCGTCGAACGCGGCCGCGTGGGCCACCGGGTCGTCGAGGAGGCCGGTCATGACGCTCCGCGCGCTCCGGAGCGCCGCACCGGCCCGCTCGCCGTCGGGGGTGCCGAACCCGTGCCCGGCGAGCCAGGCGGCCACGCCGCCGGGGTCCGACAGCAGGTCCCGTTCCTCGCCGTGCTCGACCCACCGGGTGTTGAGCAGGTCCAGCGGCAACGGCTCCCCCGTCAGCGGACGTGGATCGGCCATGCCGCGAGCGTAGCTCCCGGTCCGGCCGCTTGACCCCGGCTGACGACCCATGCTCCTATCTAACCATCAAAACTTATTTAGGAGGTTAGACATGGCCGAGGTGCTGCACCGCCGTCTCGACGTGGCCGGTCACCGGGTGTTCGTCCGGCAGTCCGGACCGGACGACGCGCCCGTCGTCCTGCTGCTGCACGGCTTCCCGACCAGCTCCCGGATGTACCGCGCGCTGATCCCGGCGCTCGGCGAGCGCTACCGCGTGATCGCGCCCGACCACATCGGGTTCGGCCACTCCGACGCCCCCGACGCCGGCTCGTTCGACTACACCTTCGACGCGCTCACCGACGTGACGGAGGCGCTGCTCGACGAGCTGGGCGTGGAGCGGTTCACGGTCGTCGTGCAGGACTACGGCGCCCCGATCGCCTGGCGCCTCGCGCTGCGGCGGCCGGCGGCGGCCACCGCCGTGATCAGCCAGAACGGCAACGCCTACGACGACGGCTTCGTCCCCGGCTTCTGGGCGCCGGTGTGGGCCTACGCCGACGCGCCCGGTCCCGGCACCGAACCGGCGGTGCGCGCCGCGCTGGACGAGCCGGCGATCCGGTGGCAGTACCTGCACGGCGTGGACCGGCCGGAGCTCGTCGACCCCGACTGCTGGACGATCGACGCCGCCTCGATGGCCCGCCCCGGCTCGGCGGCGGCCCAGCTCAGCCTGTTCCGCGACTACGCGACGAACCCGCCGCTCTACCCGGAGCTGCACGCCTGGTTCCGCGAGTCCCAGGTCCCGCTGCTGGCGGTGTGGGGGGAGAACGACGAGATCTTCGGCCCGGACGGGGCGCGGGCGTTCGCCCGGGACCTCCCCGGCGCCGAGATCCACCTCGTCCCCGGCGGCGGCCACTTCCTGATCGAGAGCCACCCGCAGACCGTGCTGGGGCTCGTGGAGGACTTCCTCGCACGGGTGTCCGCCCGTGAGCCCGCCCGGACCTGACCGGCGTCGCCCGTCAGGTGGCCGCGGCGCCGGCCAGGCGGAACGCGCTCGGCGTGACACCGCGGACGCGCTTGAACGCGGCGCTGAACCCGAAGGCGTCGGAGTAGCCGACCTCGCGGGCGACCTCGGCGATCGTAGTCGTCTCGCGCCCGGACAGCAGGTCCGCTGCCAGGGTCATACGCCACCGGGTCAGGTAGGTCAGCGGCGGCTCCCCGACGAGGTCGGCGAACCGCTTCGCCAGCGTCGCCCGCGAGACGGCCACCCGGTCGGCGAGCGACGCGACCGTCCACGGGGCTGCCGGCTCGGCGTGCAGCAGCCGCAGGGCGTGGCCGACGACGGGATCGCGGTGCGCCGCGTACCAGGCGGGCGGCGCGCCGCCGGGCCGGTCGAACCACTCGCGCAGCGAGCAGACGAGCATCCAGTCCAGCAACCGGTCGAGGACGACCTGCTGCCCCGGCGCGTCGACGGCGACCTCCGCGGCCAGCAGGTCCCGCACAGCGTCGGCCGTCCCGTCCGGCTCGATGCGCAGGACGTCGGGCACCGCGTCCAGCAGCCGCCTGCCGATCTCACCGCCCACCGGGTAGGCGCCGACGACCAGCGTGGTGGCACCGTCGCCGTCGCCCCCGCCGCGGTCGTGCCACCCGAGCCGGTGCAGCGTCCCGCCCTGCTCGGGGGTCGCGCAGTCCTCACCGCACTCGATCGGCTCGGCAGCCGTCCCGATCACGTCGACGAAGGAGAACAGGCCGGGCCCCCGGAGGATCACCGTGTCGCCGGCGGCGAGGTGCTCGGGCGGGTGCCCGTCCGGGAGGAGCCATCCCCCGCCCTCGAGCACGGTGCACAGCGTGAGCGGGGCGCCGTCGACGAACCGCAACGACCACGGCGCGGTCAGGGTCGTGCTGCCGAAGAGCGAGCCCTGGGCCCGCACCCCGCGGAAGAGGTCGGCGAAGGCATCCACGTCTCCGAGGTTAGACGAACACACAGGCGATCCGGCTCCTCACCCATGGATTCGTCCGGCAATCAGCCGTTGAATCGTCGTCATGAGCACCACCGACACCACCCTCGTCCTCGGCGCCACCGGCAAGACCGGCCGGCGGGTCGCCGCCCGCCTGCGGCTGCGCGGGGTCCCGGTGCGCGCCGCCTCCCGGTCCAGCGCGACCCCGTTCGACTGGTCCGATCCCGCCGGCTGGGACCGGGCGCTGGACGGCGTCACCACCGCCTACGTCGTCCCGCCGACCGTGCCCGGCCCGGTCCACGAGTTCGTCGCCCGGGCCGCCGCGGCCGGCGTGCGACGCCTGGTCCTGCTCTCCGGGCACGGCGCCGACACCTGGGGCGACTCGTCGTTCGGGCGGGACATGCGCTCGGCCGAGGACGCCGTGCGCGGCTCGGCGCTGGAGTGGACCGTGCTGCGGCCGTCGAACTTCGCCCAGAACTTCGACGAGGACCTCTTCCACGCGCCGCTCGTCGCCGGCGGGCTGTCCCTGCCGGCCGGCGAGGTCCCGGAGGCGTTCGTCGACCTGGAGGATGTCGCCGACGTCGCGGCGGCCGTGCTGACCGGGCCCGGCCGGCACGCCGGGCGGACCTACGAGCTCACCGGGCCGCGTCCGGTGACCTTCCCCGAGGCCGTCGAGCTGATCTCCCGGGCGACCGGGCGGTCCCTCACCTACGAGCAGGTCTCCCCCGCCGCGTACACCGCGGAGCTGGTGGGGCGGGGTGTCGGCCCGGACGACGCCCACCACGTCGCCGAGATGTTCGTCCTCATGGCGCGCGGGGAGATCGCCGGGACCGACGACGGCGTCGCCACCGTGCTCGGCCGGGAGCCCCGTCCCTTCGAGGACTACGTCGTCCGGGCCGCGGCCGCCGGGGCGTGGGACCGGTGACCGCAGCGCACACCGACCCCCGGGACAGGACCACGGAGAGGACCACCATGAGCACCGCCACCAGCACCCTGACCGCCGAGGACATCGAGTTCCTCGGGCGCCCGCTGCACGGCTTCCTGACCCTCGCCGAGGGTCCGCAGCCGCCGCAGGCCCGGCCGGTCTGGTTCGAGGCCACCACCGGCGGCGCGGTCCAGCTCTTCACCGAGCCGGACGCGCTGAAGGTGCGCCGCCTGCGTCGCGATCCGCGCGCCGCACTCGTCGTCGCCGCTCCGGTGGAGGAGCGCGAGCGCTGGGTGTCGGTCAGCGGCCGGGCCACGGTCGAGACCGACGGGGCGCACGAACTGGCCGCCCGCCTCGCCGCGCGCTACTGGGACCTCGACGACCCGGTCCGGGCCGCCGATCTCGCGGCGATCCTCGCCCAGGACGGGCTCCTGCGCGTCGTCCTCCGCCCGGAGTCGGTGCGCCGCCTCGCCTTCTGAGCCCGGGCCGGGTCACCGGCGCCGCCACCGGCGGGCGGTCCGGCCCACCCGTCCCGGGCCGTCCCCCGCCGGCTCACCACCGGGGGACGGCCCGGGGTCGCCGGCCGTCGTCGCCGGGTAGGACCGGGACACCAGCCCCGACGACAGGCCGTGGACGACGATGCTGGCCACCACGGTCACGACGGCGACGGTGAGCGCGAGGTCCTCCTGCGGCGGGGGCAGGTCGATGAACGCGAGCATCCCGAACACGAGCGTCGCGATCCCCCGCGGACCCACCCACCCGACGACGAGGCGGTCGCGCGCGGAGAGGTCGGTCCCGATCAGCGCGACCGCCACCGGCAGCACCCGGGCGACGGTCAGCGCGAGCACCGCGTAGAGCACGATCTGCCAGGTCACCGACCCGGCGGCGAGGGTCTGGTTCACGATCGCGCCGAACACGAACCACAGCGCGAGCGACAGCAGGTGCCCGACGTCCTCGGCGAGGTGCAGGGTGCCCGCCGGGAGCCGGCGCGCCACCGGCTCGAAGAACACGCCGGCGACGAACGCGGCGACGAACCCGTTGCCCCCGGCGACGACCGCGCCCCCGTAGGCGAGCAGCGGCAGGGCGAGCACCCCGATGCGCAGCGCCGACGGCTGACTCCACCCCGCGACGAGCGACCGGCGCAGCACCCGCGCGGCGGCGACACCGACGACGGCGCCGACCAGGATCGCGATGCCCAGCGCGGGGACGGCGTCGATCGCGGCCTCCTCGATGGACTCCGCACCGGCCGCGGTCGCCGCGGCGAGTGCGAGGAGGAAGATGGGCGCGACGATGCCGTCGTTGAGCCCGCTCTCGACGTTGACGAGCTCCCGCAGCCGTTCCGGCACCCGCCGGTCCCGGACGAAGGCGACCGCGGGTGCGAGGTCGACGGGCATGACGATCGTCGCGAGGACGGCCGCCATCCAGATGCCCGCACCGCCGAGCAGGAGGACGCCGCCGCCCCAGGCCAGCAGGAGCGACAGCGGGAGGGCGACCAGCAGGAGCCGCAGGGTCAGCCGCGGCTCCCGCCCCAGGACGCCGCCCGGCACCTCGGTCGCGTCGGTGAACAGCAGGATCGCGAGGACGACCTCGACGACGTGCTCGGCCGACTCGTACTCGAGGTCGAAGACGAACACCGGGTCGGATCCCGCGGTGAGCAGGACTCCGGCCACCAGCATCGCCAGCGGCATCGTGACGCTGAACCGCGCGAGACGGCCCGCGACCAGGGCCCAGCCGAGCAGAATCAGCATGATCACGACGAGCGCGAGCATCGGTCCCCCAGCCCCGGGCCCCGTGTCGAGTCCGTCGGGTGACGGGGCCGACGCGCTCGGACTCGGCTGCCTGCCCGCCGCCTGTTACGTCACCGGGAGACCGTCGCCGGGGTGTCCGGGTGCGGCCGGGCCGAGCGTCTGCGCCCCGATGACGGACAGCAGCTGGAGCTTCTCGTGGCTCTCGCTGCCCGGCACCGCGGTGTAGACGAACAGCATGTGCGACTGCTCCGGGTCGACGAGCGTCTGGCAGTTCAGCTCCAGCACGCCGAGCTCGGGGTGGACCAGTGTCTTGGTGTCGCGCGGGCGGATGCCGATCTCGTGCTCGTCCCACAGGGCCGCGAACTCCTCGCTCTGCCCGAGGAGGAGGTCGGCGAGGTGCGCGGCCCGCGACCCGGGCCCGCGCAGGGTGACGAGCCCCCGCAGGCCGGAGGCGTACATCCGGGAGAGGAACGCGTGCTCCTCCGGCGCGTACAGGCGGCGGGTGTCCGGGTCGGTGAACCAGCGGTAGCCGCGGCTGCGCGCCGGGCCGGTGTAGCCGGTCGTGTCGCCGGTCAGGGCGACGCCTAGGGGACTCTGCCGCAGCGTCTCCCCCAGCTCGGTGACGATCTCGGCGGGGGTGTCGGCGAGGCGGTCGAGGATGCGCTGCAGGCCGGGCCCGATGTGCTCGCTCGCCGCCCCGCGCAGGGGCGGGTGGTGCCCGGCGAGCCGGAACAGGTGGTCGCGCTCGTCGAGGGAGAGGTGCAGGCCCTGCGCGATCGACGCGAGCATCTGCTCCGACGGCTGCGGCCCGCGTTCCCGTTCGATGCGCGCGTAGTAGTCGGCCGACATGTGACAGAGCGCGGCGACCTCCTCGCGCCGCAGCCCGGCGGTCCGGCGGCGCCGTCCGCGCGGGAGCCCGACGTCCTCGGGCTGCAGCGCACCCCGTCGTCGCCGGAGGAACTCCGCCAGCCCGGTCCGGTCGATCACGGCCCACCACCCTCCCCCTCGATCACGACCCCGTTCCTACCGCGCGACAGCCGGCCGGACCACGGATCGTCGATCCCCCGCTACGGCCGCAGCCACGGATCGGCGGGCCGTGGATACGGACCCGCCGGCACGTGAGCCTGGACGGGTACCGCCCGGAACCCCGAGGAGAACACCATGCCGCGCACGCCCGACATCACCGTCCCCGACCTCCGCGGGCGGCGCGCCGTCGTCACCGGCGCGAGCGACGGGGTCGGCCTCGGCATCGCCACCCGGCTCGCCGCCGCCGGGGCCGAGGTGGTCATGCCCGTCCGCAACCCGCGCAAGGGCGAGGCCGCGGTCAGCGCCGTCCGCCGGCGGCACCCCGGCGCCGACGTGTCGCTGCGCGAGCTGGACCTGTCCTCGCTGGCGTCCGTGGCCGGGCTCGGCGAGACCCTGCGCGGCGAGGACCGGCCGATCCACCTGCTGGTGAACAACGCCGGCGTCATGACCCCGCCGGACCGGCAGACGACGGCCGACGGCTTCGAGCTGCAGCTCGGCACGAACCACCTCGGTCACGTCGCACTCGTCGGGCACCTGATGCCGCTGCTCCGCGCCGGCCGGGGCCGGGTGACCTCGCAGGTCAGCATCGCGGCCGCCCGGGGCGCGATCCACTGGGACGACCCGAACTGGGAGCGCTCCTACGACGGCTCCCGCGCCTACGGCCAGTCGAAGGTCGCCCTCGGGCTGTTCGGACTCGAACTCGACCGGCGCAGCCGCGCGGGCGGCTGGGGCATCACCAGCAACCTGTCCCACCCCGGCGTCGTGCCGACGAGCCTGCTCTCCGCCCGGCCCGAGGTCGGGCGCACCCGGGACACCCCGCAGGTGCACGTGATCCGGGCGCTGTCGCGGTGGGGGGTCCTGATCGGGACGGTCGCGACGGCGCAGCTGCCCGCGCTGCTGGCCGCGACGTCCGCGGACGCGCAGGGCGGGCGGCTCTACGGGCCGACGGGGCTCGGGCATCTCGGCGGCGGCCCCGGGGAGCAGGACCTGTACCGGCCGCTGCGCAGCGAGGAGGACGCGGCGCGGATCTGGGACCTGTCGCAGGAGCTGACGGGCGTGAGCCTCACCGCGGCCTGACGGGCGTCTGGATCGACTCGACACCCGCTCTGTATCTCTGATACACAGAAGTGGTCAGTCGATATAGGAGGAGACATGGCCACTCACACGCTGCAGGGCAAGAACGTGCTCGTCGCCGCGGGCGGCAAGAACCTCGGTGGCCTGGTCAGCAGGCAGGCCGCCGAGGCCGGGGCGAACGTGGCGATCCACTACAACTCGGAGTCGTCCCGTCCCGAGGCGGAGGACACGCTGAAGGCCGTCGAGGCCGCCGGGGGGCAGGGCGTCCTGCTGTCCGGGGACCTGACCGTCCCGGCGAACGTCGAGCGGCTCTTCGCCGATGCGACCGGATCGCTCGGACCGATCGACGTCGCGGTCAACACCGTGGGCAAGGTGCTCCGCAAGCCGATCGTGGAGACCACCGAGGACGAGTACGACTCGATGTTCGACATCAACTCGAAGGCGGCCTACTTCTTCATCAAGGAGGCCGGCCGCAACCTCGCCGACAACGGCAAGATCGTCACCATCGTGACCGCGCTGCTGGCGGCGTTCACCGACGGCTACTCCACCTACGCCGGTGGCAAGTCCCCGGTCGAGCACTTCACGCGTGCCGCGGCCAAGGAGTTCGCCGAGCGCGGGATCTCGGTCAACAGCGTGGCCCCGGGCCCGATGGACACCCCGTTCTTCTACCCCCAGGAGACCCCGGAGCGGGTCGAGTTCCACCGGTCGATGGCCATGGGCAACCAGCTCACCCGGATCGAGGACATCGCGCCCATCGTGCGGTTCCTGGCGACCGAGGGCTGGTGGATCACCGGCCAGACGATCTTCGCCAACGGCGGCTACACCACCCGCTGAGCGGGTCGCGGCGCCGTCGCCGGTGCTGAGCGTCGTGGCCGGGCGCGTGTGCGAACCACACCGGGGCACGCACCCGGCCACGACGCCGCGGCAGTGACCCGACCCGGTCGACCTAAGGTGGAGTCGTGGGACACGAACCCCCCGGCGGGACCAGGAACCGGCTGCTGCGCGCCGCTGCCGACCTGATCGCGGCGTCCCCGGGCGAGACCGTCCCGTTGCGTGCGATCTGCGACGCCGGCGGTGTCCGGCTGCCCACGCTCTACCACTTCTTCGGGAGCAAGGAGGGGCTGCTCGACGCCGTCGTCGAGCACGGGTTCGAGCAGTACCTGTCCGCCAAGCAGGAGCACGAGTCCAGCGGCGACCCGATCCAGGACATCCGCGACGGCTGGGACGCCCACGTCGCGTTCGGCATCGCCAACCCCGGCTTCTACGCCCTGATGTACGGCCAGGTCACGCCGGGCAGGCGACCCGCGGCACAGGAACGGCCCACCACGATCCTCCTGGGTCTGACCCGGGAGGCGGCCGCCCGCGGCCGCCTCGCCGTCGAGCCGGACCGGGCCGCGGCCCACATCCTCGCGGCCAACATCGGCGTCACCCTGCAACAGATCATCACCGCCCGTCCCGACCCGGGGCTGTCGGCCGACATGCGCGAGGCCACCATCGCGGCCGTCACCGGCGGCAGCCGGCCCGCCCACCATCCGGCGGAGGAGCCCCACCTCGCCCGGGCGGCGGCGACCCTTCTCGCGCTGCCGGACGACAACACGGTCCTCGCCGCCCCCGAGACGGTGCTGCTCAAGAAGTGGCTGGCCGACATCGCACGCCTCCCCGGCCCGGCCCACCGACCAGGGACGTCGTCCACGCCCTGAGCCCGCAGGCGCCGTCGGCCTCAGCCGGGGCTCGGGCAGAGCTCGTGGGAGCTCCGGAAGGCGGCCCGGTAGGCCGTCGGGCTGACGCCGAGGGAGTGCCGGAACCGCCGCCGGAGCGTCGCCGCGGTGCCCATGCCGCAGCGTGTGGCGATCTCCTCCACGGAGGCGCCGGTACGTTCGAGGAGGTCCTGCGCACGGCGGATCCGCTGGTCGTGGAGCCAGGTCAGCGGGGCGACACCGAGCTCGGCCAGCATCCGCCGGGCGAGCTGCCGGCTGCTGAGCCGGGCCCGATCGGCAAGCCCCTGCACCGTGATCGGCTGGTCGAGACGGGTGCGCGCCCAGTCCAGCGCCGCAGCGAGCTCGTCGGTCACGACGGGATCGGCCGGCGCGACGATGAACTGCTGCTGGCCGCCGGGGCGGTGCGACGGGACGACGAGCGTGCGCGCCAGCCCGTTCGCCGCGGCAGTGCCGTGGTCGAGGTGGACGAGGTGCAGGCAGAGGTCGAGTGCCGCGGTCTTGCCCGCCGACGTGAGGACCTGCCCGTCGTCGACGTAGAGGACGTTCGCCCGCACGTCGACACGGGGATGACGGTCCGCGAGCTCGGCGGCGTGCATCCAGTGCGTGGTCGCCGGGCGGCCGTCGAGCAGACCGGCCGCCGCGAGCACGAACGAGCCGGTGCACAGGGCGGCGATCCGCGCGCCCCGTTCGTACGCGGCCCGGAGGGCGGAAAGGAGCTCCGCGTCCGGCTCGCGGTCGAGAACGGACGTGGACGGGACGAGGACGGTGTCGACCCGGCTCAGCGCTGCGAAGTCCTGGACCTCGGCGCCGGGGAACCAGCCGGGGGCGACCCCGTTCGGGGTGCAGACGACGACGTCGTACCACTCACCCGTCGCCGACAGCTCGGACCTGTCGACCCCGAAGACCTCCGACGCGATCGCCGTCTCGTAGAGCATCGAGTCCTGGTGGAGGGCGAGCCCCAGGGTGTGCATGTCCGAAAGTGTACGTACGTCGTCGGATCAGACACTCGAACGAACCCCTCTGCGCTGGTGAGGTGGACGCATGGAGAGCAGAGTTCTGGTCTACGGGGCGTACGGCCACACGGGACGGTTCGTGGTCGCGGAACTGGTGCGGCGCGGCCTGGTGCCCGTCCTGTCCGGACGGAGCACGACGGCCCTGGACGAGCTCGGGGCGCAGGTCCCGGGGTCGGAGGTACGGCCGGCGTCGGTCGACGATCCGGCCGCGCTGGACGCCGCAGTACGAGGGGTCTCGGCGGTCGTGAACGTCGCCGGCCCGTTCCTCGACACGGCCCGCCCGCTGGCGGACGCCGCCGTCCGCGCGGGAGCGCACTACCTGGACGTCGCGGCCGAGCAGGCTGCGGTGCAGGGCCTGTACGACGCGTACGGAGCCCCCGGTGCCGCGCCGGACGTGGCGGTGGTGCCGGCGATGTCGTTCTACGGCGGGCTGGCCGACCTGCTCGCCACCGCCGCGACGACGGGATGGGACACGATCGACGCGGTGACCGTCGGCATCGGCCTCGACCGGTGGTGGCCGACGAGGGGCACGCGGATCACCGGCGAGCGCAACACGGCCACACGGCTCGTCGTCGACGGCGGGCAGCTGGTCCCCGCACCCGCTCCGGCCCCCGAACGGGAATGGGTGTTCCCGGCCCCGATCGGGACGCAGACCGTGGTCGGTGTGCCGTTCAGCGAGATCGTCACGATGGCCCGCCACCTGCCGGCGACCCGGATCGAGAACTACCTGGCCTCGGTCGCGCTCGGGGACGTCCGTGATCCGGCGACCTCGGCGCCGCAGGCCGTCGACGAGCACAGGCGCTCGGCGCAGGTGTTCGTGGTCGACGTCGTCGTCCGGCGCGGCCGGGAGGACCGCCGCATCGCGGCGACCGGCCGGGACATCTACGCGGTCACCGCGCCGCTCCTCGTCGAGGCGGTCGTGCGACTGTTGGACGGCCGGGCGCAGGAGCGGGGTGTCCTGGCGCCCGGCGAGGCGTTCGACGCGCAGGACTTCCTCGACTCCCTGAGCGCGGAGTGGCTGACGATCGACACCCCCTGACGACGAACGATCCCCCGCCGCAGTGCGCTGCGGGGTGACCGCTGCTCACCGCTGCTCAGTGGTGGACCTGTCCGCCGACGGGGCATCAGGAGTGTGCCTGTCGCGCCGCAGATCAGAGCATCGCCATGATCACGAAGAACGCGAAGATGTCGATCACGCCGAGGACCATCGCCCCGACCGCGTCGTTCTTGCCGCGCTGCCCCGGCAGGAGCTGGTTGTACGCGGTGAGCCCCAGCGCGAAGGCGATCGGACCGAGGACGATGCCGAACACCAGCAAGCCGAGCCCGCCGCAGGCGATGGCCCAGCCGGCGAGCTTGCGGGCGGACTCGGAACGCGCGGCGGCCTGGTGCTGCTGCCAGGCCTGGTGCTGCTGCCACGCCTGGTACTGCTGCCACTGGGCCAGCTCGTAGGGGGTCGGCTGCGGGGAGTTCGGAGTAGTCATGCACGTCCATCCGGCGCAACCGGGCGTTCGTTAGTCGGCGGCGGGCCGGATCGACAGAAGTGACGATCGGCGAGAAGTCACTCGCAGGAAGCCCGACTCCCTCACACTCTGTCGGGCTCACGCCCGCGTCGTTGCGCACGTGCAGACCGGATCCTTCAGCTCCCCACCGGCGTCCACGAGGAGTGACCGATGACCGAGGACGGCAGTCCACTGCTGGCAGGCTGGGCAACCGCCATCGGACGTCCGGAGGTGGCCGACCGAGCGACGAACGATCTGACGATGATGCTGTTGCTGGTCGAGCGGAGCACCTCTCCTCCGCCTCCGGACGACGTCCTTGACGAGTGGCTGCGAGTCATCGTCTCCGAGCGATACACGGTCGCCATGTCCGACCTTCACTTTCTCCGCGCGGCCAGGCGGGTCGGCTGGTCCGCGGAGCGCCTTCGCGACGCGCTGGCGGCTTCCCCGTCCGTGACGATCGACGAGCTCGAAGATCAGCTCGAGCAGAAGGTGGCGAATCTCCATCCGTCGCGGAACGGTCAGCAATGAGTCGAGACCAGCCGACCACCGTCTCCAGCGCAGATCGAAAGCACTCACCGTCGACATCATCGCTATGAAAGGTGCCAAGTCCCCGGTCCATCCTGGAGGGCCAGGAGGCCGCAAGACCTGGACAAACGCAACCATGCCGTGCTTTGGACCACCCAGACGATCCGAACCAGTCACGCGGGGATGCGCCACGGTCGCGGCGTTGCGGCTGTGAGGGCAGCGCAAGCTCCACCGGTACGACGAGGACCGCTCACGGCGCAGGCTGCTCACTGACGCCATCGCCGACCTACCTGCACTGCATCTGATCGTGATCAGAGTCGACATCAACGCCGGCTCCGAGCGACGTCGGCGGCTCTGCCTGGCCCGTGTCCTCCCGGAACTGGACAGGCACGGAGTGCTCGAGGTCTATCTCGAAGCCCGTGAAGCCAAGCAGAACGCTTGTGACCTGGACATCCGGCGGGAACTTCTCGGGCTCACTTCCAAACGCTCCGCAAAGCGCCAGCTACGACCTCGATGAGGCCAGCATCACGACGGCGCCGCAGACCAACCGCCAGCACAAGTTGAGCAGGCAGGGGCCGTGGGCTCCGGCGACACGGGCCTCCGCCCGTGCCTGCTCGACCTGCCACGAACGAATCTGTGCGTGGTCAACGGCTCTCGTCGGCGATCGTCTCGACGTTGGGCGCTGGGACCTCGTTCAGTCTCCAGGGACGTGCGATAAGGACGATGGTGGCGGCAGCAGCGGCGAACAGGATGAAGATCGGCCGTTGCCCGACGAGTGATGCCGCCGCGCCACCGGCGATCGCGCCGAGTGGGGCAGACCCTAGACCGACGAGCTGGAATGCGGCATTGACACGCCCTCGAAGGTCGGCAGGGACGCGCCGCTGCCTTGCGGATATCACCTGGATCGCGAAGAGCATGCCAGCTGCGCTGCACAGGAGCATGAGTGCTCCGATGACGAACGGATTCGTGGAGACTGACGGCGCGCCGATGTTCACAGTCAGTGCGAGCGCACCAATCATCACAGCAGCGGTTGCGCCGGTCCGCTTGATCACGCCACTCACGAGGAGTCCGCCGAGGACCGAGCCCACGCCGGAGCACCCAAGAAGGAGGCCGTACTCGACGCTACTGAGTCTCAGCCCTTCCGCCGATACCGCGTAGGAGACGAGGACCGCCAGACTGGCACCGGAGGCGAAGTTCATCGCACCGACAGCGGTGACGGCACGTACCAGCCATGAGTCGGCCCTGATGGCTGCCAAGCCACCGCCGACTTCCTTCGCAAACGCCGCGACACCGCGAGTTGCCCGGCGTTCGCTCGCGGGGGTCGTGGGGAAGATGGCCACTGCCGACAGGTAGCTCACGATCACGAACACCAGCGCCATTGGTGGACTCCAGTTGAACAGAAGCCCACCCAATGCCGGACCTACGAGGGTGTTGCTGGTGTTCTGGACTACCGAGACTCTTCCGTAGACAGAGTCCAGACGCTCGTCCGAGACGATCTGCGGGACCGCGCTCTGCGCACTGAGGTCAGAGAAGATCTCCGAGAATCCACACATCAGAGCGACTGTGAGCAGCAGCGGCAGTGGTGGCGCAGCACTGGTCATCACTACGCCGACCAGTAGCCCGGCCAGCACCACCGCTCGAATCGCGTTCGACGCTCTGATCAGGGAAGACTTGCGTGAGCGATCGATGACAACGCCGGCCAGCAGGCTTCCCAGAAGCCAAGGAGCGAGCAGCGCACCCACCAGCAGGGAGACCTCGAATGGGCTAGCTCCGGAGCGGATCGCCAACAGAGGCAGGGCCAGCCTGAGAATCCCATCAGAGAGGTTTGTGGCGGCCGACGTCGTGACGACGCGCACTTCTATCGCCGATCGCACGCCACTGCCCCCGCCCTAACGCCGCTTTGCCTCCTTGCTCAGTTGGAATACTAACCGAGCCACGGATACCGCGTGCCAACGCGGAACAGCTCGGCCTCGGCGGGTGTTTACACGTCGGCCATCGTGAGCCCGTACCGTCTGAGGATCCGGTCGGCGTCGCCTGCGCCGGCGAGTGAGCCGTCGCCGACTGCTCGACTGAGCGCCCCACCGACATCGGTCTTCCACCCCGCATCCGACAGTTGACTGAGGATCATGTTGAGGCTGTGCTCGTCCCAGCTGCTGGCCAGTGCCGCGATGCTGACCGAGCCATCCCCGAGGCTGCCAGATCCCGGCCGCTCCTTCATGAGGGCCTTAAGAAAATCTGTTGATCGGTAGTGCGCTCCCGCGTTCACAACAACATCACCGAGCAGGACATCGCTACTCGCCAACTCTGCCAGCAGCGCAGAATACTGCGGAGTGAACAGGATGTCGGTCATCTTGATAACGGTGAACAAGTTTGCCTGCACAGTCTGGCCCTGTGTAGTGCCCCGGAACGCCTCGCGAAATGCATCCGGGTCAGACCGTGAGAGCATGCGCATGATCTTCAGGCGAGTTCGCATCGCCGTCGTCGCCACCTTGTAGCTGCCACGCACATCCGGCGGGAAGTAGTTGCGTTGGGGCCCGAGCTCGGCCACCGGATAGGTGCGGAAGAGAAGGCTGACGGTAGGCAGGTTCAGATGGCAGACAGAGTGCGGCGCGGCGTCACCTGGCAGAACAACTGATGCAGTCCCCGGAGTCCAGACTGTCGCCTGGTTGATATCAAATCGCCCCGGCTGCACACCTTCCTGAATGTCGTCACCCTGGAACTTGAAGGTGACATCCAGTGACTTGCCCGATAGCTGAAACTGTACACCGGAGAAATCGTGGTCGTGGATATTCAGATCACTGGCCCACCAGTTAAGGACTTCCACCCAGTAGTGACCATCGTCATATAGCTTGAAATACAAGTCGGAAAACGTCGAAGGCTGCTGGAGATCACCCACGGCAGGATCCATGCCGACCCGGTACAGGTTCGTGAGGTCGCCAAAGTACCTGAGATCAAGGTTGCGGGTAAGATCTAATACGATTTCCGGGAAATCATCGAGGTCTCGCCCGCTGCGTCCTCATTCGTTGCTGATGCGCTCGGCGCATTCCACCAGCGCATCATACTCAGGGATAGCCATCGTCACGCCTCCTCCACGAGAGCAGTAGCTGAGCGCGCGTCGAGACATCTACGCTTCGACCGATTAACCAGATCGACGGTCCGATCTGACACCAGCTCAGGCAGGTTCGAAAGTGCGAGGACGCTGTCGCAAGCGTCGATCGTTGCGCTGATTACTGTAGGGGTATCAGGATGAACCTTCCGGGGGGTGCAGGCGCCCTCATCCAGTATCGCAGAGCGCGCGCTGACCAGCTCTGCGGCGACGACGATGCTATGGACGACCTTGTCGAGCGGTCGCTTGCTTTTCCGAATAGCGGACTGTGCGAAATTTGCGGGTTCGCCGATGAGTGAGTACTCGAAGTGGTAATGGCAATATTCGTCGATAAACAGGAGGTGATGAGTTAGCTCGTGAATGAGCAGCTCGCAGATGTCATCGGTCGACAGATCGTCGTTCAGCGAGAGCCAGATGGACCCGATCGCATTGCTCGACGAGCCACCGTGCGCGGCGGATCCGTCGCTGACACGGTTTGTCTTCTTGATGAAGATCGAGTGGATCACTAGCTCAAACATCGCATGCAGAGTGGCATCCCGATCTGCAATTCGATCGATCGCTGGGCGTACTTGTGCGATACGCTTCGCGTGCTCCTCAGGCGTGAACGCGTCACCGATGATCGTGCTCTGATCGAGGTCGTTCAGGTTACCCCCCGAGTACGCACGGGCGATCGCATCGGCCGTCGCCGGGTCAGTGATGAACACATCATCGGAGTGGTTGACTGGCGCCTCGAAGCGAGGGTCCGAGAGGAAGCGGAGGTACTGCTCTCGCAGGTCGCCAAGGGTGGTCACCGCCCCTGTGTTACCTGAGCGCGACAAACGGAAGACATTCTGGATGATCTCGTCGTCACCGTAAAGATAGTACATCCAGCTCCTCGCTTCCTCTCGAACCTCGTATCGCCGATTAGTCGAATGCAACCATGTTCATCGGCTGGCGGTTGACACTCTGATCCGTGAGAAGACGGTCGACCCGAATAGCGGAGTCCTCCACCTCCTCGGTGTTGACCAGTGCGACGACGTCGGAGATATCGATGCTGGAGTTGGACGGCTTCTCGGTGGTGGTCATGACGCGACTCCAAACTAGATGGGCACCCTACGAATCAGAGGTGATCGCAGGGATCGGACCGAAATCGCGCGCGGAACGTGCGACTCGGAGCTTCGCCACACTGGGGAAATCCGAAGCTCGACAATACAAGCACGAGCCAGCTATTCGCGTCAATGCAGGCGGATCACACATAAGCGCGTCACACATCTGGTCTGCTGCATGATAGCTGCAAGTACCAATGATCTTGTTCGCCGTAGCGCAGATCAACCGAATGGCGGTTGAAGTGGTCACGAAGTAGATCGTGGTCGCGTATTTGCAGCACTGCTGCGCGCGTCGCGCTGTGGCCAGTCCGCATGGCTGGATGACCATCCAGCGGCAAGCGGATGATCGGATATTTCGAGTACTTGCAGCGCGGATAGCACCCACGGGTCGTGTTCGCCCAGGTCGGTCGAGCCGAGAATGGTCATTATGTTCGATCGCCGCCACGGAGAGCACTTGCTAGTGCTTGCAAAAAGCGAGCATCAAAAGATGCTGACGCGGGGCCGCACCTCGAGTTGAGCGACGCACTTCTCGTATGTCGGGTCGCGCTCCTCGGTCCACAGCGCGGCCGGCACCCGCCATCCACCGCAAGAGTGCCGTCGCCGGAATCGAACCGCACGGTCGACGTGCCGCCGACCGTGTCGACCTTCGGCGGTTGCTCACTCATGTTGACGCCCGGGTCAGTGACGCGCAGCGTCCCGGTCCACGTCGCGGCCTGCGGCAGTGTGCCCCCTGCCGTCACCGACGACGGCCGAGAGCTACTGGTGGTCGCGGCGTGGCTGCACGACATCGGCTACTCCCCCGCCGTCCGGGACGCCGGGAGCCAACAGGTCGACGGCGCGGCGCACCTGGAGCGCGAGGGCTACCCGGAGCGCTTGTGCGCGTTGGTCGCCCACCACTCGGCAGCGTCCTACGAAGTGGCAGAGCGCGGTCTCGGCGACCGCCTCGCCCGCTGGGAGCGCGAACGCTCGCCAGTGGCCGATGCACTCTGGACTGCGGACATGACCACCGGGCCGGGAGGTCAGCGGATGAGCTACCCGGAACGGCTCGACGAGATCCTGGAGCGCTACGAGCCGGACTCCGCGGTCGCCCGGGCGATGACGACGGCGCGAACCTCGATCGAGGCCGCAATCGACCGGACCACACGGCACCTCGAACGAGCGCGGCTCAGCTGATCCGCGGCGTGGAATCGCCACGGAGGGCGTCGTCGATCCGCCGGCGCATGGACGGGTGGATGGTCAGGTCGGGGATGTCGGCAGGATCGACCCACTTCGCCGCCTTCGTCTCGGTGCCGTCCTCGCGCAGCGTGCCGCCGGTGGGCCGGGCGTGGAAGCACACGGAGAACTCCTGGCGGACCTCGCCGTCGTCGTAGGCCATGACGTGGCCGGGGTCGGTGTAGATGCCGACGAGCCCGGTGATCTCGACGGTCAGGCCGGTCTCCTCGGCAACTTCGCGGACGGCGGCCTCGGAGATCGACTCACCCAGATTCATGCCGCCGCCCGGAAGAGCCCACTTGTCGTTGTCGACCTTGTGGATCATGAGCAGGTGCCCACGGTCGTCCCGCACCGCGGCGGTGGTGGACGGGACGACGCTGTTCGCCTGCGGGGCGTCAGAGTCCTGGAAGTAGTCGATACGGCCCATCGGGCGAGCATGGCGCACGTTCACCTCGCACGAGGCCGGCTCACTCCCGGACCTTCCTCGAACGAGTGCATGAGGTGCTCTCGCACCAGCCCGCCGGGGACGCGGCGCAGTGCATGACCGCGCGCCCGGGGCGCTGCGCCGACCCTCCTCGGCGTCTCAGCGCCCGTGGTAGTTGTCGGCCAGACCGCGCAGTCCGGCGGGCAGGTCGAGCGGATCGGTCCGCACGTGCAGCACGACCAGGCTGTCCGGTGAACAGGACACCGCGGCCAGGGCCTCGTCCAGCTCGCCGGGCGTCGCCGGCTCGGCCGTCACCATCGGCACGCCGGGCGCGAACGCACGGGCGAGCGCGCACCAGTCCCATGGGGCGACGTCGTTGTAGACCGCCGCCGGGCTCTGCAGAGCGCGTTCGATCGTGTAGCCGGAGTTGTCGACGACGATCACGACCGGCGGCTGCGGCAGCCGCGCGAGCGTGCTGAGCTCCTGCACCGTCATCTGGGCGGCACCGTCACCGATCACCAGCACCGGTCGTCGTTCCGGGTCGGCGACGGCGCAGCCCAGCGCGGCGGGCAGCGCGTAGCCGATCGACGACCACACCGGCTGCGCGACGACGTCGGAGCCTGCCGGCAGCGTGATCCCGGCCGCGCCCC
The DNA here is from genome assembly GCF_001420995.1 of Pseudonocardia sp. EC080619-01. NCBI lineage: Bacteria > Bacillati > Actinomycetota > Actinomycetes > Pseudonocardiales > Pseudonocardiaceae > Pseudonocardia > Pseudonocardia sp. EC080619-01. The sequence goes on along the minus strand of NZ_CP012184.1, from coordinate 4,904,928 downwards.
AGAACGTGGTGCCGATGTCGGTGACCAGCCGGTGCCCGTGCGGGAACCAGCCTTCCAGGTGCGCCCACAGCGTCGCCTGGTCGAGCGCCGGACCGGCCTCGGGGCCCTCCGGAGCGGTGTCGGGCAGGTCGCGGCGCAGCGCAGCGCCGTCGACCAGTTCGGTCAGCACGTCCAGAGCGGTCGCGAACGGCACGCCGTCGATCCGCGACCCGGCCACCGTGGCGCCGTGCAGGCCCAGGTGGATGGTGTGGGCGGGATCGTCGCGGTGCGAGAACATCCCGGTCACGGCGTCGGCCATCAGCGTCCCGGCCTCGATCACGACGTCCGCGGTGTCGACGGCGAGGATCGCCCGCTTGGCACCGATCGTTCCGCAGTAGACCCCCGCGAAGTGCGGCGAGCCGGGGTCGACGGCGCCGCGGGCGGAGACCAGGGTGACGACCGGGGAGGCGGCCGCGTCGACCAGCCGGGCGAACCGGTCGACGGCGCCGGAGCGCTCCACGAGGTGGCCGGCCACCAGGACGGCGCTGCGGGCCCCGCCGAGCAGGTCGGCGGCGGCGGACCGGAACCGGCCGACCGCGCGCTCGTCCGTCGCGGTGAGCGGGAGCGGGGCCGCCGGTGCGAGAACCAGTGCGGTGGCGACGTCGACCGGTACGGCCAGGTAGACCGGACGCAGCTCGCGGACCGCGGTGGCCAGGACGTCGTCGATCCGCTCCGCGGCGTCCCGGGCGGTCAGGACGGCACCGGCGGCGGTGACCTCGGCGTAGGCGCGGGCGAAACGGCCGAAGTCGCCGTCGCCGAGCGTGTGGTGCAGCAGCCGTCCCGCGGCGGCGGACGTCGTGGGCGGAACGCCGGTGATCTGGACCAGCGGCACGTTCTCGGCGTAGGCGCCCGCGACCGCGTCGATCGCGCTGAGCTCGCCGACGCCGAACGTCGTGACCATCGCGGCCATGCCCCGGGTGCGGGCGTAGCCGTCCGCGGCGTATCCCGCGCCCAGCTCGTTCGGGGACCCGACCCACTCCTGGCGTCCCTCGGCGAGCATGTGATCGAGCAGGGTGAGGCTGAAGTCGCCGGGAACACCGAACAGGTGCTCGACGCCCAGCTCGCCCAGCCGGCGGGCGAGGTACTGCGCAACGGTCACGGTCTGCATGACCCCAGCTGACGACGGTGCATCGCTCTGCGCAATACTCGACCGATCGACTGCGCAGAATGCGTCATCCTACGGCGAGGCATGAACAGGAGAT